>NZ_JBMPIX010000035.1:0-36243 GCF_049341065.1 Pacificoceanicola algae | reverse complement strand
CCTGACAGGAAAGGCGCTCACGCCATGTTCAGCCGTCGATATTCTGCACTCGCGAACGGGTGTTTTTCCACGGAATCGGCGGACAACCGACCTTCGCTGCGTGCGCGAATTGGAGTGGCTGTTTCAGCGAATGCGGACACTCTGGAGGCGGAGGGCAACCTAGCAATGCTTGTTAGTGCGACACGAGAGCCTGCGCCTGGCCCGCCGAATTGAGGCAGTGGTAGAGGTGCTGGATCCGATCATCCTTGAAGAGATTTCGATGTTCGAACTCCGAACTTACAATCGGTATGATCCGGGCGTCCGGTTGGTCCATTTGTGAAAAGCTCGGTGGAAGTTCGACGGTGCAGAAAAGCCGGTGTCAAAGGCGATCTCTTCTATGCTGTCCGTACCTTGCTGGAGCGCCCGGATGGCGATGTCGCGGCGCAAAGCGTCCTTTATTTCCTGAAAAGATGTCCCTTCTTCTTTCAAACGGCGATTCAGCGTCCGGGGCGTGATTTTCAGCGCGCGGGCCGCATCCGGAAGTTGGCAGTTCTGCCAGGTCGCTCCGTAAAGAAAGGCGCGGACGCGAAGGCTGTTTGTATGCACGCGCGAGCCGGTAAAGATCCAGTCGATCGGTGCCCGTTCAAGGAACACGGATGCCTCCGCCGGGCTGCGGCTGATCGGACTGTTGAATTGGCGTGGATCGAAAAGGATGCTGGTTTGCGGAGCGTCAAATTCTACCGGACAAGGAAAAACAACCGCGTAATCTGCGGCAAAATCTGGACGAGCGAAGGCAAAGCGAACCGCTTTCACGGCCGTTTCCGACCCGTCGAGCCAAGACAGGAGCCCATGCGCCAATTTCAGTATTAGCATATGACCAAATCGCTGCGGGCGGGTTTCGTTCGAATAGGGGATCAACGACAGCTCCACTTCCTCCGGGCTGTTGCGCAAGTCCAGACGGAAATCATCCAAAAGCAGGTTCCAGAACGTCGAGAACCGATACAGCGCCGAGTCAAGGCTTTTCGCCTCACGCTGCACGGTCACAAGATGTTGCAGGGTGCGGGGCCGGATCGGGCGACTCCAGAGGCCCATCATCTCATCGCCGATCTCTGGCGCCGCAAGCTGATACAGCCGGGCGATTTCTTCGAGCGTGACGCGCTGAGTGGGCGCCATCGGGCTGGTCTGCAGGCCAGCACGCTCCAACAGCGAGGCCATCGCATCTGACGTGCATCGAGATTTGAGAGCATCAAGCCAGTCCCCGATGAAACCTGCTGAAACGGTCGTCAGAGAGATGGGGTCATGACTGGCCATGCAAAGGCCTCTCCTTGGCGTGATCAGATAAGAAATTGGCAAAAGATGAGCTTATTGGCAAGCAATACAGCGGGTAAATGTCGGGAAGTCATAATTTCCGTCGGAGAGACAGGTATGTCCTATCAGCCGCCCGTGCAGGATTTGATGTTCTGCATCGAACACTTGTCCCATTGGGAAATGGTGTCCGCGCTGGAGGTGTATTCCGAATGCGAGCTGCCGGACATAAGCGCCGCGCTGGAGAGCTATGCCCGGTTTTGCGCCGAACAGATCGTGCCCTTGTCCCAGGACGGGGACACGCAGGGCGCCCGGTTTGACAAAGGCCGCGTGACCATGCCCGAAGGCGACGCGCGGGCCTATGCTCAGTTTGTCGAAATGGGCTGGCAGGCGCTGACCCATCCGGTGGAATATGGTGGCATCGGGCTGCCGCGGGCCGTTGGCGCGGCGGCGGTAGAGATGCTGAATGCCGCCGACATGAGCTTTGGTCTGTGCCCGCTGCTGACCGACGGGGCGATCGAGGCGCTGCTGCTGACCGGTTCGGACGAGCAGAAGGCCACCTACCTTGGGCCGCTGATCGAAGGCCGATGGTCCGGCACGATGAACCTGACCGAACCGCAGGCGGGCAGCGATCTGGGCCGGGTGGCGACAAAGGCGGTTCAGCGCGCGGACGGCACCTATGGCATCACCGGCACCAAGATCTTCATCACATATGGCGCCCATGATCTGACCGAGAACATCATCCACCTCGTGTTGGCGCGCACACCGGATGCGCCCGCCGGGCCGAAGGGGCTGAGCCTCTTCATCGTGCCGCAGAAACTGGTGGAGCCGGATGGCACGCCCGGGGCCGCGAACGCGGTCAACTGCGTGCGCATCGAGCACAAACTGGGCGTACGCGCCAGCCCGACGGCCGTGCTGGAATACGGCGACGCTACCGGGTTCCTGATCGGCGAGGAAAATAGCGGGCTGGAGTACATGTTCATCATGATGAACGCCGCGCGGTTCGCGGTGGGTGTGCAAGGGATTGCGATCGCTGAGCGGGCCTATCAGCGTGCTTTGGCTTACGCGCGCGACCGCGTTCAGAGCCGCCCGGTGAACGGTCAGAGCAAGGACGCCGTCCCGATCATCGAACACCCGGATGTCCGCCGTATGCTCCTGCGGATGCGCAGCCTCACCGAAGGCGGGCGGGCCATGGCGGCGTCGACCGCGGGGTTGCTGGATATCGCGCATCACCGGGAGAATCCGGAATTGACCGCGCTGGCCGAATTCATGGTCCCCTTGGTCAAGGGTTTTTGCACTGAACGCGCGGTCGAGGTCGCTTCTCTGGGTGTGCAAATCCACGGCGGCATGGGCTTCATCGAAGAAACGGGCGCCGCTCAGCACTACCGTGACGCGCGCATCCTGCCGATTTACGAGGGCACTACGGCCATTCAGGCCAATGACCTTCTGGGACGCAAAGTGATGCGGGACGGGGGGGCAACCGCCCGCCTGTTTGCCGCTCAAATTGCGGAAACCGAAGCAATGCTGGCAAGCGGCGACGCGTCTGCACAGGCCATCGGCAAAAACCTCGCGCAGGCGCGCGCCGCTTTCGAAACTGCTCTGGACTGGATGCTGGAAAACAGCCGCACGGATATCGACGCAGCCTTCGCGGGCTCTGTTCCCTTCCTGATGCTGACCGGAACATTGGCCGCCGGGTGGAGCCTCGCCAAAGGCGCGCTGGCGGCGCAAACCGCGCACGACGCCGGGCAGGACAACGCGTTCCTGACCCAGAAGATCGCCACCGCGCTGTTCTATGCCCAACACATCCTGCCCGAATGCGCCGCCGAACAAACCCGCATCCTGTGCGGCGCAGATAGCCTGCTTGACGCGGCTTTCCCCGATTGATCCCTCGAAAGGACCCGACCCATGAATGACGTCGTCAACCCCGCCACCTATGAACGCCTCGCGATTTCCGCGCGTGACAATGGCCTTTATGTGGTGACGCTGAACCGCCCTGACAAACGCAACGCGCTCGATGTGGTCACCATCGAGGAACTGATCCGCTTTTTCAGCGGCGCGCGCACGGCAGGCGTCAAGGCGGTGTTGCTGGAAGGGGCGGGCGACCATTTCTGTGCGGGCCTCGATCTGGTCGAACACTGGAAGGCAGACCGCAGCCCAGATGACTTCATGCATGTTTGCCTGCGCTGGCACGAGGCCTTCAACAAGATGGAATATGGCGGCGTGCCGATCATTGCCGCGCTTCAGGGCGCGGTGGTCGGCGGCGGTCTGGAACTGGCCAGCGCCGCCCATGTGCGCGTGATCGACCCCGGCACCTATTTCGCCCTGCCCGAAGGCCAGCGCGGCATCTTTACCGGAGGCGGTGCGACGATCCGGGTGTCCGACATGATCGGCAAATATCGCATGATCGACATGATTCTGACGGGCCGCGTCTATCAGGGCCAAGAGGCCGTCGATCTGGGTCTGGCGCAGTACATCACCGAAGAGGGCGGCAGCTTTGCCAAGGCGATGGAACTGGCCGACAAGGTCGCGCAGAACCTGCCGCTGACGAACTTTGCGATCTGTTCGGCCGTCAGCCACATGAACAACATGTCCGGTATGGACGCCGCCTATGCCGAGGCCTTCGTGGGTGGCATCGTCAACACGCAACCGGCGGCGCGCGAGCGTCTCAAAGCCTTCGCCAACAAGACCGCTGCCCGCGTGCGGCCGAACAACTAAATCAGGCGAACCCCGGATGCGTCACCATTTCGAGTCTCTGCAAAAGACAAGAGCCAACCATGTGCCCTTGTCGCCGTTGTCCTTCCTGCGCCGCGCCGAAAGCCTGCACGGTGCGCGCACGGCGGTGATCTATGGCGACATCCGGCGCAGCTGGGCCGAAACCTGTGCCCGTATCGGTGCGGTGGCCGGGGGGCTTGCGGGGATAGGTGTTGGGCAGGGCGATACCGTTTCGGTGCTGAGCCCGAACATCCCCGAGCTGTTCGAGCTGCATTTCGCCTTACCCTTGACCGGCGCAGTGCTGAACACGCTCAACACCCGGCTGGAACCGGAAACCATCGCCTTTATCCTTGATCACGCGGATACCAAACTGGTGATCGTGGATCGGGAACTGGTGCCGCTGCTGTCACAGGCCTTTGACCTTCTCGGTCGCACCCTGCCAGTGGTCGAGATCGCCGATCCGAATGCGCCGGGCGAAACCCTTGGCGGCCCGACCTATCACAGCTTGCTGGCAAGCGCGCCCCTGCCGATCGTCCTGCCGGATGATGAATGGAATGCGATTGCGCTGAACTACACATCCGGCACCTCCGGGCGTCCCAAGGGGGTGGTCTATCACCATCGCGGCGCTTACCTGATGGCGCTTGGCACCTGGACCGCGTGGCAGATGCCGCCCTATCCGGTCTACCTGTCGGTCGTGCCCATGTTCCACTGCAACGGGTGGGGGCACCCGTGGCTGATGACGATGCTGGGCGGGACGATGGTGTTCACCCGCGTTCCGGCTGCGGACCGCATCCTTGCCGCGATCCGCGCACATGGTGTGACCCATTTCGGCGCTGCCCCCATCGTCTTGCAGATGCTGGCCGAGGCCGAAAGCGGTGCCGCGCCCTTTGATCCTGCCATCCGCGTCCTGACCGCCGGGGCGCCGCCGCCGCCCTCGGTTCTGGAAAAAACCCGGGCTATGGGGTTTGATGTCATGCAGGTCTATGGCCTGACGGAAACCTACGGCCATATCTCGCAGTGTTTGTGGCAGGAGGACTGGGACAGTCTCACCCCCGCAGAGCAATCCGAATTGCAAGCGCAACAGGGCATAGCCTTTCCCATGGTCGAAGACGTCACCGTGATCGACCGCGCCAGCGGCGGGCCTGTCCCGCGCGACGGCACCACGCAGGGTGAAATCGCCATTCGCGGCAATACGGTCATGGCGGGCTACTACAAGGATGCCGAAGCCACCGCAGCGGCCTTTGCGGATGGCTGGTTCTGGTCCGGCGATGGCGCTGTCGTCCATGAAAACGCCTATATCCAGATCCGCGACCGTCTGAAGGACGTGATCATCTCGGGCGGGGAAAACATCTCCTCGGTCGAGGTCGAAGCCGTGCTTTATCGTCACAAAGCCGTTCAGGCCGCCGCCGTGGTGGCCATGCCGCATGATAAATGGGGCGAGGTCCCCTGCGCCTTTGTCGAATTGCGCGACGGGATCAGCGCCACGTCGGACGAGATCATCGCCTTTTGCCGCACGCATCTGGCGGGCTTCAAAGCCCCCAAGGCAGTCATATTCGAAACTCTCCCCAAAACATCCACCGGCAAGATCCAGAAGTTCCAGCTTCGCAATCGCGCCAAAGACCTGGAGTAACCTGGAATGGCCCTGATTTCCCCTTCGCGCCGCCTACGGCGGACCCCCTTTTCCGACGGCGTCGAGGCTGCCGGGGTAAAGGCGTATACTGTCTACAACCACATGCTGCTGCCCACGGTCTTTCGTTCGGTGGAGGAGGATTACCACCACCTCAAGCAGGCTGTGCAGGTTTGGGACGTCGCCTGCGAACGGCAGGTTGAATTGCGCGGCCCCGATGCCGGGCGTCTGGTGCAACTGCTGACCCCGCGCGACCTGCGGTCGATGCTGCCGGGGCAGTGCTTTTACGTGCCCATCGTCGACGAAACCGGTGGCATGTTGAACGATCCGGTGGCGGTGAAGCTGGCAAATGACCGCTGGTGGATTTCCATCGCGGACAGTGACCTGCTGTATTGGATCAAGGGGCTGGCCTACGGCTATCGCCTCGATGTGCTGGTGGACGAGCCTGACGTGTCGCCGCTTGCCGTGCAGGGGCCGCGTGCGGACGATCTGATGGCGGCGGTCTTTGGCGATGCCGTGCGCGACATTCGCTTTTTCCGCTTCGCGCATCTGGATTTCCAGGGGCATGACATGGTGGTGGCGCGGTCCGGCTACTCGAAACAGGGCGGGTTCGAGATCTATGTCGAAGGCGAAGAGCTTGGAATGCCACTGTGGAACGCCCTGATGGAGGCCGGTAAGTCAATGGACGTGCACGCGGGCTGCCCCAACCTGATCGAACGCATCGAGGGCGGTTTGCTGTCCTACGGCAATGATATGACCGACGATAACACGCCCCACGAATGTGGGCTGGGAAAATTCTGCAACACGCAGACGGCGATCGGCTGCATTGGGCGGGACGCGCTGCTGCGCGTTGCCAAGGAAGGCCCGGTCAAGCAGATCCGCGCGCTGGAGATCGACGGCCCGGCCGTGCCCGGCTGCGACCGCTGGTGGCTGGTGAAGCACGGGGCAAAAACGGTTGGCCGCGTATCGTCGGCAGCCTGGTCGCCGGATTTCAAAACGAATGTCGCCATCGGCATGGTGCGAATGACCCATTGGGACGAGGGCACGGAGCTGACTGTAGAAACGCCAGCCGGACCGCGACAGGCCAAAGTTCACGAGAATTTCTGGGCATAGCCGCATTTCGCAACGCCATTGGAGACAACTCACGAGTTCATGGCGGGGCCAAGGGTTTCATTCGAGCAGCACATCGGGTTCAACCGACAACGAAATGAATGCTCGAAGTCTTGGCATTGTCTCCAATGATCGCGTTGGCAAAGATTGCTGTTCAGCTGCAAGAAGGTTTCGCTTCAGCGGGCTCTTGCTGCATCAGCCAAAGGGACGACAACAGAAGTCCTGAAAAAAACCGCGATGCGTCATGCGCAGACCGCCTGATTTTGCGGAAGCCGCGAATGCCTACTTCGACGGGCCGCAACGTAGCATCTAATGTCCCCGGCGGACGGCGACTTTGGGCCGGGAGCTCGGATTGAATAGCCCCGTGTATCGCGGGCGCCTTCTTCGCTTATTTTGAGGCAAGGCGGTCATGATGAGCAGCATCGGCACAGCGCCCAAAGCGGACAACACGCGGACTGCTTGGCATGTCGTCCGTGTTTTTGTGCACTTGCAAATCGCCTTGCGTGATCGCCCGTAGGACCTCATTCACCTTTTCTGCCCACAGCAGCGATCATCACGCATGGTCCAACGAATCCCTTTTCCGTCTCAAAGTGTTCAAGGGCGGCTTCTACGTCTTTCCAGGCTGCTGTCCTGGCATCCTCGTCCAGATTGCTCAGCATCTGATGCAGGGCTCCGAAGCTCTCCTGTTCGAAGCGGAGGCATTCGCGTGCGCGCTCAAGCACGACCGGCGCATCGATCTTCCGGCTCTGGATGTCTTGCAGCCCGGCTTTCTCGAAGAGGCTCGCGATTGCGCCGGGCTGGCTCAGACTGAAAGGCCCCGGCATGCCGGGGGCAGGCGCAGGCAGACCTGCGTGTCTGCGGATTAGTCCGACCGGGTCCGAGAAGAACCGACATTCTTCCGGCGTCGCGTAGACCAGGGCGCCGACCCGTCCGCCGGGTTTCAATGCCGCCATCTGGCTGCGCACCGACCCCAGCTGGTCGGGAAAGAAGATCAGGCCCACACGGGAAAGAACGACGTCGAAGGGATCACCGTTCACTTCGATGGCCTCTCCGTCCATTACCGTGGCCGACACATGAGACAGGCCGGAGGCTTCGAAGTTCCGCGCGACGATCCGTGTGACTTCGTCCGAGAAATCGGTGGACAGGACGCGACCCGTCGGCCCGACACGCCGGGCACTTTGCATCGCATCCTGTCCGAAACCGCCGGCAACGTGCAGGACCGCGGAGCCGCTCTTGACCTCGCACATATCCAGAAGCCTCTCGGTCGCAGGCCCGAGCCAGGTGTCGAGGAGCGCCCCCCACGCGTTCCATCGATCGGCGACGGCATTCCACTGAGCCTTTGTCGAAACCTTGAAGGTGTTGGCATCAAACGTCATCGCGAACCTCCCGTGTTGCGCAGATGGCCCGAGGCCATCAGGCTGTTGATGCGAAGACCGTCCTTGCGGACCTCGCTACCACGACCTGAAACTCTCCGCTGCGCCACACTTTCGTGTCTGGCCCCGAGGCAGCATCGCGCCTGAATCCGATGTCGCTCAGAAGGTGAGGTGAGAGCAGTGCCAGTCGCTCAAGCTCTTCAAGCAGGCGGTCGCTGGACGACCGCGGCCTGCGCCGAGAGATAATTTTTCCGATCCTATGGAAGAACGCGGCATTGGCCAAGGTCTCAGGATCGGAGGCTAGGAATTGCGTCTGCATTAACGGCCTCTTTCATTGCTCTCCGTTTGTGATACCGTTTCGCCGGTGCGCGCCGCAAACCAAGTTATTGAGCCCATAGGGTGATGAAAGCTGATCCTTTGCCATGAAACGGATGCCGCCCCTCAACGCCCTCAAGGCATTTGAAGCCGCCGCGCGACACGGCGGGTTCATCGGTGCGAGCGAAGAGCTCAACGTCACGCGCGGCGCAATCAGCCGACATGTCAAATTGCTTGAGGAACATCTGGGCGTTCAGCTTTTTGTCCGTATGGCACAAGGGGTCCGGCTGACAACGGCCGGTCGGCAGCTTCAACCGGTCCTGTCCGAGGCTTTCGCCCTGATCCACAGGGAGACGGAGCGGCTTTCCTCCGATGCCTCGGAACTGAGGATCATCTGTCCTCCTGGTACTTCGATCCGGTGGCTCCTTCCGCGACTGGAGGATTTCCGGAGACGTCATCCCGAGTTGCAGGTGCGGTTGACGACGGATTTTTTGGGCGACGGCGGCTTCGATCCTGTCGAGTCCGATATCGGCTTTTCGGTCGCGAACTGGCCGAACCGACCAAAACCGTTGGAGACACAGATCCTCTTTCCGGTCCTGCTTACCCCTGCTGGCGCGCCAGGATATCTGAAAGAGGTGTCGCTCACATCGCCTGAGGCACTCGCGGCGTGCGAGCTGTTGCATGAAACCAGAAGCCACACTGACTGGAACAGCTGGGCAAATGATTTTCCTGAGGTCGAGATCGATCCGGCCGTCGGTCAGGACTTTCCCAACATCGATATCGCGACAAAGGCGGCTGTCATGGGCATCGGCGTCGTTATGGCGGATCTCGTGCTGTGTCGAGAGGAGCTCGAGGCCGGCACGCTGATCGCACCGTTTCCGGACATGGTGTCCAGGTCACCGCTGGGTGGCATATGCCTGATCGGAGGGACCGAAAAATGGTCCTTGCCCAAGGTCAAGGCGTTCAGATCTTGGGCGCATGACAGTTCTGAGGCAGACCGGGCGGCGGTCAATCATCTGATGCATGGTTCGGGGTAGGGTTGCATGCGCCCGCTTTGTCCGAACAACTGATCATCACAGGGATGACGATGCTGCGCCCCATAGCCGACGGCCGCTATCACGACGCCGCCCTGCCGCGTGGGCAGGTAGTTCGAATGTCAGGATCGGGCCGGTCGGGATCGTAAGGTTGCGTCAGACCCAGCCTTCCTTGCGGGCAAGTGCTGCGGCTTCGCCGCGCGAGGCGACTTCGAGCTTGCCGAGGATGGCCGAGACATGGTGGTCGACGGTCTTGGCCGAGACAAACAACCGGTCCGCGATGGCGGCGTTTGACAGGCCTTCGCCCAGCAAGTCCAGCACCTGCATCTGCCGTTTCGTCAGACCGGCCGGGTTTGCGAGGGTTGTCGCGCGTGGTTTGGTGGGGGCGTCGATACTCAACCCACGATCGCGCGCCCGGCCCAACACGGCTTCACGCACGCGCGCCGCGCCAAGGCGATCGAGGATCGGAAGCGCGCGGGCTACGGCGTCCGCATCGCCTTCAGCCAAGGCCAGCGCCTCGCGATAGGGATCGCCCGACTGCAGCCAATGCGCGGCCGCTGCAGCCCAGTCTCCTGCCATGGACGCCCGGTACGGATCATGCAACCCGCTCAACCCGCCGGGCAGCCGGGCCGGGTCGATCCGCCGCTGCCAGTCCAGGAATTCCTCCTTGAGCATCGGGTTGAGCGGCAGCGCGAGCGCTTCGTCCATCCGGGCTTGCGCGCTGTCCTTGTCATCCAGCCCCAGCCAGGCGCGTTCGGCGATCAGACAGGCAACATCGCAGATGTGGCGACCGTCTTCCTCGGTGCCCATCAGGGCTTCGATCTCGTCCAGAAACTCTCCGCCGTCGCTGTCACCGCGCCGCATGGCAATCCGCGACGCGGTCAGCCGCATCATGATCGCTGGTGAGGATTGTTCCAGCGGCTTGGACAGGATGTCTTGCGCGGTCGCGAGGGCATCCGAGCCGATCCAGCACATGCACGCGAAAACCTTGGTGGAAATCCACTTGTTCGATCGTGTCCGTCTCATAGGCCGTGGCGATTGCTCTGTCGAAAAGGTCGAGCGCCTCCCCAAACTTCAGGCCATACCAGTTGACCACGCCACCATTCGACAGGTTCCGTGTCAGGTTGATCGGGCTGCGTGCGGCTTTCGCCGCCTCTATGCTTTCGGTGTAAAGCGCGTTCTGCTCCGCACTGTCGAACAGGGTGGCCAGCGACAGCGTGCTGAGCGCGTGACTGACGATGTCTTTTCGGCCCAGTCGCTGCGCCATTTCAAGCGCGCGTTGCGCGACCGGAAGGCTGGCTTCCATCTCGTAATCGGACATGGCGATCTGCGCGCGGCTGGCCAGCGCCATCGCCAGTTCATCGGTATCCGCCCCCTCCTGCAGGGCGATCGCCCGGTCCCCCAACGTCCGGGCCTGTGCCTTTTGACCTGCGGTCCACTTCACGCGCGACAAGCGCTGCAGGATGCGGCCTTTAAGTGTGGTATTGGTCCCGGCGACGTCAACCGCGCGCTCGAAATGACCCATTGCATCCCACAACCGGCTGACAAGGCGACAGGCCTCGCCGGCCTCAAAGAGCAGCGTGGCCAGTGTTTCTTCATCCTGCGGATCCGCAAGCTCGACCGCGATGGACAGGTAGTCGGCGGCCTGCCGGTTGGCGCCGGCAGCCATCGCTTCACGCCCGGCCAAGGGAGCAAGGCGGGCGATCTGCGCACTGTCGCCGGCGGCGCGTGCATGGTGCATCTGCCGTGCGTTCGGCACCTGCGCATCCGTCTGCATCCTTCCCAGCAACGCCGCGTTGAGACGGCGGCGCCGCGTGGGTTTGAGGGCGGTTTCTACAGCCAGCCGGGCGATCTCGTGCCGGTAGGTCAGAAAGATGTCGTCCTCCTGGATCAACCCGCTTTCGATGGCAGGATCGAGCGCCTCATCCGCGACCCCGGCCAGATCCAGCGCCCAGTCACGTTCCGCACGCCGCGGAAAGATCGACACGGCCTCCAGCACCTGCCTGCTCTCGGGCGGCAGGCGGCCCAGCCGATTCAGGACCGTGTCCTGCACGCTCCGCAAGGCGTCATCCTTGCCGCCGCGCAAAAGTTCGGTCACGTAGAAGGGATTGCCCCCGGTGATCCGGTGCACCTCGTCCGGGGCCTGCCCGCTACCCACCGCAAGACGGCCGACCGCCTCGGCGGAGAGTGGCTGCAAGGCGATCCGCGTCGCATCCGCGGCGGCGACCCCATCCATGGCGCGGCGCAATTGCGGGCGGCCCTCTGTCTCGTCGTCGCGCGCGGTCACGATCATCAGGATGGGCCGCGTACGCAGACGCCGTGCGGCGAAACGCACGAAATCCAGTGTTGCCTCGTCGGCCCAGTGCAGGTCCTCGATCAGCAGCAGCGCCATGCCGTCGGCGCCTTCGATGGAGCCGAGCAGCTTCAGGAAGACAGACAGCCTGTCCCCCTCGTTCCGCCACAGCGCATCCAGATCAACCCCGGCATCGAGGGCCAGGTCTCGCAGTGGTCCAAGAGGTTCAGGGATCGACAGATCCTCGCATGCGCCGCGCAAGGATCGGGCCCCTGTCATTCGCTCTTCGAAGGCGCGCAGCAGCGTGGTCTTGCCCGCGCCTGCCTCGCCGGTGACGAAAACGGTGTGACCTGCCCCATCGGCTGCGGCATTGGCCAGGCTGCCCAGTTGCTCAAGCGCCCCGTCGCGTTCAAGGATAGGGATATCCACGATGCCATCTCCCTATGGGGGCCGTCCCCTATGGCAGCCCGGATCGACAATGGCCGAAAAAATAGGGAATGCCAAAGCGCAAAAATGGGGAGGGCTCCCGACGCGGGCGGTGCATTGGGTGGGTAGTTTGGGTCACAGGAAAACAAGCACACCGTAAGGAGCCATACCATGACCGACATGTCTGAGACCCGCACCATCCGCCAAATCACCGCCCCGCAGCAACACAGCCTGCTCTCGGCCGCGCTGGCCTTTCCTTTCTTCGTTGCTCAGGCGTTGGGGAAGCTCATGACAGCGCGCGCCCGTCAGTCGCCGTCAACTCATGCCCACAGCCGCGCTGAACGCGCGCTGATGAAGCAACGCCTGCAGGAAGAATCCCGTCGCAAGGTGGATCGGCTGATGATGTGATCTGGCGCGGCCGCTGTTACGGTGGCAGTAAACGTCAGCTATGCGGGCTTTGGTGCGCAGCACCGCGATTGGGTTCTGGATGCCCGCGAATGGGATGTACCGGCTGCCTCACCCAGCAGGTTAGGCTTGGGCAATTTCACCTGCAGATAGGAGAAGCAGCATGGCGAAGAGTGAGATTGACCAGCTGATGTCAGTTGGAATCGATAACGGAAAGGCACTTTCCACGTCGTGGCATTCGACCCTGACGGGCAGGTGGTGATGCGCAAACAGATCAAGCGGCAGGCGTTGGCTGCGACGTTTGAGAAGCTGCCCCGTTGCGTCGTCGGCATGGAGACGTACCTCGGCGCTCATTTTGTGAGCCGGACGCTTCGCAAGATGGGCTTTGAGCCCCGGAACCTGCAATCTATGTGAAGCCGTTCATCAAGAGGCAAAGTGAGGAGGAAAAGAAAACGATCCAGTGAATCGTTTTCCCGACGAACGATTACAATGACGCCGAAGCCATCGCGGAGGCGGCGCTCCGTCCGAGATCTGCCGATCGTGCCCGAGAAGAGCCAGGACCAGCTCGACTTGCAGGGCCTCCATCGGGTGCGGTCGGGTCTGGTGTCACGCCGGACAGCGACGATCAACCAGATCCGGGCCTTTGTGATCGAGCAAGGCATTGCGGTGTGCAAGGGTTTGCGGGCTTTGAAGAACTCATTCGAGACGATCCTGGAAGAGCGCAAGGACGAGATATCACCACGCATGCGGATGATCTTGATCGGTTTGTGTGGAGATTGGCTGTGGTTGGACGACCGTATCGACACCGTTTCGAAAGAAATCGAACAAATCAGCCGCACCGAAGAGAATTGCGTGAACGTCATGACGATCCCCGGCGTCGGGCCAATGATCTAGACGGCAATGGTTGCTGCCATTGGGGCGGGAGAGGAATTCGGTCGAGGCCGTGACTTCGCCGCGTGGTTTGGTTTGGTGCCGAGGCAGTGCAGTACGGGCGGACGAACGGTCCTCGGGCGCACCACCAAACGCAGCAGCCGATACCTGCGAATGCTCTTCGTTCAGGCCGCCAAGGTGATCTTGATGCGAACCAACCGTTGGCCGGACTTCAGCTTTGGAGAATGGCTGACCAAAGCTGCAGAACGGATGAACCGAAACAAACTGGCGGTCGCGCTGCCCAACAAACTGGCCCGAATGGCCTGGAGCATACTGAGATACAAAACGGCGTTTGATGCGCCACGAGACGAGGTCGCCATCGGCATTTAAGTCGAAGCGACCCAAAGGAGTTCGCGCCTGACAGAAAGCATGGAACGGAACAACTACGCCCCCAGAGTCTGACGGCCCATTCGGCCACTATGGACCTTGCCGGTAATGAGACCACGGCGCTTTTGCAACCCCAACAAGGCCACGACCCGCGTGCCGATCAACAGGCCGGATACATATGAGCGACTTCCGAAATCGTGCCAGAAATCATTTGCGAACAGCAGCCGGCACATCCGTATGGGCCGCGAACGCCGACGGCGCCAGGCGATCTTGTCCGCTGCGCGGCCGCAGGTTCGTTTCGAGCCCTTTTTACCGAGCGAGCAGTTGCTGCATTTCGCAGCCGCATCGAAATTCCGCGAGAAAGACCGGCTCTAACCGGACCTCTGCCATCTATTCGAAGTGCTGCACTGCGGCCCGTTAAAGAAGACATTTGCTGCAGCTGCGCAAACAGAAGCCTCGGAGCAGTCTGTACCACAGGATATTCAGGAATTACGCGCGTGCAGCGGCTACCCGGAAGCACGCGCCCATGAAGCAAAGTGCTCCACTTCGGCAAAACGCGGATGATCGCTGCGGCTGACCGCCCAAAAAGTTCTGCCGGGCAAAACCGCGTCAGACAGGCGCACTAGGTGCCCGGCTGCAACAGCGGCGCCAGCCAACACGCTGGAAGCCAGTACCACGCCCTGACCTGCAAGCGCCGAGTCAATGGCATTGATTTCCTCGGAAAAGTGCTGTGTGATCTCCGGCACCGCAGCCCCGAGCCCGGCTGCGTGAGACCAGCGCTGCCAGCTGGGCGACGCTTCCGCGCCGCAATTCCAGCGGTACTGGATCAGCGGCAGGCGCAAAATGCCGGCGTCATCTTTGATCGGAGTCCGGTGCAGCAGTTCCGGCGCGCAGAGCGGGATCAGGCTGTCTTCGAACAGCGGCATCCAATGATCTTCGGGCTGCGCCTGGACTGCGTAGCGAACCGCAAAGTCGACATCGCTACCGGACAGGTCTACCGGCCGGTTGTCGGCCTCGACCTTCAGGTTCAGCCCGGTCTGACTGCGCAACGCGGGCAGGCGCCGCATGAGCCAGAGACTGGCGAAGGCCACCGTGACGGAAACCGTCAGCGGGCGGTCCGTATCCAGCTGCGAAATCCCTGCAATGGCACTGCTCATGCGGTCGAAACTCTCGCGCAGCACCGGGTACAAGGCCGCGCCTTCTGCCGACAGTCGGATTGGGCGCGGATAGCGGTGGAAGAGTTTCACCTCCAGGATCTCTTCCAGCTGGCGGATCTGGTGGCTGATCGCGGTTGGCGTCAGGTGAAGCTCGGCCGCGGCTCGGGCGAAATGCAGATGCCGGGCGGCGGCTTCAAAAGCACGTAGCGCGTGGAGTGGAGGCAGGCGCCGCATCGGTTCAATCCTTTCCGTTCGGGGTGGAGCCAAGGTGAATTTCATTCATCCTGGCCATGAAAAATTCGCCTTCGCCAGAGGGTCGGCCGCTTGGTAGGCACAATGCGCAGTGCATAAACTCAGGAGATTGCCCATGCTCACTTTGTTGCGAATCGATGCAAGCGCCCAGCTTGAAGAACGCTCCCTCACACGTCATCTGACCGGGCTGTTCACCCAAAACTTTCTGGCTCAAGCACCGGACACGAAAGTGATCACCCGGGATGTCGGCATGAACCCGATTCCTGCGATCGACCATAAATTCATCCATGCAGCCTTTACCCCGTCCGACGAACGCGAGCCGTGGATGCACGAGCGTCTGGCGCTGTCCGACGAGTTGGTCGATGAGGTGATCGCGGCGGATATCGTCGTTCTGGGCGCGCCGATGTACAACTACGGAATGCCGACCGCGCTGAAAGGCTGGATCGACCACATCGCGCGGATCGGTCGGACCTTTTCCTTTGACCTTGCCCGAGGCGACACGCCGATCGAGCCGATCCTGTCGGGAAAACGGCTGGTGGTGCTGTCGTCGCGTGGAGAATTCGGCTTTGCCCCAGGTGGTGTGCGTGCCCATCTCAACGCGCTTGACCCGGCTCTGGCGGCTTGTTCGCATTACTTCGGCGTAGCGCAGGCGGATATCGAGACGATCGCGATCGAATATCAGGAATTCAAAGACGAGCGTCACGAGGCGTCGGTTGAATCGGCAGAGGCCCGCACCAGTAACCTGGCCGTGAAACTGGCTGGTGGGGCGGCCCGAGCGGCCTGAAACAAACCTTTGAAACTGTAAAGCTAGGTGGCGCGGATCGAAATCTGCGCCGCCAAGTCTTTTTGCAGTCAGGTTCACTCGGGCTCCCGCTGTAGCAGGACTTCCAGCGCCCGCGGCTGCGCATCTGAGCCATTGATCGGCAGAAGGTCCATCGGGCAGCAGGAAATCACCACCACAGCATCCATTTCAGCGCGGAACAGCACACGATCCCCTTTGGTCGAGACAGGGGGCCGCCACTCCATCGCGCCACCTTCGACGACAGGCGTGTTCATCCAGAGGTTCAGCGGGCAAGGCACTGATGCCGGACGTAAGCCGATTGCCCCCAGCGCCATGCGCAGGTTGTCGGTGCAATTGTCGTGATAACCGTGATGTCCAAGTTGGGCATACCGGTGAATATCGCAGGACGCGACAAGCGTGTCGTGAACGCCGGGCGAGGTGTCCTCAACCAGTGTCAGGATAGGGCGCCGCCGGTTGGTCACCAGCGCGTCGCCGGGGCGCGGCGAGACACGCTGCAGCGTCGGGCGCAGGTGCTCCATCGACAGATATTCGTTGCAGTCACCTTCGGCAAAGGCCCAGAAATCGCCGATCTGGCTGCCGTCGCGGTTGATAACCGACAGCAGCTCCCCCTTTTTCACGCGCATCGCCCGGCCCTGACGGGCGGGAATGGTGTAGGTGGTGTTGGGGCTGAGGCGGCCATCCTCTGCAAGCGTCTGATGTGCGCTCGGGTTTTCACCGTCGGGCTGTGCGGCATCAAACGGGGTATTGAGGTTATCCATCATTATTTCTCCATCAGGACGGGATGAGTGTAGGGGGCTGCGGGCTCACGATGCGGCTGCCAGGCCCCTTCGGCCTCCTGGCTTGCGGCGTAGGCGGCGATCTCTTCCAGCGGTGCGAACCAGACATCGCCTCGCGACAGCACCTCTTCTAGCCACCGCTCCACCACCCGCCAGCGGGCCAGCCGCCCGGTCAGGAAGGGGTGCCATATCCCGATCCAGAGCCCGCCGGCCTCGTATTGCGCCTCAAACTCCTCAAAGGAGGCCTCCAACCCGCGGTGCGGCGACATCACCGGCATCTTGTAGCCGATCTCGTCGAAATGAGCGAAAGGCGGCCAGTCATCGCTGCCCCAATGCACCGGCAATTCGAACAGAGACCCGGATGCGGTGTCGATCCGATAGGGCAGATCGTCCGCCATCATCGAGCTTTCATAGGTCAACCCATGCTTCACCGCGAGCGACAGCACCTCGGGGGTAACATTATAGACCGGGGCGCGATAGCCGCGCGGGGTGCTGCCGGTCATTTGGCGGTGAACCTCAAGCGCCCGCTGAAACCAAAAGGTCTGTTCCTCAGTGCTCTGTTCCGCAGGGTCTTCGTGCAGATACCCATGGTGACCGATCTCATGCCCGCCAGCGAGGATCGCCTCGACCGTTTCGGGGTATTGTTCCATCACCCAGCCGGGCATGAAAAAGGACTGTTTGAGCCCCAACCGCCGGTAGGTTTCAAGAATACGCGGCACACCGGAATTCGGGCCATAGCGGCCCATGCTGATCGGGTAGAGGCGACGGTGCCCGTCGTCCGGCCGGGCGATGTGGATCAGGCTGTCGGCATCCACGTCAAACGTGATCGCACAGGCACAGCGGGCACCGTTTGGCCATTGGATCGGGTTACGGATCATGTCAGGGTTTCCTTTTGCATCAGCAGGTTTTCGACCATTGCCGCAGTGGCAAGCAGAGTTCGGTCACTGTCTGGCGGACCGACCAACTGCAATCCCACCCAGCAGCCCGCGTCCGTTTTCCCGGCTGGCAGAGAAATGGCGGGCAAATCCAGCAGGCTCGCTGGCATGGTCAGGCGTAGAGCCGCTGTATTTGTTGTGGCAAAGGTTTCGGGATCTTCCAGCAGAGGCGCCAGGTGCGGGGCTTCGATGGCAACCGTCGGCAGGAGGTAGATGGTATCGGAGGCCTGGACGGTTTCGTGCAACGCTCTGGCGCCCTGTTTGACGCGCGCGATCTTGTCGAGGTCCAGACAGGCCGACGCACGCAGCCGCGCCGCGACAAAGGGGTCAAGGTGATGAGCGTTCTCGGTTTCGAGCAGGTGCCCGTAGGTTTCGACCGCCTCAATGGCGCCCGGCCAGCCGCTCGCACGGATCAGCGCCAGCGCCTCATCCAAAGGCGACTGTCTGGAGTGCTCCATCACGACGCCCGCCTGTTCGAGAGCTGTCACCGCCTCCTTGCAGCGCTGGGAGACCGGCGCGGCAACACCGCCCCCGTCGAGCACGTCGATGGCAACCGAAAGACGGCCGACCGCGTCCGGGCTGGCTGCATCGCCGGACAGAATGGCATCCAGCTCGATGATATCGGCAACCGAACGAGCAAAGCTGCCAACCGTGTCATAGCTGGGCGCGAGTGGCATCACACCGCTCATCGGATACCGTCCGCGCGTGGGCCGAAAGCCCACCACGCCCTGAAACGCCGCAGGCACCCGGCAAGAGCCCGCAGTATCGGTACCGACCGCCAATCGGGTGATCCCACGCGCGACAGAGGCCGCAGCCCCTGAGGACGAGCCCCCCGGTACCCGCCCCTCTATCATCGGTGTTCCGTGGTGCGGATTGTACCCGATCCCCGAGAACGCCAGTTCGGATTGATTGGTGACGCCGATGCTGACCAAACCGGCTTGGCTGGCCCGCCGTACAACTTCCGCATCCGCGCAGGCGGGCGCATCGTCCCGCATGAGCAGGGATCCGGAGGTTGCCGTAACGTCCTTGATCGCGATCATATCCTTCCAAGAGACCGTGCTCCCATCGAGGGGGCCCAATCTTTCGGTGCGACCATCGCTTTGACGCGCTTCCGCGCGGGCACGGTCCGGCAACAGGGACAGAAAAACCTCCCCTTCCCGACCGGCTCGAAGTAGAGCCTCCATGGTATTGTCGAGAACAGACCTCATGCAGCCCTCACCTTTGGACCCGGCCCCGATTGTCGCGCACTCTCCAGAAGAAAGCCGTCGTCGGAGTGCCAGGACGCATAGACCCGCGTGCCGATGCTTGCGTCCAACTGCTCCAGGTCACGCTGTTGGAGTTGTGCCACGAGGTTGTGACCTGACGCGGTTTCAAGATGCAAATTGACAACCGCTCCGGCAAACTCCTCAGAGATCAGAGTGCAGGCGATTTCGTTTTCGCCCCAGCCCGGCTCGACCGTCACGGAGATTCTGTCCGCCCGTACGGCCAGATCCGCGGCTGCGCCTTCGGCCAGCCCGCTGCTGTGGGAAAGCCGGACTTTGCCGTCGCGTGTGTCCAGGAAGCGTTTGCTGTACTCCCTGCCCGAAACCTTTCCTTCCAGCAGGCTGATCCCACCGACAAACTGCGCAACAAATTTGCTGCGGGGCCGCAGGAAGATGTCCTGCGGGCTGCCAATTTGCTCCACCCTGCCGGCGTTCATGATGACAACCCGGTCGGCGAGCGAAAAGGCCTCTGAATGGCTGTGGGTGACATAGACAAAGGTGATGCCGAGCTCGCGCTGGAGCTTCTTCAGTTCGCCCTGCATCTTAATTGCCATATGAGCGTCCAGTGCCGAAAGCGGCTCGTCCAAGAGCAGCACTTTGGGTTCCAACACCAGGCTGCGGGCGAGGGCAACGCGCTGGCGCTGACCGCCAGACAGACGCGCGACATTGCGGTCTGCGTAGGTGGAAATGCCCAACCGCTCCAGCCAGTCGTCGGCACGGCGGCGGCGCTCTGCCCCAGCAACGCCGCGCATCTTTAGTCCGAACTCGACGTTTTCCCGCACGGTCATGAAGGGGAACAGCGCTAGGCTTTGCCAGACCATGGGGGTTTCCCGCTCCCAGACCGGCAGTTGGTCGATCCGGTTGCCCGCAAGGGTGATCTCACCGCGGTCTGCGGTTTCAAGACCGGCAAGCATGCGCAGGCTCGTGGTCTTGCCACAGCCGGACGGCCCCATGATTGCGATGAACTCCCCTTCGGAAATATCCAGCGAAAACTCTTCAACGGCGATGAAGTTACCATAGGACTTGGCAAGCCCGTCCAGTTTCAGATGTGTGTTGGTCATGATGTCTCCTCCTTGGACATGGCGCCGCTGCTCTGGCGCAGGACCACGGCAAGCGCGATCAGAACCAGCGTCAGGGTGACGGAAAAACTCAATGTGCCGATGACGTGGATGGTCGGGTCGACCTGCCCCTGAAGCGTGGTCAGAACGGCAACGGGAATGGTCTGGTTCAAGCCACCCGTGAACCAGGCGATCACATACTCGTCGAATGACACGGCAAAGGTGATCAGGAAGGCGGCGAGGATGGCGGGCAACGTATGCGGTAGCACGATGCGGGCGAGCGCGGAATGCGGCAGCGCACCGAGGTTCTGGGCTGCGGTTTCCAGCGTCTCATCCAGTTGCGCCAGCCGCAGACGGCAGACCGCCATCGCAAAGGGCGCGGCAATTACGACATGCGCGGCAACTACGGCCGCAAGCGTACCGGCAATGCCGATGCGGGAGAAGAAAGCCAGCATCGCCAGACCGAGGATGACCAGCGGCACCGTCGGCGGCAGCAAGGCCAGCGCCAGCACGGCTTTCTGGCCAAAGAACCGGAAACGATAGTCCGCATAGGCTGCGGCAAATCCCAGGGCTGTGGCGATCAGCGCGGTGATCCCGGCAACCGTCAGGCTGTTCCTGAGGGCCTCTAGCATGGCGCGGTCGGTCAGGACCTGCGTATACCATTTGGTGCTGAACCCGGACATGCTGAGGCTTGGGAAGCGGTCGGCGCTGAAGGAAAACAGGACCGCCGACAGGATCGGTGCGTAGAGCAGCAGGAAAACCAAAGCGAGTCCGGCAACCCAGAATGCTTTTGGCAAGGAGTGTTTCAGATGCGGAGGCATGGCTTATCCTTTCTCGCGGTAGGCCCAGAGGACGGTTACAAAGGCTGTGACCAGCAGACTGGCGATCATTAGCAGCGACACCACGGCGGCGCGCGGCCATTGCTGACCGGCCCGAACAAGGTCCGTCACGAGGATCGGCAGGGTTTGGAAGGTGCCGCCGCCCAGATAGGAGGCGCTGACGAACTCGGCATAGGACAGCAGGAAGGCAAACAGCAGCCCCAGCGTCAGCCCGGGCCGGGCTGCGGGCAGGATAACGCGGAACAGGATGGCTCCGGGACGCGCGCCAAGGTTGGCGGCAGCCGAAATCCCGGTCCGGTCCACATTGGCAAGGGCGATGGTCTGCAGAATCAGGACCACCGGCAGCGCCAGCGTTGCATGGCCGAGAAACAGCGCGAAATAGGTGTTGAGAAGGCTTTCCCCCTTGCCACCGAACGCCTGAACGATGGAGGAGATCACGCCGCCTTCTGTCAGGAAGACCTGCCAGGAATAGATGCGGACGAGATAGCTTGTGAAAAACGGCGCAATCGCAAACCCCAGCAGAATCAGCCGCTGGCGCGGGGCTGCTAAAAAGGCCATCGCGTAGGAGGCCGGAAAGGCCAGCAGCGAAATCGCAACAGCACTGGCCATCGATAGCCCGTAGCTGCGCCAGAAACTGGCCCAGAGGAAATCGAGGCCTAGAACATAACGCCAGGCCGACAGCGTGGCGTCTGGCGTCAGCCGGTAGTTCACCACGGACCAGAAAGAAATCGCCACCAGCAAGCCAAGCGGCACTGCAAAAAACAGCAGCAGCCAGACAGGCAGCGGCAGGACCCAAAGCGCTTGCCAAGCACGGTTAAAGAGGAAGTGGAACCGGCGCCCCGAAGTGTGGGCCGGGAAAGTAGGGGAAGTCATGTCGATATCTCCGATAGGGCTGCGGCCCCGATGGTTGCGCCGGGGCCGGACCGGACATCAGGCGTTTTTGTAACGCGTCCAGGCGTCGTTCCAGGTTTCCAGAGATTGCTGTACCGGAAGCTCCCGCAGCCGGATGCGCCCGGCGCGGATCTCATCAAGTGCATTGGGACCGTTCAGCACCATGTTCTGGCGCTGCGCCTCTCCCGGCAGTTCATCATTCAGCCGAGCCCAGCCCGCCCGCGTCGGGATCATCGCCGGATAAGCCTTGAGCGTGGCGGTCTTCACCTGCCCTTCAGGCGACAGCATGTATTGGATGAATTTCCGGGCCAGATCCTGGTTTTCTGACTGCGCGCCGATCGACAGCGACTCGGTCCATTGCAGGCCACCTTCCTCGGGGATGGTCGTGGTGACATCCGCACCATCGCGGGCCAGCACGCCGGTGATCCAGTCGCCGATGCCGGGGATTGCGGCAACCTCGCCAGAACGCAGCGCGGACAGCATCCCGCCGTAATCATAGAAACCGCGCACCTGAGGCCGGAGCGACATCATCGTCTCGGTCAGTTCCGCCCAGTGCGCCTCACCAAGGTCAAACGGCGATGCGTTGCCATTGAGGAGACTCAACGCGCCCAAGTTGGGCAGATGCCAGTCGAAATGGCCGATGCGTCCCTCGTGCTGCGGATCCCACATGGAGCGATAGCTGCGGGCTTCCGCCTCGCTCATCGCGGTGCGGTTATGAGACAGCCCGAGGAAACCGAACCTCAGGAAGACCGCATAGGGCCGACCCTCGAACCAGTGGCCGCGGAAATTCTGAAACTCCGGAAAGAAGTCGTCGAACGGGTAGTCCTCAGGCGTCAGCGGTTCAATGAAGCCTGCTTGCTGCAATTGCACGACGTATTCCGCATCCGACAGGATTACATCGTAGGTTCCGGTCGGAGACTGCGCCATTTGCGCGAGCATCTGGTCGCCGCCGACATATTCCTTGGCGCGGATGCGAACGTTGTGCGTCTCCTCGAACGCGCCGATCACGTCGGGGTCGGCATGGCCTGCCCAGGTGAGCATCGACAAGTCGCGGCGGCCCTGTGCGCGCAGGACGGCCGGGGTGGCGGTGGCGGCCGCGACCGCAAGCCCCCCCTTGATCAACCGCCGCCGGGTGGTGATAATATTGTGTGTCATTTTTCCCTCCCTTTTCATTCCACAAGCTTCAGAAAGAGAAGGCCAAAAAACAAATGACCATTCGTCAGGCCCTGCTGAGATTTCTTTGCGCAATTGGTCGCCGCCATGCGTAAACTGCCGCCGTTAAACGCAATTCGAGCCTTCGAAGCGGTCGCCCGAAGGCTCAGTTTTGCCGAGGCTGCGGAAGAGCTGAGCGTCACCTCCACCGCCATCAGCCACCAGATCAGACATTTGGAAGCCTACCTTGGATTCCAAGTGATAGAGCGCCGCCCCCGTCAGATCGCCCTCACTCCAGCCGGGCAAGAGTTGTTCCCCAAGTTGCAGACGGCTTTTGATATTTTGGGCGAAGCCTTCGCAATGCTCGACAAGGACGTCGAGCAATCGCTGGTCCGGGTCACAACCACATATGCCTTTGCGGAACGCTGGCTGGTTCCGCGCCTGCCAGATTTTTTCGACAAGCACGGCGAGATCAGGGTTGAGGTCGAAACCGATGACGACGTTCTGGACTTGCGGGTTGACCGGCTGGACCTGGCGATCCGATATGGCCCCCAGGCCTCAGTGAATGAGGAAGCTGAGATTTTGTTTTCGGATCGCTACATCCCTGTCAGTCTGGCTGACCGCCCGGAAACCGGCTTGCAGGACAACCGGCTGTTGGGCTTCCGCTGGCGTAATCCCGACATGGGCGGCCCGACCTGGGAAGAATGGTTCAAGGAAGCCGGGGAACCGTTCCCGTCGGACCGCATTACCCGTTTCAGCGATGAAAGTGCGGCTTTTAACGCGCTGGATCAGGGTCTGGGGCTGCTTTTGTCCAGCAGCGCGCTAGTCGATGACGGTCTGCAATCAGGCCGCTACCGGCAAATCCCTGGTCCTGAGCTGCGCGGATTTGCCTATTGCCTTGTACTCAATCCGCTGTCGCGCAACAAGCACGGCGTTAAGACATTCGCCGATTGGGTCAGGCGAGCCGCCAAACAGATATGAGCCCAATCGCCTCCGCATCGACAGCATTCATCTTTCCACGTTTCACAGGGTCGAACGATTGAAGACAACAGTACCGCCGGCCGCAATGCCGTGAACCTAAGAATACCCCCTTGCCTAGATGCAATCCTTCTGTCGTGATTTCCATGGCGGGATTCCTTTCCTGCCGGAAGATGAACTCCTCAGCTTGCCGCAACGCACGGCGGTTGCGAGAGCATGCAGCGATGCAGACCGCCGAACCGGCGTTTGTGTCTACCCGAGGCGCGAAACCTCTGACAGCAGCAGGGGATACGTTGGGTTACGCACTTAGTTCATGGCGAAGGCGCCGCGAGGCAACGCATGCTGGGCGCACCAGAACTCCGCGGCCCGGGCCGGGGACCAATCGATCCCGGCCTAGCCAGTCAGCAAGATTGCCTCGCCACTGGCAAAATCCAGAATGAACAGCCCGGCGCGACCGCTAACTTCGATGTTGCCAAACGTGTTGTAGTAACGGTTGCCTGCATAATCCGGAAAGGAAAGCGAGCCGTACGCATTCTGGCGGAGGACGCCGGGCATCCCTCCGCGGTGAGACACATCCGCACCGCCTTTCTCATAGGTCGCGATGAAGAACGTGTCCGCTGAAGAGATGATCCGCCCCGCTGCCGCTTCGCCGAATGCAATGCGTGTGCCTTCAGCGAGCGGCAATGGCGCGGCAGGCGGGCGGATATCGCGGGTCCAGATGTATTTCGGGCAGTTGCCGAAGCTCTGTTCGACGGCGATCGACAAGACGTCCTCTGCCGCGGCAGTGACAGCGCCATTCATGCGGTTGCGCCGCCGGGTCGCGAAGTCCAGCCCAAGCACCGCCGCCTTGCTGCCCGGCCGCGGATCCAGGCCGAGCGGTTCGGCCTTGCCACACCTGGACTTTTTTTCCCAAAAAACATCATCTGCGATGCAAAATGCACTATGGCTGGGGCTTGTGCCGCCACATGGTCGGACATTTCCCCGCCGTTGACACATCTCTCCGCCGGGGCGACACGATAGCGATCCAGTCTGCCTGAGCCACTGCGATCAAGGCTTGTTTGGACGCCGGCAAGACCTCCATGAAACCCGGGAAATCGCCGCCCGCCCTCAGCGGGTGCAGCGTGCCCAAAGGGGTATCGAACCTGCGCTCATGATGCCCATTTTGCCAAGTAAATTCGTTCATTGCTGTCTTCATCCCAACTCGCGGCGATGAGGCCGCCCTCGACGGTCCGGCACCTGTAAGCGGGAGCCTATCTGAAACCGTCGCGGTTCGATGCCGTTTTTTTGAGAGCCCTTTCTACAACAAAAAGGGCGACCAGGATACTTGGAGGGACGCACGTGTTTCTCCCGGACGCGGTGCATATCGTGCTGACAACTGGGCGAACGCTGAAGCAATTAGCCAACATGAAGCCTTCGCTCATCCCCTCAATTGGATAGCAATGCCAAGAAACGCAATCGCGTGATCAGAGCCGTGAACGGGCATGACTGGCCCAATTGTGCAGAACTTCGGTCGCATCTGCATCCAGATGCTGTTCGGACGGCATGAAACGCTCCGAGACCGCGTGACCACATTCATGCGCCAAACGATCAACATCCACCGGAAAACGCGCCGCCTCGGGCAGATCGCCAAGGGCGTCTCCTGCCTGTGCCATATCGGCTGCGTAATACAGCGTGGCAATTCCGGCGATGTTCATCGCCGCCACGCAGAGCGCGCATGGCTCGCAGCTGGAATAAAGTGCGCAGCCGCGCAGATCGACCGTGCCAAGTTTTCGACAGGCATCGCGGATCGCCTCGGTCTCACCATGCGAAGTCGGATCATGGTTCATCACGGACCGATTGATCCCCTCTCCAACAATCTTGCCATCTTTGACGATGACCGCGCCAAATGGCTCGGTGCCGGGGATTCCAACGGCCTGCGCCGAGATCTCGATGGCGCGGCGCAAAAACGTTTCATCGTACATCGGTGCCTCCTTCTTCGGCCGCGAAACAGGCAACGCGGCGGTTGTGAACATGCGCCCGACGTTCAGGGCGTTCCTGCTTGCACCGGTCGAAGGCCAGCGGGCAGCGAGGATGAAAGCTGCACCCCGTCGGCGGCGACACCGGCGAGGGCACCTCTCCGCCCATCGGGGCGCGGTCGCGTTTGGGCGCTTCGAGGTCCGGGATCGTTTCCAGCAGCAGACGGGTGTAGGGGTGCAATGGGTTGGCGAACAAATCCGCTGTCGGCTGGATTTCGACGATGCGACCCAGGTACATCACCGCGATGACATCTGCCATGTGCCGCACGACGCTCAGGTCGTGGCTGATGAAAAGGTAAGTAAGCTCCATCTCCTTCTGCAAGCGTTTCATCAGGTTAAGAACCTGTGCCTGCACGGACACGTCCAATGCCGAGGTGGGCTCGTCGCAGACCAGAAACTCGGGCTCACCGGCAAGGGCCCGGGCGATGGAGATCCGCTGCCGCTGCCCGCCGGAGAACTCGTGCGGGAATTTCAACCCGTCGGCAGGAGCAAGGCCAACAGTGCGCAGCAATTCGTCGACACGGGCAGAGACCTCGGCCTCGGGCGTGTCGGGCCGAAGGGTGCGCAGCGGTTCGGCGATGATCCGGGCCACGCGCCAACGCGGGTTCAGGCTGGCAAAGGGGTCCTGAAAGATCATCTGAAGCCGGTCGCGGTCGCCGTGGAACCGGATATTGCCACCCGAGGGCGCATGCAGCCCTGTGACCAGCTTGGCGATGGTGCTCTTGCCGCAACCGCTTTCCCCGACCAGAGCCAGTGTCTGACCGCGGCGGATGATGAAATCGACGCCATCGACAGCGCGCAGGGTGCGACGCGGCTTGCGCTCGATCAAGCGGTTGAGCCACGGGGCGGACACGTCAAAGCGGCGTTCGAGGGCGTCCACTTCGAGAATGGCATCGGGGCGCAGGGTCATGCGGCTTCTCCCTTTTCGACGGTTCCGGTCTGGGCCAGCCAACAGGCGGCCCCGGTGCTGTGGCCGCCGGGGATTCGGGGCACCTCGGCGCGGCACCGTGGCCCGGCCTGCGTGCAGCGGGGGTTGAAGGCGCAGCCCGGCGGAATGGCGTTCAGCCGCGGCATCGCGCCGGGGATCATTTGTAATTCTTCCACGTCCTTGCGCAAAGACGGGATAGAGCCCATGAGCCCGATCGTATAAGGGTGCTGTGGGCGGCGGACCACGTCCTCGACCTTGCCGATTTCAGCCAGCCGCCCTGCATACATCACCGCGACCCGGTCGGCGGTTTCCGCGATCACACCCATATCATGCGTGACCAGCATCACCGCCGTGCCCCGTTCACGACACAGGCGTTTCAGCAGCGCCGTGATCTGCGCCTGAATCGAGACATCCAGCGCGGTGGTCGGCTCATCCGCCACGATCAGTTCGGGCTCGGCACAAAGCGCCAGCGCGATGACGATCCGCTGCCGCATCCCACCTGAGAACTGGTGCGGATAACTGTCGATCCGTTCCTCGACCGCCGGTATGCCCACCTCGCGCATCAGGTCCTTGGCGCGGTCGCGGGCTTGGCGCTTATCCAAATCGGTGTGCAGGCGGATGGTTTCGACCAGTTGATCGCCCACGCGGAACAGCGGGTTGAGCGAGGTCAGCGGGTCCTGAAAGATCGCGCCGATCCGGCGGCCGCGCACGGCCTGCATGGCGCGATCGTCGAGGTCGTCGATCCGGTCGCCGGACAGGTGGATGCTGCCAGCGGCGATCCGCCCCGGCGGCTCCAGCAGGCCGAGGATCGACATGCCGGTCATGGATTTGCCTGCTCCGGATTCCCCCACGACGCCAAGGATTTCACCGCGGCGGATCTGCAAGGAGATATCGTCGACGGCGACCAGCACGCCCTTGCGGGTGGGAAATTCGACGCGCAGGTTTTGCACGTCCAGAACGACATCGTTCATGGCGTGGGCCTCTCGTAGCTTGGGGTGAATATCTCGGACACCGGCGGGTGGCCCGCGGTCCGGTCCGGGTATTTTGCGATCAGCCCGTCGAACTGGGTCTGCGCGCGGGCGGCATCTGCGGTCTCGTCGATACCGGGGATCACGCCATCGGCCATCACCCGCCGTCCGTCGATCCAGACATCGCGCATGTCACGCCCCGAGACCGAGGTCATCAGCGTCTGGACCGGGTCCGGCGTCTGCAAGGTGTGGCGCAGGTCGATTACGGCGATATCCGCCTTGGCGCCGGGGGCGAGCCGACCCAGATCCACCCGGTTCAGCGCCTTCGCGCCGCCCAGCGTCGCGGCGTCAAACATGTCCTCGGAGCGTATCGAGTCCATGCCGTCCGACAGCCGCGCGGTCATCATGCCAATCTGCATGTTCAGGATCATGTCGGCGGGGTGGGTGTCGGTGCCCAGCCCGATATTGATCCCCCTGCCCCGAACCTTGGGAAAGCTGTTCAGCACCCCGCCATGGCGCGCTGCGACCAACGGGCAATGCACCAGCGTGGCCCCTGCTCCGCCAATCAAATCGAATTCCGCCTCGGTCGCTTGGGTGCCATGGGGCAGCATCCAGTTTGCCTGCAACGCACCGATGCGGTGAAGCCATTCGATCGAGGTGCACTCATGCTGTTCGCGCACCAACCGCAACTCGACCGGCGACTGGCTGCAATGCTGACGAACAGGCGCGCCCATGCCCGAGGCAATCTCGGCCGTGCGGCGCAAAAGTGTCTCGGTACAGGTCTCGATCCGGTCGGGGGCGAACATGGCGCGGATACGGCCCCCGGCGGTGCCGTCGATGCGCTGTGCGAAGGCGGCGGCCTCTGCCAGCCCTGCCAACCCGCGCGCCTCGTCATAGACCGCGCGAATGGTGCCCGCCGTGTCCGTGACCTGCCCGCCGGTGCGATAGGCAGGGCCGAGATAGACCCGCAGCCCAAGCTCCTTTGCGGCTTCGGCTGCGGCTTCAAACTCCGCCACCGTCTCGCCCCAAGCGCGATAGAACAGCGAGGCAATCGGCAGTGCCGTGGTGATGCCGTTGCGGATCAGCTGCGCAAAGGCATGACGTTTCTGAAAGGCCAATTCCTCGGGCGTGTACATCTCGTAGGGGCCGCGCGCGACATAGGTTTCCGGCCAGACACGCCCCTTTTTCCAGGCAGGGCCATTGTCATACCCGAGGATCGTGGTGTCGAGATCCGAGAGCGCGTCGAGATCGACGAACCCGGGCGAGATCACCGCCTCTCCATAGTCGATACGCTGCGCCACCTCGCCCTCGAAGGAGGCGCCGACATGCAGCACGTCACAGCCCTCGATCACCACGACGCCGTTCTCATAAACCACGTGTCGGTCGTTCCGATGACCAATGACCCAACGGGCCGAAAGCAGCGTCCGGCCCTTCATCACGGTGCCTCGATCACGCAGGCGCCGTCGCGCGCGATGACCGTGCCGCCCTTCAGCACCAGCTTGCGCGGAGCGTGGGTGACGATGGCCTCGGCCAGTGTTTCGCCCTCGACCAACAGACAATCGGCACGACAGCCGATCTCCAGCCCGTAGCCTTCGACCTCCATGATCGCCGCCCCGCCAAAGGTGCAAATGTCGAGCGCGAGTTCCATCTCGTCATCGCGGCGCAGGTTGTTGCGCATGCCGATATGCATCGCCTTTTCCAGCATGTCCGAATTGCCATAGGGGCCCCATGTGTCGCGGATGCCGTCACAACCTGCGCCAGCAAGAATGCCGTGCGCCTTCAGCTCCTTGACCAGCGGCACCGGGGCCGAGGCGGGAGCGGTCGTCAGGATGTGAATGCGATACTGCGCCAGCTTGTCCTGAAGGCCAGCCACGTAGGCCCGGTCCATCGCGCCAAGGCAGAATGCATGGGAAATCGCCACCTTGCCCTGCATGCCCAAGGCCACGGTCCGGTCGATGATTTCCTCCATAGAGAACCACCCAAGCGAGTCACGTTCGTGCAGATGGATGTCCACCGGCTTGCCGTGCTTCTCGGCCAGCGCAAAGACCGTGTCGAGATGGCCCTTGGGATCGTGCTCCATCCCGCAAGGGTCGATGCCGCCCACCAGATCCGCGCCCATCGCCAGCGCTTCGTCCATCAGCTCGGCGGTGCCGGGGCGGGTCATCATGCCGGACTGCGGAAAGGCCACGATCTGGATATCCACCATCCCGGCCAGCTTGTCTCGGGTGGCCATGACGCCCTCTATCCCGGCCAGCCCGTGGTGAGTGTCCACGTCGACATGGCTGCGGATATGGGTGCAGCCGTGCGACATGGCGAGGATGGCATGGCGTTCGCTTTGCACCTGTGGGTCGAGGCCCAGCGAGACCTTGACCTCGCGTTCGTTGTTGATCTTGTCGATCAGGCGCGGGCCGACCTCGTTGCGGTACCAAGGCAAGCCCAGCAGAGATTTGTCGAGATGGGTGTGCGCCTCGATCATGCCGGGGATCAGGATGCGCCCGCCGCCGTCGATCACGTCGGCCGCCTCTGGGGCCTCGGCCACGAATATGCCGTCGACGATATGCAGGTCTGTGGCGGGGCCGCCCATCGGGCGCACGTTCTTGAGAGTCGTTGAGGTCACTTTGTTCACCGCAGTTTGGGGTTGAGTGCGTCGCGCAGCCAGTCGCCGATCATGTTGACCGACAGCACGATCAGGCAAAGCTGGATCGACGGAAAGACCACGATCCACCATAGCCCCGAAAACAGATACTGGTTGCCGATACGGATCAGCGTGCCAAGCGAGGGTTGATCCGGCGGCATGCCCACACCGAGAAAGGACAGCGTCGCTTCCGACAGGATCGCAAGGCCGAAGTTCAGCGTTGCCGCCACCATGATCGGCGTCAGGCAGTTGGGTAGGATGTGATGCAGCATGATGCGCCAGGATTTCACCCGGATCAGGCGCGCGGCCTGCACATATTCCTTTTTTGCCTCGACCATGGCCGACGCCCGCACCGTTCGGGCATATTGCACCCAGGACGGCACGGCGATGGCAAAGATCAGGATCGGCGCGGCCAGCACGTCCTTGAGGCCCGTTGGCAGCGAGGCGCTGGCGATGGCGGTGATCAGGATGGCGATCAGGATGAAGGGCATCGACAGGAGCACATCTCCGACCCGCATGATCACATTGTCGATCCAGCCGCCAAAGTAGCCCGCAATCAGGCCCAGAGACAGGCCCACCACAAGCGCCAGCATGACCGAGGAAAACCCGATAATCAGCGAGATACGCGATCCATAGAGCACGGCCGACAGGATGTCGCGCCCCTGCGTATCGGTTCCGAGTACATAGGGCCATTGGCCAGCTGCATCCCAGATTGGCGGGATCTCGGAATTCCAAAGCACCAGAGAGGCAAGGTCATAAGGATTCTGGGGCGCGAGCAGTGGCGCCAGAAAGGCGGTCACCGCAACCAGCGCCAACAGCGCCACGGCAAAGATCGCCGAAGGGTGCGCGCGGAAGGAATACCACAGGTCACTTTCCCGCAGCCGGGTCAGCCGCGAGGGGCGTGGCGGCGGCAAGGCGGTGTCGGTGGGCATCGAGGCAGTCTTGTCCATATCGGTCTCCGGTTCAGCCATCGCCGTGGGCCGTGTCATCGCGCAAGCGCGGGTCGACCCAGGCATAGGTGATGTCGACAAGGGTGTTCAGGGCGACGAAGATGAAGGAGACGATCAGCAGGTAGGCGGCCATCACCGGCAGATCGACAAAGGTCACCGCCTGAATGAACAGCATGCCCATGCCCGGCCATTGAAAGACCGTCTCGGTCACCAGCGCAAAGGCGATCAGATTCCCGATTTGCATTCCCGTCAACGTAATCACCGGCATCAGGCAGTTGCGCAGCGCGTGACGCCACTGCACCCGGCGCGACGGCACGCCTCGGGCGCGGGCGAATTTGATGTAGTCGGCACGCAGGGTTTCGAGCATTTCGGCGCGCACCAGCCGCATCACGAGCGTGACTTGGAACGTCGACAGCGAGATGGCAGGCAAGATCAGCGCAGCGCGACCAGAAGGCGTCAGCAATCCGGTCGACCACCAGCCGATATCCACCGTCTCGCCCCGCCCAAAAGCCGGCAACCAGCCAAGAGAGACCGAGAAGGCGAGGATCAGCAGGATGCCGACCACGAAACTGGGAAGGGACACGCCCACGATCGACCCGAGTTGCAGCATGTTGGCCAACCGGCTGTCGCGATAGACCGCCGTGATCACTCCGGCGGGAATGCCTATGACAAGCGAGATCACCGTTGCAACCAGAACCAGTTCGAAGGTTGCGGGAAAGCGCTCCTTGATCAGCACCATCACATCTTGTTGGTTGCGATAAGAGATGCCGAAATCACCCTGCACTGCGTTGGTCACGAAGCGCGTGTACTGGGTGACGAAACCGTCGTTTAGGCCCAGTCGTTCGCGCAGTTCGATGCGATCCTGCAGCGTGGCCTGTTCGTTCACCATCATTTCGACAGGATCACCGAAGAAGCGGAAGATCACGAAGGCCAGAAGAGCCACCGCCAGCATGACGAAGACCGCATTGGCGGTGCGTTTGAGAAGGAAGGCAATCATGCCAGTCTCCGATGTTATGCGGCGGGATTCTGTGCCGGACCACCCCGCTGGAGCGGCCCGGCAAGGGAGTCAGGAACCGTCGCCCATGCGTGCGAACCACAGCCGCGGCTTTGCATCCGGGAAGAGCGGCATTTCGGACACGTCATCCGTCACCGCCCAGGCCATGGGCTGCTGGTGCAGCGGGATCATGATCATCTCGTCCTTGACGATCTGCAGCGCCTCGGTCTGCAGCGACAGCCGCGTGTCGAGGTCAAGCTCCTTGCCCGCCGCGTCGATCAGCGAATCCAGCTCCGGGTAGGACCAGCCACCCCAGTTGAACACGCCCGCATTGCCGTCCTTGGAGTGGAAGATCTGCAACAGCGGCGAATAGCTGTCGAGCAGCGGCAGCGTGGCCCAGCCCAAGGTGTAGACGTCGGTATTGGCATTCGTCCGCTTCGGCGATTGCACCGCGCGCGGCGCCACGTCGAGCTTGGGTGAAAGACCGATCCGGCTCCACATCGAGGCGATGGCCTGACAGAACTGCTCTTCGTTCACCAGCCCGTCGCTGAGGCAGTTGAATTCGAACTCAAGCCCTTCGGGCACGCCCGCCTCAGTCAACAAAGCCTTGGACGCGTCGGGATCGAAGCCCGGCAATTCGTCCAGCGCCTCGACATAGCCGGGGATCGGCGGCGCGATCGTGGCACCGGCAATGCGGGATTTGCCGCGCATGATCTTCTGGTGGATCAGGTCGAGGTCGATCGCCTTGTACAGGGCTTCGCGCGCGACTTTGTTCTTGAACGGATTGGGCTCACCCGTTGTCAGGGTGTCGCGGAAGGGAAAGCCGATCATCACGGTGCGCAGATCGACGCCTTCCAGGACCTCGACATTCGGGGCCGCGACCAAGCGCGGCAAGTCCTGCACCGGGGCGTCGTTGGTAAAGCTGATCTCGCCCGAAAGCAGTGCGGCCACGCGGGTCGCAGCCGAGTTCACCGGCAACAGCTCGATCTTGTCGAGATTGTGCTGTGGCTCGTCCCACCAGTCGGGATTGACGACGAATACGGTCTTCGCATCGGGCTGACGGCTTTCGACGATGAACGGTCCGGTCCCGTTCGCGTTGTAGGTGGCATAGCCTTCGGTGCCAGCGCCCACATCGGTCGGCATCAAGGTGTCGTTGTCGGTCATCCATTCCTTGTCGAAGATATGGATATTGGTCAGATCGTTGAGCAGCAACGGATAGGTGCCGTTCAGCGTGATATCGACGGTCAGGTCATCGACAACCTTGGAACTGACATAGGCCGGCAGATTGCCCTTGAGCGGGGAGGTCTCATCACTGACCCGCGTGAGCGAGGCGACAACATCCTCGGCGGTGAAGGGGTTGCCGTTGTGAAAAGTCACACCCTCGCGCAGCTTGAAGCGCCAGGTGATCTGGTCGTCGAGGATCTCCCAGCTTTCCGCCAGCGCCGGCTCGATCTTCAGGTCCTTGTTGTAGCGCACCAGCCCTTCATAGACGTGGTTCAGCACGTTGATCGTGAAGCTGTCGCCGAAGGAATACGGGTCGAGCGACCCGATATCGCGGTTGGCCCCCCATTTCAGCACGTTTTCCGCCTGGGCGGTGCCTGACAAAGCGGCAACTGCCGCCGTTGCAAGCATAAGGTGGCGTAGTTTCATGGTCTGATCCTCTTTCAAGTGGATTGCACTACAGAATCGCTAAAATTGGATACGATGCATCTTGGGTGGCACATCGTACATTACACATCAAGTAAATTGTATCCAATTGACGATCACAACTGTATGCGATAGGAATTGTGCGAAATTGATAGGCAGACCCGACAATGAGTGAACCCAAAACCACGCTGACAGACGCAGTGCACGATCTGCTGCGCAAGGCGATCATCGAACAGGCCCTGAAACCCGGCATGCGCCTGCCCGAAGACACGGTGGGCGAGCAATTCGGCGTTTCGCGCACCATTGTACGCCACGCGCTCGTCCGGCTTGAGCATGAGGGGCTGGTGGTGACCCGACGAAACCGCGGCGCGTTTGTTGCCGAACCCTCGCGCGATGAGGCCCAGCATGTTTTTGAAGCGCGCCGCTGTCTGGAAAATGACGTGATTCGTCTTCTGTGCGAGCGTATGCCGAGCAATGGTTTCGATCGCTTGCAGGCCCATGTGCGCCAGGAAGAGGCCGTGAAAGGCAAGGATGGCCCGGTTTCCATCCGCCTTGCCGGAGAGTTCCACGTGTTGCTGGCCGAACTGACGGGCAACCCGGTCCTGACCCGCTATGTATCCGAGGTCGTGCTGCGCTGTTCGTTGATCATGTCGCTCTACGCGCGCAGCCATTCCTCGGATTGCGCGGTAGATGAGCATTCGCAAGTCATCGAAGCGATCCGGGCCGGAAACGCTGCCCGCGCCATTGAGATCATGGAGCACCACCTGGACGCAGTCGCAGGTCGAGCCGAGCTTGCATCCGAGCCAGATAGTATCCAATCCATTCTCTCACACTATGGCAAGGAGTTGGCGTCATGACCCCAAAAGCCGACTACCACGCATTCGATTTTTGCGATCTCACTGCGCGCGAGGCCTACAAGGTGATGATCGGCACCATCGTTCCGCGCCCGATTGCTTGGGTCACCACGATTTCACCCGACGGAATCGTCAATGCCGCGCCCTATTCCTTCTTCAATTGCCTGTCTGCGGATCCGCCGATCCTCGCCTTGGGCGTCGAAAACAAGCCGGATCGCAGCTTCAAGGACACAGCCTACAATATTCGCATGACCGAATGCTTCACCGTCAATATCGTGGACCGAGCCAACGCGGAGGCCATGTCGGTCACGGCCGCAGGCTTCGCGCCGGAGGTCGATGAACTGGAGATGGCGGGACTGACCGCAACACGCGGCGACCGGGTGGCCTGCCCACGTATCGCCGAAGCGCCGGTGGCCTTCGAATGCGAGCGCTATCTGGGCATCGAAGTCAGTTCCGCGCGGGAGATCATTCTCGGGCGGATCGTGCGGGCGCATATTCGCAAGGACATCATCGACCCACACACCTTCTACTCCGACCACGAGAAACTCGACGCACTTGGACGCATGGGCGGGAACGGTTATGCCGGGACGCTTGACTATTTCGATCTGCCGACGCCATCGACCGAGGAAGTGTTGAATTCCCGCAGGAAAACGGGTGTTGTCGGTAATAATTGACAAAACCAATAAAGCTCGCTGCGCCCGAGACGCGAGCGGCGATCGATATAACCCGGAAGCTCAGGACGAAATGCGGCCGCAGCCCCGGTTGCGGGGTTCATTTCAAACCGCACCGGAAGAGCTCGAAGGAGTACAAGACGCCCTTTCGAACGCCCGGTCAGCCCTTTTTCTTCGCAAGGCAGGATCGGGAGGAGTTTCCTGAAGCCCTGACTGAGGTTCAGGATAGCATCGAAGGTTTGGGACGCTTCGGCGACTCGAATGATTGCGTGCCGTGACACCGGGAAAGGAAATTATGATGTTGAGTTTTCTAAGAAGGAGCAGCGCGACAAGCAACGCGTTTCCCTCGGGCCCTTTTCGGTTCGTGGCGCTGGACGTCGAAACGGCCAATCATGACCGCGCCAGCATTTGCCAGATCGGGGTGGCCGGCGTCCGACCCGACAACTCTATCGAGACATGGATGACCTACGTCGATCCATGCACATCGACCTGGGCCTTCACAGATCTGCATGGGATCAGTCAATCGACCGTGAAGGGAGCGCTGAAGTTCGCGGACGCGCTTGCCCTGCTCGAGTTCCCTCTGGGGAATATCACAGTCTACCAGCATTCAGGTTTCGACCGCAGCGCCGTCCGCGCTGCTTGC
>NZ_JBMPIX010000034.1:0-37762 GCF_049341065.1 Pacificoceanicola algae | reverse complement strand
GTTGTTCTCCATTGCAGATACCAGCTTGAATCACGATCAGCGCCCGGTGGAAATCCCTTTTGTCAACACGGCCTAGATCCAGACGACGAGGGAAATGGCCGCTTTGAAGGCAGCGTTGTTTCGCACGTGCTGCGTCTTCACGGGAAAAGCCCTATTTATTCCTATGTGCGAACGAGGGAACAGTTCGAGCAAGCGGCTCTCGAGTTTGGCAAATCAAACTACCGGTATCTGCATATTTCTGCGCATGCCGAACCCGAAGGAATGTGTACGACCAACCAAGAAGAGATCGACTACGACGAACTCGCAGAGATTCTCGCCCCACATCTGAAGGGCAGACGATTGTTTCTCTCTGCATGCTCCATGGTTCATGAGGACATGGCGAAGGAGATTATCCCGAAAACTGAGTGTTACTCAGTGGTCGGACCGAGAGAGGATATCCCCTTCACGACAGCTGCGGTGTTTTGGCCCGCCCTTTATCACTTAATGTTTACAATCAAGGACACCGCGATCAGCCACAAAACACTGAAAGATAATCTTTCTCGAGTTTCAGATTTGTTCGACACTGAAATCGGATACTTCTCAAAATCGAAAAAGTTAAAGCGCGGATACACGTCTGACATCATGAAAAGGCAGCGCTAAATTCTTCCCTCCACCCAATTCGCCACGATCAGCCCCGGAACGCTATCCAGCGCCCGCTCAGCGTCGCGGTCGAGGTCAAGCCGCTTCGGCAATTTGACCTGCGGGACCAGCAGGAAGATGGGCACGGTGACCTTGCCGCGCCCGGTCTTTGAGCGCGACATCACCGCCTGACCTCTCGTGTTCAGCCGTCCCTCCGCCACCAACAAACTCGGACCCGTTCGACGATAAACGAAGCGCAGGCGCAGCCCGCGCCGTCGTTCCCATTCTCCGGGGGTAATCCGACCGCCGCGGGTGGACTTGCCTGCGGCGGGCAGCGGGATCGCCAGCCAAAACCCGTCCTTCGAGCGGATCAACGGGCCGGTGTCGTGGGCTCCCACGATCACCGGTGCCTTGGACCAGACCAACGCAGCCGCATCCAGGCTTTCGCCGGACCTCGGGAAGTTCTGGTTGCGGATCGAGTTGGCGAGCCGCCGTCCGAGTCCCGCGCCTGTGATCTGCGTGCGCCAGGCAGTCTTGAGCCCGGTCCCGGCCTCGCGCATGGCGGCAGTCACCGCGCGTTCGCCCGCCGCGACCTCCGCTGCCATCATGGCCACAATATCCGGATCGATGTCGAGCTTGAGCTTCATGCCGCGCGCAAATCCACGGTCCAGACCAGCCGCTCGCGATCGCGGACAGGCTCGCCCTGAATGAGGAAGGCATCGCCGTCCATTTCCAAGCGGTCACCCGGACGCGGGGCCGGAACCTCCGCGACGCGCAGGTCGACCCGGGTCGTTTCCGACCAGAGCCGCGCGTCGCCGAAGTCGGTGATGGCATTAGCCTGCCTGGAGACGACGCGCACCAGCACGGGCGCGCCGCCGTCGGAGGTGTAGACCGCCTCTCGCCCGATATTGGGATCCGCGAACAGCGCATCCAGAATCGCGGCAAACACCGTCATCAGAAGCTCGCGTTCAGGCGCACCCGGCCGATAACATCGCCCGCGCCGCCCGCAACAGCCTCAACGGCCACGCCGATCAGCGTATTCGCCGTGGCGGTCTTGGTGGCTTCCTTATTTGTGTTGTCCCAATAGACCTTGTCGCCCGCCGACCAGGCTTGGGACGCGACCTTTTTCAGATCGAAAATGCCGACGAGCGCGGCCTCGACCGTTTCGGCATTAGCGGCATCCCCGGCGGCCACGCCGAAAATGGAGCCAACAAGCAGGCCGTCGCCGGATGTCACAGCATAGGGCGCGGTCAGGGTGATGGTGTTGCCGGGTTGGACGTAGTTTTTCATTGCGGGATCCTTTGCAAACAGGAACGGGCGGCCCGATTGGACCGCCCGTCAGAGGTGAGATTTCAGCGATGGCCCGGTTTATGCGCCCGGGTTCTTGTAGAGTCCGCGCCAATCGATGGCCTTTGCACCGAAGTCGAGGCGGCACTTGATCTCGACGCCGTCGACGTCGAAGCCGTTGCGGGTCTCGATATAGGCACCCTGCTGACCCTCGAGATAAGCGTACTCGATGGTGTCGATCTGGTTCGGACTGGCCGCCAGATACCAAGCGGTCTCGCTGGCAGCATCAAGCCGGGGCTCGCTGATCGGCGCGAGCGTACGGATCGATTGCGGCACGACGTTGGACGTCGCTGCGGGCACCAGGTTCTGGGCGACCATCTGCTCGGCCTTCAGTTCGAGCGATGCGGGCACGATCAGGAAGGCAGGCCGCACGTTCAGCACCGTCTTCTTGTCGAGACCAGTCTGCTTGGCCATCGCCGCACGGGCCGCGCCCACGGCATCGACCGCCAGCGCTGCGCCGGTCCCTGCGAGGTTCTTGTGGTTGGTGTGGAACAGGGCGTTGCCATCGGCCATGGCCGGGTTGGCGGTGATGATACCCCAGACCACGTCCGATTCCAGCTGCGCAATGGAGTTGCCGTACATTGCCGGGATGCGGGTGAAGGCGTCCAGATCATCATTGATCAGCGTCTGGCGGGTGATCGCGACCACCCGGCCATAGGTCTTGACCTTGTAGCTCTCCTTGCTCTCGCCGAGCGTGCCGCGCTTGAACTCGCCGCTCTCACCGACCTCCAGAAGCTGCGGCGCTTCGCCGAGCTGCACCCGGTGCATCGCCTTGAAGTCGGTGGCCAGCACCTGGCGGCAGAACAGCATGAAGGTCCGGGGATAGGCATCGTAGGCCTGCCGCAGGGTTTTGTTGGTGACCGCCGACAGGATCTCGGGGAAGTCGGACGTCGAATGCAGCGCCCGCGTCGCAACCTCGTCACGAGACAGACCGCGCGTGTTCACGCCCGCATTTCCAAGACTTTCACGCGCCAGTTCCATGAGCGTCATGCCGCGATACTGGCGGGCGGCATCTTCCAGAGTGAAGAGTGTCGGGCTGTAGCGGTGCAGCAGCGCATTCGCGACGGCATCCCGGCGGGTGATCTGCTCGTCACGGCCACCCAACGGGATCGACACCTGGCTGAAGGTGCGGGTTTCCTCGGATTTGGCAGCAACCTGATCGAGGATCAGACGCCGGGCCTCACCGATATCCGTTCCGCGCTTCACCAGATCCTCAGCAAAGCTGCGCTCGAGGTTCAGACGGCCCGCAAGATCATAGATCGTGGACACCCGGTCACGCTCCGTCTCGCGAGCGCGGGTCGCGACAGCTTCGGTATCGGGTGCTGCGGCAGTGTCGGCCTTCTGCGGCTTCGGCTGCGCGCGTGTCTGGGCGGCAGCGTCCTTCGGCTCGGCCACAGCCGCATTCGGTTCAGTCATGGTGGTGTCCTCGGCAGCATTGGCGTCGCTGGGCTGGTCTTTGGCCGCATCGGCCGGGGCATTGGATTTGTCCGTCATCGGGATGGCTCCTGTGTTGGTGGATGGGACGTCCCGGCGATGGAGGACGCAGTCGTGAAGTGGGGATTGGGCGCGGAAGCCTGCGGCGGGGTCCGCGCCAACGGGCACGGCGGACACCTCGAAGGGTGTCCAGTCCACCGCGCGCCAAAGCTCTCGGGCCGCTTCGGGTTTCGAGACCTCGAAACGGTGAACCTGGTAGCCGATGGAGACCGCACGGATGTGGCCCGCTTGGATGTCGCGCCAGATTGGTTCGACGTCAGCGCGCTCAGAAATCCGGACCTGCGCGACGCCACGACCGTTTTCGATGCGGGCAGACCCCGGCACGACCGAGCCGATCACGGCATCCAGCGTGTCGACCTCGTGCACCTTCAGAAACGGCGCGCCCGCGTTCAGACGATCCAGCCGCACATGGGTTGGATCGAGGCTGAGCTCCTCGTCATAGGGCTCTCCGAACAGGGTCGACCGGCGAACGCGCGCCCCCGCCGACCAGATCACCTCGACGGTGCGGGCTTCGGTATCGGCTGAGTTCGGCGTAAGCTCCGCCGACCGGCGCAGGGCCGGTAGTTCGATCATCGTGTCCATGTTGGTCAGTCCTGTTGGTCGGGGTCGGGCCGCGCCGGGTCCGTATCGGGATCGTCATCCGGATCGCTCGCCGGGTCATTGGCCGGGTCGTCGTCGACGGGGTCATTCGCCGGATCGCTTGTTTGGGCGCTACCGGTCTTGGTGACGCGGCGCGGGTCGCTGTCGAGCACCAGCCCAAGTGCATCGAGCTTGGCGTTGGTCGCGGCGATCTCGGAAAGCACCGCATCGGGGTTGCGCCCCTGGCGGGCAATCACCTCGGCCAGCGTCATGGTGCCGGATCGGATCGACAGCAGGTTGGCCATCGCGTCCTTTTGCGGATCGACCGCCTCGAACTTCGGCGGCGACCATTCGACCGGTACATCCGGCGTGGGGATCTGCCCCGCCGCCCATGCAGCTTCGGTGAACCAGCGCCACACCGGGGCGCAGAACATCGGGATGAACAGCTGCCACTGCACTGCGTCGATCTGACGGCGGAACTCCACAAGCCCGGCGCGGATCGAGGAATAGTTCACCTGGCTGAGATCCCCGGTCAGCAATTCGTAGGGCACCCGGAACCCGGCCGAGATCGTGTGCAGGCTGGCGCGCTTGTATTCGCCGTAGCCGCCGGTGGCCGACGGCTGGTTGAAGCGGATATCCTTGCCGCCGCGCGCATAGGCGATAAGGCCCGGTTCGAACTGCTCGACCCGGTTGCCATCGGCATCGACCACAGAGGGCGCGATGCCCTGCTGCGCCTCGTCATCGCCGAAGACGATGGCGGTCACGCAGGCCTCGGTTTTCTTTCGGACCAGTTCGGCAACCTCATAGTCGTCGAGATCGCGCAAGGACCGGATCACCGGCGCGCCCCAAGGAACACCGCGAGCCTGCGTGCGCTGCTTTTCATACACATGGGCGATCTCGGTCGCAGGGACCGGGCGGCTTTGAAGTCCATTCTGCAAGGCGCCATAGGCGTCGCCTGGGTGTTCGGCGTGCAGCCAATAGGCCCGGCGCTTTCCGACCGGGTCGAACTCGATCCCTTGTACCAGGCGATCCGCGCCGAGCGCGCCGGATTTCGTGGCGTCGAGGAAGTCGGCCTCCAGCACCTGCAATTGCAGCGGCACCGGCAGTCCGTCCGAAGATCGGCGCAGGCGGCGGCGTACGAGTACCTCGCCTGCCTCGACCATCTCGCGGCAGATCAGCGTTTGCAGACCGTAGAAGTCGAGCTGGCCATCGGCGTCGGCCGTGTCCGACCATTGCGCGAAGAGCGCATCGACCTTCCGGTCCAGTTTGTCGTTGCCGCTCGCCGCCCTTGGCATGATGCCCGCGCCGACGATGTTGTTCACCAGCACTGCCACGGCCTTGGCCGCATGCGGATTGTTGCGGACCAGATCGCGCATCCGGTCGCGCAGCAGCGCCCCGGCCACGCCGACCTCGGTGTCGGCCGAGGTGCCCGGCGCGCGCCAGCCTTCGGTCCGCCGCCCTTTGCCCGCGCCATCATAGCCCCGCGTCAGCGTCTCGAACGCTTGCCTGGCGAGAACACGGCGGGCCGCAGTACGCGGGGCCACCGTGGCAATCGCATGATCAAACCAGTTGGCTGACATCAGCGATCCCCGCGCGAGAAGCCCGCAAGACCGGCGATCGGCAGTGGCCTTGTCGTCCCCGCGATAGCGCGTTCGATGGTACAGATGCGCGCCAGTAAATCCTCGGCTGAGCCGTAGTCGACGGATTTGCCATCATAGCTGACCCGGGTCGTGCCGCTGGCATAGGCCCGGCGCAGCGCGGACAATTCGGATTCCGTCCAATCGGTCATCAAAACCATCCTCCGCGCCGTCCGAGCCAGTCGGATTGGCGTTTGCCTTGCGACGTCTGCGCTTGCCTGTTGATCTGCCCCGCGGGATCCGCAGAGGCGTCGGCGACCCCAAGCTGATCCTCGAGGTCGCGCCATTTCTCGTCGGTCCAACGATCCGCGCCCGCGATCCAGGCAGCGGCTCGCGCATAGACCCGGCAGTCCAGCGCCTCGTTGCGTTCGCGCAGCTTCTGCCATTCCAGCCGGGCGAAGCCGCGCTTGGTGCGCACGGTGACCAGTTGCTCGGCGACGAACTGCTTCAGCCATTCGTTCTCGACCCAGTGCGGCAAGTGGACCGTGCCGGGCGAGAAGACCGCGCCGTCAGCACGTTCTTCCTCGGTTGGTCGTTCAAGCCGAAGGAAGCGATATGTCTCTGCCTTGAATGTCGACACCGCCACGGTCCAGAGGCGCGCGCCACGCCGCAGACGTTTGCCGCCTTCGGTCGCGTCCACATAAGTCGGGCCCGACACCGGGCTGGCGCGATTGAACCCTTCCACGCCTTTCACGGGCGCCACCTGCGCAAAGCCTTGGGCCCGTGACCAGCCATAGACCGCCGGGGCCTCGTAGCCGGTATCGATCGCAAGCCGCGCGATCTTCAGATGCGCGCCACGCTCATGCGGCCAAGTCCGACCGAGAAGTTCGGTTAGGTCGCCCCAAGCCTCATGCCGGTCGGGCCCGCCCTCGACTACGATGTGATCGACGAGCCAGCTTTCCAGCCCGCGGCCCCAGGCCCACACATCGACCTCAATGCGGTCCTTCTGCACATCGGCCCCAGCGGTCAGGAACAACCCGCCCGCTGGCACCATGCCGGATTTCCAGCGCTCGCGCCGGTCGTAGAGCCGCTGCCAGTCGGGGGCTTCGCCGGTTTCGACCCAAGTCTCGCCCAGAATTGTGTTGCGGAACGCCTTGATCGCCTCGTCCGACCCTTGGGCCGCTTCCCATGATCGCACGATCCGCTCCCAACTCAGCCAGCCGATGGGCGAGTAAAGCGCCGAGAGGTGATACCCGACCGTGGTCGGATCGGCGGCCTTGGCGGTCGCCCGCCATTCGCCCCCCTCCAGCATCGCCGTCTTGTGATGTTCCGCGATGGGCGTCTCGCAGCCCTCGCAGTGATACTCCGCTGTCTCCGGGCGGCCCTTCTGCCAGCGCAGCCGGTCGAACTTCAGCCACTGCATCGCCCCGCAATGCGGGCACGGCACGAAGAACCGGCGCTGGTCACTCGCCTCGAACTCCCGCTCGATCCGGCTCAGCCCCCGGATGGTGGGCGTCGACACCAGGAACACCTTGCGCCGGTGGGCGAAGGTCAGCGACCGCGCCTCGGCCAACGTGACGGGGTCGCCTTCCTCGTCGGCCGATGCCGGATAGGCGTCGACCTCGTCGAGGAAGATGTAGCGCGCCGGGGTGGAGCGCAGCCCGACCGCCGAGTTGGCTCCCGTCATGATCAGGATGCCACCGGCGAATTCCTTCGACAGCATGGTGTTGCCCGCGTCGCGCGAGCGCGCTGGTTTGACCCGCTCACGCAATTCCGGGCTTTCGTCGATCAACGGATCAATCCGTTGTCGTGAGTTCCGTTTCGCCAGTTCCACCGTTGGCTGGACCGCCAGCATGGGCCCCGGCGCCTGGTGTATCGCGAACCCGATCCAGTTGTTGCCCGCCTCGGTCGCGCCGACCTGCGCCGCCTTCATGAATACGATCCGCTGTGTTGGATCGCCGGGCGACAGCCGGTCCATGATCTCGCCCATGTAGGGCGTCCGGGCTGTGCGATAACGCCCCGGTTCTGCCGAAGCGCGCCCCGACAACAACCGGTGCCGGTCCGCCCATTCCGACACGGTCAGGTCCGGATCGGGCGTGAGGCCCGCGCCCCAGGCGCGCAGGATCTCTGCCGCGCCATCGAAGTCCGGCATATTGTCCGCATCATCGGAGATCGGGTTTGACCTCGGCAAGATCGTCGAGCTGCGCACGGACATGTTTCTCCAGCACCTTTTGCATTGCGGCGGGCTCCACACCCAGATCGGCCGCCATCAACGCCGCCGCCCGTGCGGGCCAGTTGACCCAGCCATCGCGTTCCTGCCGCGCCAGCCGGAAGACCAGCGACAGCGCGCGGGCCCGATCGATCAACTCGCCCTTCAGCTTTTGCAGCCGGAGACGGCGTTCCTGCGCCTTCAGCACTTCGTTGGCCGTCTTGGCCTGCAGGAACGTAGTGCCGCTGCCGACCGGCGGTGCCGCCAGACCCTGTTCACGCAGTGTCTCGCCAACGACGGATACGGCTGCCTCCGGGACAGGTTTGAGTTTCGGTTGCGGCGGTTTTCTTGTCTTGGATGGGTCGGTCGCCTCGGCGCGCAGGGCATCGCTCGCCACCGCGTCGATGCTGCCATCGGCATGCAGAACCAACCGTCCCGTCGCCTTGGCCTTCTGGATCGCCCCGCGTGAAAGACCAACGCGGGCGGCGTATTGGCGCTCGCTCAGACCCTCCATTGCGCGCTCCGATTATCATTCAAAATCATGTGCTTATGTAGTTGATATGCCTCCGCACCAGAGCGAACGTGATCCTACGAAAACGATGCAACTCACAACGGAGCCACCGCGATGACCCGCCCGAACCCGATCACCACACCCCGCCACCAACTGCGCGCCGAGAAGGTTGCGCGGAACAAGGAAGCAGCGCTCAACGCCTTCATGGGCAAGAAAGCCGAGATCGACGAGATGCTCGCCCGCTTGGCAAGCCTCAGCGACGACCATTTCAACGCCCAACCCGACGAGATCAACTGGGGCCATGTCGGCACCCTTCAGCACTACACCGGCCTTCTAAAGCGCATCACCGACAGCGCCTTCAGCGAAGGCGAGCACGCGGAATGAACGGAGCAAACGCCATGGAAACCAGCACCATCCGCATCGCCATTCGGGGCCTCAACGAGCCTTGGGACACGAGCCGCATCCCAGCCGTCCTCGACGAGATCGCAGCATCGCTCCGCGAGGAGGCCAATGTTCCGGCGCGCCTCACCGCTGACAGCATGACCATCGCAATCGACGTCGCCACCGACCGGTTGCCCGATGCCGCAGCGCTCCTGCGGGATCTCGGGCTGATCTGACCACGGGCCGACGCCCGAACTCCGGCCGCGCGCCCTGCGCGGCTTGGGGTCGTAGGAGACCGCGACGGTCGCGGTCCGAACACGGAGACGATCCCATGACCAAGCTTTCCGACACCCAGACGATCATCCTGTCGCGCGCGGCCCAGAACGAGGACCGCATTGCCCTGCCACTGCCCGACAGCCTGCGCGGCGGGGCCGCCGCAAAGGTCGTTGGCGCGATGCTCACCAAGGGTTTCCTCGAAGAAGTCGATGCCGACATGCGCACCGGCGAGCCCATCTGGCGCGAGACTGGCGACGGCCACGGCATCACGCTGGTCGCCACCGAAGCGGGCCTCGCCGCCATCGGCATCGAACCCGAGGACGCGAACACCGCGCCTGCGGGCGCGACCGACGCGCCGACCGAGGAGCCCACGCCAGACACCCCCACCGAAACAGAGGAAGCGCCCAAGGCGCGCACGCCGCGCGAGGGCACCAAGCAGGCAACGCTGATCACCATGCTGCGCGCGGCGGACGGCGCGACCATCGAGGAGATCATGGCCGCGACGGGCTGGCAGTCGCACACGGTGCGCGGGGCGATGGCCGGAACGCTGAAAAAGAAGCTCGGGCTCGAGGTCAACTCGGAGAAGGTCGAGAACCGGGGACGGGTCTACCGCCTCGATTGATTTTACGCAGCATCTCGGAATCATAAGACGTCAAGAGGTATGCAGCATACCTCTTGACGAATCCTGTCGTCAGCCTGCAAGATGCGTGCATCAACCCTCTTGAAAGGTGGCGCGCATGGTCGACTCAATCACAGTTCGACTGGATCCCAATCTGGCATCCCGTCTCGGCGAATTCTTAACCCAAAACCCCAGTCTATCAGCTGCATCAGTAGCCGTTCGTGCCTTGGATGATTTTCTCCCGAAGGCACCAAAGGTCGTATCGACAAAACCGTCCAAGCCGGGCGGTGGACAGGATGAAGTAACAGGCCGCGAAGGCTATGAGTTCGGCAGATCGGCTGGCCGGGCGCTCGCGAGTCAAATTGGCGAGCTCATCAGCCCTGTGGCAACCGAGCTCAAATTACCAGACGGCCGTCCAGCCACCCTGCGTACGGCAAAGGGGCGCAACACCCAGTGGGGATGTCTCAACACGCTCCTCGAACGGGTCGATGTCGTTCTTTGTGCTTTCACTCCGGATGGGATCAACTTCGATGTCTGGGAGGTAGATGCCGAGGTCTGGGCGCGCGAAGCCCGAAACGCGTCTCCCGGCCACAAGCTACACAACAAACTCACGCTGCTGGGAAAGTCGGGCGTTGAGAAGTTCGGAAAACCCTTCGGCAGTTACTCCATCTAGTCGGTTGTTCGTTCGGGCGATCGTAGAGCGTTTAAGTCCGCGCTAGAGAATTTCCGGGTCCGGATCGCCTCAAAAACCCGACGCAATGCGAAGGAACGGGCGATGCTCACCACCGTGAACACCGCTCCCATCTTCAGGTTCTGCGCCAGCGTCGTATGCAGCCCGAAGACCGGGAAAATCAGGATCTGCGTCACGACGGCGACGCCGTAGCCGACGATCACGTTGGCGACGGACTCAACCAGCGACATGAGGCGCGACTGCTTCATGCCGCCGCCTCATCCATCGGCCAGCAATTCAGCCGCGAGAGTTCGCAGCGCATGCGCCGCAACCAGGGGGACCACGCCGTTGCCACAGAGGCGAAGCCGGTCCACCCGGTGGGCCAACCCATCAGCGCCTCGACGAACAGCGGGTTCAAGGTACGGCGCACATCGGAGGTATCGCTCCCAGCCATCGGCGTCACCAGGACCTGGCGGCCAAGCAGGCCGTTGACCGGCGTATTCGCCAATGTCGTCGCCCCATCCTTGTGATCCCGCGCGGTGGGCGTCATCCACATGCGGCTGACATGGGTCAGATCGGCCGTCTTGCGGTTGCCCGCACTCGGCTTGTTCCCGTCGTTCGCCATTGGCGTCGGCCAGTCCCGCGCCATGCCGTCCAGACCCTTCTCGCGTTTCCGGTCTCCGCCGCGGCGCCGGATACTGTCGGTCTGCGGCGTTGGCCAAATTGTGACCGCATCCATACCTTGGCTATTATTGCCGCACCAAATCTGTTAGGCTGAGCGGCAGCGACGTTTAAGCCCTTGAGAGGACCCGATACAATCGGCCACCTCTCTGATAATGAATCAAGCAAGGGGGAATTTAAATGGGAAAGAGAATTTATCTATCTTTGCTGGCTCTCTTTGTTTCTTTCATATCGATAAGCTCTTCCGCGCTCGCTGAATCAAGATTATTGGGATGCGAGATGCTTTGCGCCCGAAATGCCGAGCTTGAATATGTATTATCGAGGGAACAAGGACTCAGCTCGAATCGATCAAAGCAAATTTCAGAACAGCGAAAGTTTATTTGCGACAGAGTCTGTTACCATTGCGCAACAGAGCCGCAAGCAAATTTACCCGAGTTCCAAGAGAGGGGGAAGAGTCTCTGTTTTCGTCGAGCCGTCGAAAGCGAGGCTCGCAGATCTACTTTACTAATCAATGAAATCAGAAAACGCGGGCGTAGCAGTCCGAAGGTTTTTAGTCGAGGGATTACTTGTAGACCAATTGACGTAACCTGTTCTCCTGGCGATGATAGTTTTTGTAGGCTGCCTCATTGTTAAGAATGCGATTGCTTGCGGGGGCAATTGATAGCCTCTTTTGATCGTTACAACGAAGATTGGTCAGTGCGGCTATCCCATTATGAGAGTGGCCGCAGCGTAGGTTTCCCGTTCGGCAGGGCCCACAGTTCGATGGCCGGGGAGTGCGATGGTGAGCCCGAAGTCAAGCCCGCCTGCGCCGGAGCAGAGGGAGAGGCCGAAGAGGCATGCGTCTCCGGCTCCGGAAGCGTCTCCGGAGGAAGGTAAAGCCAGGTCATGCAAGTCACGCGGCGGTCTTGCGCTTTCGCGCGGGTTCGGGGGCGGCGTCCGTGTCCGGCGTATCGGCCGTGGGTTCGGCGTCATTGCCCAGCCGCTCGGTTCTCACCTGCGCGAAGGTCCGGCCGTCGCCGTCGAGGGTTGCGTCCTTGCCGGTCTCGGCCTGCCAGCGCTCCACGGCGACATCGACATAGGCCGGGCTGATTTCCATCGCGAAGACGCGACGACCGTTGGCCTCGCCCGCCATGACCTGCGAGCCAGAACCGCAGAATGGCTCGTAGCAAAGACCGCCGCGCGCCACATGCTGGCGCATCGGAATCCCGAAGGCGTCGAGTGGTTTCGGCGTCGGATGGTCGGGGCGTTCGTCCTTGGCAAAGCTCGGCAGCGCCCATGTGGACGGCAGGGTTTCCTCGGCCACCTTCGGCGGGCGGTTCGGGCGGCGCCAGCCCATGAAGCAGGGTTCGTGCTTCCACAGGTAATGCGACCGGGTCAGAACCCCGCGGTCTTTCACCCAGATGATCTGTTGATGGACAAAGGCCCCGGCCTTTTCCCAGCAGGCCTCGAGCATCGCCTGTCGGCGCGAGGCGTGCCAGCAATACCAGGCTGCATTTTCGGCGATGGCTTCGGCGACCGCAGCCGCGATAAAGCCGTCGTAAAGTTCCGCCCCCTGCGAACTGTCATCCCAGGTCGTGCCATAGGACGCCGACCAGTCCTTGTTGCGGGTTGGATGGTTCGAACCGTCATAGTCCACAAGATACGGCGGGTCGGTCGCGAACAGGATCGCCCGCTCGCCATTCATCAGACGGTGCACATCGGCGGCGCTGGTGCTGTCACCGCAGAGGAGGCGGTGCTCGCCGAGGATCCACAGATCGCCCGTCCGCGACGCCGGGTTGCGCGGCGGTTCGGGGATGGTCACCGGCGGCACCGAGCCTCCGGCGGCGCCCTCTTCTCCGTCCCCCTCCGGCACGAAGGCCAGCAGCTTGTCCAACTCGCCGTCGGAGAAGCCGACCAGCGACAGGTCGAAATCCTCCGCCAGCAGATCGTTCAGTTCGGCCGATAGCAGCGCCTCGTCCCAGGTGCCGAGTTCCGTCAGCTTGTTGTCGGCGATGCGATAGGCCCGGCGCTGCGCCTCGGTCAGGTGCCCGAGCACGATCACCGGCGCTTCGGTCAGCCCCAGTTGTGTCGCCGCCAGCACCCGGCCATGGCCTGCGATCAACTCGCCGTCCTCGCCGACGAGGCAAGGCACGGTCCAGCCAAACTCGGCCATGCTGGCGGCGATCTTGGCGACTTGATCTGCCCCGTGCGCCTTCGCGTTTTTCGCGTAGGGCTGGAGCTTGGATAGCGGCCAGGTCTCGATCGCCTCCGGGGCAAAGCTCAAGGTCATGATGATCGGTTCGCCTCAATTCGGTGGAACCCTGGACACCGGCAGCCAGCCTGGACTCCGACAGGGATCCAGCGGCCACCGAACGTGTCCGGTTCCAAAGGTTTGTTTTGTTGTGGTTTTCAGCGGATCGCAGTTGGATGCCCGCCGGGGTGGCTTCCCAAAAAACCGGCCCTGTCGCTGGCGATATTGCGCGCTTCGCCCGCCAGCATACGAAAGTGGCCCAGAAGGAACCAAAAATCCAATGGGTTACCCAATTGGATCCCGAGTGGACCCTTCGGTGGACCCCGGGGTCCAGCGGCGCGGGCCGTCCCGCGCGCGCCTCTCCCGAGTATATCCCTTTTCTAACCCCCAGCCGGGCTTTCTGTCTCATCGAAAACTGTCCGGCGGACACTTTCCTAGTGGATGCGGGCGCTTACGCGCCAGCTGCCAGTTCGATCACGCGGCGCTTCGACATGTTGCGGTTGAACCGTCGTCTGTTGAGCGTGAGCGCGATGACGGAAATCCCGAATTGCCAGTGCTGGTGGGCGGCAGAGCGCTGCAGACCGACCGCCCAGCAGATCTCCTTCCAGCGTTCGCCATGCGCTTTCATCCAGACGATCTTGCCGTCGATGGGCTCGAGGCAGGCCGTCCAGGTCAGCGTCTCCTCCATCCGGCTGATCGCCTGCGGCGAGGGCAACACGCGCATGGGCTTCGGCTCCTGGCCCACCTTGTCGGCGAAGCTGTAAACCATCTCGGGCCATGTGCTGAAATACCCCTGCCTGCGGGGCTCTGGCAGGCGCTTCAGAACGAAGGCGGCTTCGGCGAGCCGCTCTTCGACCAACTCGGGTGTCCAGTCCGTCATTGTGACACCTCCCGATCTCGCGGGCACTGCCCGTACAGTTTCTCCCCGAGCTGCCGGACCAACTCCCGTTCCGGCCAGGTCAAGCGGTGGTCGTCGACGGCCACAGCCAGCAGGCCCTGTTCCTTCCAGCCGTCGCGTTTGACGTCGTCAGGGCTGCGGCGATGCCCGCCATAGCCCTTGGGCACAAACCGCATTCCGCTCATTGCATGCCCCCCTTGGTCTCGAGCGCCCAGAACAGGATCGCGATAGCATCGGCCTCATTGTCGTCAGCTGGGCTGAACCCACGCGACCGGGCAGCGGCGATCATGGCCTCCTTGTTGGCGTTGCCCTTGCCGGTGGCGAACCGCTTGATGGTGCCGACGGGCACGCCCTCGTAGGGCACGCCGCGCAGCTCGGCCCATGCGGTCAGGGTGGCCATCAGACCGCCGTAGACATGGGCTGCGTCGGTGCCCGCGTGGCGGCGGACTTCCTCGAACCAGATGGCGGCGATGGGCCCGGACAGCCGGTCCAACTCGCCCAGCCAGTTGCTGAAACGCAGGTAGCGCATGCCGCCGCCGTCAAAGCGGCCTGGACGGAAGGACACGGTCCCGCTGGTGATCAGCCCATCGGCGCCATGCAGGGCCCAGCCCGTTGTCGTGCCGAGATCGAGCGCGAGCAATGTGCGGTCGGCGCGGAAGGCAGGTGGCAGATCGGGGATTGCCTCCCGCATCCTGGTGGTCAGAGTCGCTTCAGCCATCGTGGTCTCCTTTTCGGGTTGGCTGCGGGGGTGGAAGACGACGGCGGTCATGTGCTTGGCGGTACGGGCCGCCGTCGTCGGATCGGGATGTGCTGGGAGCGTCAGAGCCCGCGCGCGCGGATACCCCCCGACGTATGGGAGGAGAGGCCAAACCTGCCGGTTGGCCTCCCCATACGTAGTATGGGGGCTTTCATTGTTCGTCCTCCAATCAACGTAAGACGCTGAATTCATTTCGGTTTCGAGGACGAACAGAGGACGTACAAGAGGACCAACATGTTCGACCTCTTTTCGCTCCAAGTGATTGATTTCATTGGATTGAGGACGAACAAAGGCGGAGGTCGAACATGTTTGTCCTGAGGTCGAACAGAGGACGTACAAGCCAAAATCAGGCATTTTCCTCCTCCCGGATTGACCAATCGGAAGGGTTTGCGAGGTCCATGCACTGCCCGTTGGAGGGCGATTTGTAGTGGCTCGGGACGACCGGAATGACGCTGTCCAAGACCTCCCCGGTCTCCGGATCGATCCGGCCCTTGCGGCCGAACACCATGCCTTCGGCGCAGAGATAACCGAAGCGGGACCGGACCACGGAGTGGCCGAATTTCGTGCCGTCGCGCAGAAAGCGGATGTCGCCTTTGGTGGCCAGCACGTTGATGCGGTCGCGGATGGTGAACTGGCTGCCCAGGCCGCGCTGGTTCTCGAACGCCTCGCGAAACTGGGTCGAGGTGTAGAGTTTGCCCTCTGCCGCCTCGTCGATCAGGATCGACAGAATGACGTCGCGCTTGCGATCGCGCTCGGCATCATGTTTCGCGCCGACGTCCTGGCGGACGAGGCGTTCGTTCATTGGGTTGATCTCGACCCATTGGCCACCGACCTTGTCGATCACCTTTGGCGGCAGCGCGGGGCCATTGCGCAGCTCGATCTCCAGCTTGCGCTGCGAGCAATCCTCATCGGGCCGGTGCAGGATCAGGCCAGAGGTGTAGAAGCCGCGCAGGGCGCTGGCGCCAGAAAGCGCAAGGAAGGGATCGTCCTTCACCTGCTGCTTGCTGAGCTTCTTGGTGTGGTGGATCAGGATCACCCCGCAGTCGGGGTCGATATGGTCGCGCAGAACCTCGACCCGTTCCTTCAGGAAGAACATCATGGCAGTGTTGTCGTTTTCGCCGGCGCCATCGGGCCCGCCATCAAAAAGGTTGCGGATCGGGTCGACGCAGAGGATGTCGGGCGGTGCCTCCGGGAAGGCTGTTTGCACGGCGCGCGCGACCCGCACGCTTCCTTCATTATCGAGCAGCATCTTGAGCTTGGGCGTGGCGACGAAGGTATCGCGGGCTGCGGCCAACACCTCTGGCGGCAGGGCAATCTGCTTCAGGCGTTCGCGCAGGTAGTGATACTGGATCTCGGCCTGCAGGTAGAAAATGCGCAGCGGGCGTGGTGGTGTGAAGCCGAGGAACGGCACGCCAGCCGCCATGTGAACGAGCCAGGAGATCAGAAGGTCGCTCTTGCCGACCTTCGGCGCGCCACCCAGCACCAGCAGCCCGCCTGGCGTCAGCACACGCGGTGCAATGATGTCCTGCGGCATGGGGCTCTGGTCGTCCAGCAACGCGCCGAGCGTGAAGGCAGGCATGTCCTCCGGCCCCGGTGCACCATTGGTCAGCCGGATCAGGGGCGGTCCGTATTTCTCGACATGCCGGTTCCAGAGCCGCTCGGACTCGCGCTTGAGCCGTTCCACCGGCCACTGAGGCCGCAGCATGGCGGCGTTGTAGCCACAGATGCCTTCCCAGCCCTCGTCCTTAGTCATCCGGCCCTCGTGGACCATGCGGATGAAATGCCCGATCGCGGCTGATGCCCCTTCGAAGCGGGACCAATCGTCTTGCGCGCCCTCGCGCACCGGCGTGACCAGCACATCGTCCATTGCCGGTTTATCCGGATGGGTGAACTCGGGCTGTAGGGACACCCCCGGCGCGGGCGGCATGTCGGTCACGGCCTCGATGAGCTCGGCTAGGTCGCGCTCGCGGTCCGGGTGCAGTTCAACGATGCGGACCTGCGTTTTCAGGCTGTTCTTGTAATAAACGCTGCCCGCCACCCGGATCGGCTGGTGTGCGGAACGAAAATGCATGTCGCCACCGACCTTGGCCGCGATGTCGCCGCGCAGACGGCAGACACGGGCGATGTCGTCACCTTCGGCAGGCTCGGTCAGCGTCCACCAGACATGCGCTTTCCGCTGCCCCTCGGGCGTCACGCCGCCGCTCTCCACAACCATGGTTGGCGCACCGAGATGGCGCTCCAAGTGGGCGCGCTTGGCCGCGATATCGCCGGTGTCCAGGTCGACCACGACGGTCTGCATCTGCAGGATTTCCGCAGCCTTGGCCTGTCCGGGGGCAGCGACTGTGCCGGGGATCACATAGACGGCTGCCCCTTCGCGTGAGGCCCACGTCGCGAAGGTCGCCATCTTTTCGGGCGCGGCCTGATCTGCCTCAAGCCAGATGTTATGCGGGCGGCCATCGATGCCCTGGCCCTTGTCGATGAAACTGCGGACCGGGATCAGACCATCGCAATAGCCGAAGACGACTTGCATGAACTGGGCGATCTGCTCGGGGTCGGGCTCGTCGCCAAACACGTCGATCTGCGGGGCCGCGTCGTTGAAGTCGCGCCACGGGTTGAAGTGGACGATATTTTCCTTGGGCTCATCGGGCGTGGTGTCGTCGCGCATGGGTGTGTCCTGGTCGGAGTCGGATGGATCGCTGGGCTCGTCGGTCATGCAGTCAGCCCCCAACACCGCTCGGCGTGCGCGCAGAACCGGCACTCGAAGAAGTCGCGATTGGCCGCGATACGAGGCAGCAGATCACCTGCGTCGGTGGCCTGCAGGATCCGCACGGCGCGGTCGGACATACGTTGAGCAAGGTCGGCATCGAAGGGCACCAATTCATGGTGCAGTTCTGCGGTGTCCTTGTTGATCGCGGTGAACAGCGCGGGTGCGGCCGAAATCCCCGGCACCGAGGCTTCCATGTAGGCCTGGTAGATCGCGATCTGGGCAGCGTAGACGGGCTTGGAAACCGTGACCCCTTCCTTGACGCAGGCGCGCCAGTTCTTGGCGTTCATCGTCTTGCATTCCCAGAGTGCCGGGGCGCGCAGACCAAGTGCTGCCGGGGCATCAGCGATGATCCCGTCGACATGGCCGCGGATGCGACCGCCCGCGACGGAGAAGCCGAACTGGCCGCCATCGCGTTTTTGGGTCACCAGATCGATCCCGGCCGCGCGCAGCCAGCGGATCGCGAGATCCTCGAGCTGATGGCCGATGGCGAAGATCCGCAACGTCTGACCGCTGAAATCGGCACCCTCATCCTTGGGCGCACCGGCGAACTCGAACTGAAGCAAGCGTTCGCAGGCATGCCCGAGGCGGGATGCCCCGAGATAGGTCCGGGACGGCGTGGCCTCGCGCTCGGCGATGAGGGCCGCGTCGACCAGCGCGTTGATCCGGTCGGCCATGGAGGGGCGTGGGTTGAAATCCAGCATCAGAACGGGATCTCCGACTGGGCAGCGATCTCGGCCATTTCGGCACGAAACGCCTCTACGGTGATCACGATCAGACGGTGCATGTCGTTCTGGGTCAGCTGGCCCAGCGGCCGGTCCCAGCCGATCCGTTCCATCTCGGGGCCGAGCGCGCGCATCACAGCGGGCAGCGCCTGCGTTTCCTCTTCAGTAAAATCGACCAATCTCAATCCTTTCCGAGCTTTGAGTGTGAAAGCCGCCTGGCAGCCCATTGAGCAGAACCAGCGATATGTGCGTTTGCCGCGTGGCCGATGCGGATTGAACCAGCCGAAGCCGCGGGTGCGGGATATGCAGACTGCGCAGAGCGTGCCGCGCGGATGCCAGAGGCGGTCAAAGCCCGGGCAATGCGAAGCCGGTTCGGCCGGGGATGGGATTTGCGCGACATTGCTCACGCGGCCCTCACGAGGGACAGGGCAGCCCGGCCGACCAACTGTCGGATATCGCGCTTGTTGAATTTGAAGGTCATCAGCGTCGAAGCGCGATAACGGGTGAGGCCATAGTCGCTGCGAAATTCCGTCGGCAGGTACTGCAACTGCTTCTCGGTCGCGGCCTGTTTCAGCCAGCTCTTCGATTTGAAGGCGCTCTCGTCGGTCTCATGGGTGTTGAGCCAGTCGTCAGCCTGCGCGAGGCAGATCGCTCGTTCGCCCACACCAAGCAGTCGGGACACTTGACCTTTGCCGCCGCCGACAGCGTGCCAACGGCCCTCAAGGAAGAAGATCCCGCCCCAGGCGTTGAACCCGTTGGCCATTAGGGCCGCATCGTCGCCGAAGAGGTCAACCCATGCGAAACTGGAGCGTTTCAGCAGGTCGATCTCGGACATGATGAAGCTGTCGATCGGGGCCGAGCCTTCCTGCGACAGGTCGGCGCCGCAGAACGGGCATTCGGTGACAGCGATCGGGATCTGCGCCTCGCATTCAGGGCAAGTCTTACTCGGTGCCGGTCCGGGCACCGGTTTGCGACCGTCCAGGTCTACATCCTGTTCCAGCGTGCCATGCGTCAGGCTCGACGTCCCGAAATCCAACACGATGCAGTCGGTCTTGACGACGCCTGGATATTCCTCCAGCTCGACCGTGCGCAGACCACGGCCGATCATCTGGATCATTGTGGATTTGTAGGACGAGGGTCGCAGCAACACGACACAGGAGGTCGGCGGATGGTCCCAGCCCTCCGTCAAAACCGAAACGTTGACGATCACCCGGATTTCGCCCGACGCATAGGCGGCGAGGATCCTGCGCCGGGTTGCCCCGTCCAAGTCGCCATGGAGGACAGCAGCCGCGATGTCCGCGTCGTTGAACGCCGCGGCGACATTCTCGGCATGAGCGACGGTGGAGCAGAAGACGACCGTGGGCCGGTCGCTGGCTTTCTCGCGCCAATGCCGGATCACCTCGTCGGTGACCGGGGCGCGGTTCATGATGCCCGCCACCTCTGTCATGTCGAAATCCGACAGTGTCTTGCGCACCGCGCGCAGTTCATCCTGCACGCCGACGTCGATGATGAAGGTGCGCGGCGGCACGAGATGGCCCGAGGCGATCAATTCCCCCAGCCGAACCTGATCGCCGACGTTGTCGAAAATCTCGCGCAGACCCTTGCGATCGCCCCGGTTCGGCGTTGCCGTGACGCCGAAGATCCGGCAATCGGGATTGGCGCTGTGCGCGTGATCGATGATCCGGCGATAACTGTCGGCGACGGCGTGGTGCGCTTCGTCAATCACCAGCAGATCGAGCGCGGGCATCTCTGCGAGATTGCCGGGACGAGTCAGCGTCGGCACCATGGCGAAGGTCGCCTGACCGGCCCAATCCTTGCTCCCGGCGTCGACCACCGAGGTCGTGATCTCCGGCGCAACCCGGCCGAACTTGGTTCGGTTTTGTGACGTGAGCTCATCGCGATGGGCGAGAATGCAGGCTTTGGCATCGCTGCCCTCGATGGAGCGCGCGACGACAGCGGAGAGCGCGATCGTCTTGCCGAAGCCGGTCGATGCAATGCTGAGCGTGTTGCCGTGATCGCAGAGCGCAGCGAGGCTGCGCTCCACGAAGAGGCTCTGGCGCGGACGAAGGCGCATGGCGCGGCCCCTTACTGCGCCCATGCCGGGCGACCCGGCACAGATGCGGTGGCAGGTTGCAGCGCAGGTGCCGTATGGGCGGCGGGTTGTTGAAGACCCGTCGACGGTGCCGCGCCCATTGCCTGCGCATAGTCGCGATGATCGGGCGTGACGGCGGTGCGGATCTCGTTCTTGTCGTCGCCGCTGGCGTCCGTACCGATGTCGATGCGGGCGACGAACTCGATGCCGTCGAGATCGGCGAAACCGCTGATGCGCCGTGCTGCCTGCGCCTCGGGCGACATGTCTTTGTCAGAAATCCCGCGCGCCGAGTTCAGCATGCCGCGCACCAGGCTGCGGCCCATGTTGGCCCAGTCCGGGCCCTTGGGGCTGTGAAGCCCGATCAAGGTGAAGATCTTGCGCCGGGCGTATTGTCCCTCGGTCACCGTGAACTCGCCGTTGAGATAGACAGCCCCAGTGGAGCCGCGCGTGGCATAACCGCCAGTCCAACCTTGCGAGGCGTCGTCGAACCCCCCGGGGCGGATCGTCAGGCGCACCTTGGCCAGCGTGCCCTTGGGAATGAGGTTGGTGTTGCTTTGCGCGTCGTTGAAATCGTTCCAGGAACCCATGGGGAACCTCCTTTTCTATGATCAGGATTGCGGTTGGGATTGGTCGGCACCGGCCGGATCGGCAGGCGGCGGGGCGTAGGTCAGCCGGTCGGATGCCGGTGTTGCGGGCGTCCGGATCTTCGCCATCAGGCGACCAAGATGGGGTTCTTCGACTTGTGCCAGGCGGCCGGAGCGGTCCTTTGCCGGAAAGCCCCAGGGGTTGATCGTGTGGCAGACAAAGGCACGATACGGATCGCCGCCATCGGCCTTCAGTTCCGCCATGGTGATTACCTCATCGACGATCCCCGGCAGCTCCAACCCAGTCTTGGAGCCATCGATCTGCGGCTGGAAAACCTTGCGATTGAAGTCGTCGAGCTTCTCGTCGAGGATCCCGACGAACCAGACGTTCTTCGCCCGCGTGTGCTGCAGATGGGTGAGCCAGCCGATCATCTCGCGGCCGTGCAACCCATAGGCACCCCGGACGTCCGGCTTGCCGGTTTTCTCCGACAGTGCTTCGGGCTGACCTTTGCACCAGCCAAAGCACAGCCGCCCGGCGACAGTGATCGAGTCCACGAATATCGTATCGTAGCGGTCCAGTGCGGCGGGATCGCCAAAGCGGTCGCAGACGGCGGCATAGTGCGCCGGGCTGTAAGGCTGCTCATCGCGCAACGCCGGGTTGGGACCGCCGATGAACACCGCGAAATCCCGGCATTCCGTCCATGTGCGCGGCCGGATGCTGTCGCCCGTCCAGCCCTCGATGGCGAGGTCACCCGCTTCGAGATCCATGAACAAGGTGCGGTCGGCATCGAGGGTCCAGAGCAGCGAGGTCTTCCCAATGCCGGATTTCCCGAAGATGCAGCCCTTTATGCCGCGCGGCTCTGCCAGCCGCTGATCCGCACTGATGATCGGGAGGCTCATTGGTCGGCCCCCTGCGCGAGGATCTCGACCTTCAGCGTGCCGGGCCGGACGGTGCGTGCGGGCTCGAAACCGGCCCGGATGGCCTCGGGCCATGCGGCGAATTTGCGCTCGGGCACCTTGTAGGCAAGATCGACATATTCGGCTGGGTCGTCGCCTGCATCACGGATCCGCACGACCATGTCGGCCAGCCGATCCTGATCCCAATCCACCCGCTTCGGCAGATCGGCGACCACGGTGAAATCACCATCGTCGAAGCGGACCGAGCCGGTGTCTTTGCCAGCCGCCTGGCGTTCCTCAGCGGCCCGGGTGGCGTAGCGGACGGCCAGTCCGGCATCGAAGCGGGTCTTGGCCGCCTTGTCGCGCTTCAGGCGCTCGTCAATCTCGCGCTGCAGGATCGCCAGCAACTCGACCGGCAGCGCCGCGATTTCGGCTGCGCTGAGGGATGGCAGATCGTCAGGCGTGGGGGTGTTCTCGGGGAATGGCATGAAAGGGTCTCCGTGATCGGTGAAAAAGGATTGGAAGGCGGGCATCACGCGGCCTCCTGTTCGGCGAGCAACAGCTCGGAGAGGGAGGCAGCGGCGGCTTTGGGCTTGGGCCGGGCGACGGCGATGTAGGCGAACTGATCCGGGCCCAGGCGTTCCTGCACGAGATGCACGAGGCCCTGCTCGGCGGCCCAGAAGGCGCGCGACCCAAGCCTGCTCAACTCGGCCCGCGCCGCTTCCGACAGCCCTGAAAACACAGGGAAGATGTCGAGCACCAGAAAGCCGCGATGGTATTCCAGTCGGTCGCCGGGAACGGCCTGCGCCACCCAGGCGGCAAACTCGATTTCCGACAGCGGTCGGCTGGCGCGGACTGTGATAAAGGGTGTAGTTTGCATGAACATGATCTCCTCCTTTCGCCTCTACTCAGGCCGCTGCCGCGTCGTCCCAGACGGGACCGAGGTCGCTTCAACGTCCTTTGTTGCGGCGTTGTGCTGATCGTCCGGCTGGCTCGCGTCGGCGTCGGCATAGACCGCCACGAGAGGCGTCCCGTCCTGATGGGAACCCGCATTCTCGATGCGGTATGCACGCTGGTTTTTCAGGATTTCCGGCAGCTCCCAGCGGCGGTAGAGGCCGGGGATGCGCTTGAGGTCTGCGGACAAGAGGTCGGCTTTGCGGATCATGCGGGTCGACTTTCGGTTTGAGTGGGGCGCGCGGTGGCGTCTGAATGTGAAAAGCCACTGCACCGCAGGGATCGGGACACCCGATCAGCCGATTTCATGGCCTGTGCGCTCATGCCGTTTTCAATGTGGGTTTGCTCGACGTGCTCGAACGAACCTGCTCACGTTCGAATGCTTCGACGTCCGCCAATCGGTAGACGACGCGCCCTCCGAGCTTCACAAAGCGCGGACCCTCTCCGGTCCAGCGCCACCTTTCGAGCGTGCGATGAGAGATGTTCCAGCGATCAGCGAGATCGATCTGATTCAGATGCCTGAGTGACATGCCTGCCTCCGTTGTATTGCCTTCGGTTTCATCCAGCAGCGCCGAAGCATCTGGACACACGAGCATTTTCAACGGGTTAGATCTTTTTCGATATGATCAGACGTGAACTTTCTTGTGACGTCCGGGCATGAAAAAGCCCCGGAAAACCGGGGCTGTGAGGGGGCTATCTGTGACGTGTGGTGGCCTTGGCCGTGACGTCCCTGCCTTATTCGTTCCTGACCAGCGACACCGTCTCCATGATATCGGCGATGGCAACCTCGCGACATTGCGGGTTGATTCGATACCCGGCGCGCTCCTTGGTTTGAATGACTGTATCCTGATCCATGGGAATCCCGAGCGAAACGGCAAGAGGTTCGACCGCCTCGCGCAGCCGCCTTAACTGCTGGCGCATTGATTGCTCGGATACGCCAAGCTTCTCTGCCAAGTCATGCGCCTGAAGATGTTGCACTTCCATTTGCCGCTTTTTGCCGTCTCTGAACGCTTCAATCATCGCGTCGACCAATCTGAAATTGGCCCCCTCCAGAACCAGATCGCCTCTGAAAAGGACACGTTTTGCCTCGTCGTCAAACGCGAACTCCAAGACCGGTGTCGTGAGGCGATCCATGAATGCCTTTGCTTCGGCGTCATAGCTGGAGGGCGGTGGGATTTCCACATGGCCTCGGCTGTAGCACGTGGCGAGCAGCGATGTCGCCGGCAACTCACTTCTATACAGGGACGCACTATGCTCGGTGACTGCCGCCGAAATGACCCCCTCTACCGACTTGGCATGGCGCTGGAACAAATCAAAAAGGCGATCACCAGCCTCAGTTGTTGATACGCCCGGAAAATGGCCGACGGCAGATACGATCTCGGGGAAATCCACCAGGAACCTCTCCTTCGTTGTCGCCGAGACCTTTTTGAACAACGAAACATATGCCAGTGCCATTCGGAGATCGTCACCGCTGCTCCGGTCGTCGAGAAGCAAGTCTCGCATGTAGCGATCCGACGGCTCGTGTTCGCCGAGCCCTGCCGCAAGAATTCCGAACCGGCGGTCGATGCACTGGGAACAAACACCGCAGTGTTTTTGGGTGTCCGTCCATTTCCGTGGCCGAGTGCAGCTGACTGTCTGGTCTAGAAGATCGGCCATGCCCGCTTCTGCAATCAACTGCGTGACCTCCATCTTTGTCAGCCACTGAAGTGGGGTCTTGATTTGAATCTGGCGATCCAGCAGCAAGGAGAAGAGCTGTTCGAGACCCCGCAATACCTTCGGGTGAGTTGTGCGGGTCGCACGTCCGCCTACGACGTCGCCGGCAAGTGGGAGGTTGATGCTGACCACGCCGTTTTCGTAGAAACTGAAGCTGTCCTTACCGGACATTCTGGCGACCACAAGGCCGAGGCAGGCGAACAGGAATGAGCGCGTCCTCTGCGTGAACTCGCGGGCTCGAACACCCTCGTTGCTGACCCAGACCGGGATGTAGGACAAACGTCGATCATGACCTCGCTGTTTCAACTCGGCCACAAGGCCCTCCTGAACCGACCGGACCTTGGTCGACGAATAATGCCCAACCAGAGTGAGGGATTGGTGGTTTGCTACCAGATCGGTGACGGCACCCGCGAATGAATCGATGCCGCCAGAGAACAAGGCAACATCGTCGTGCTCGCTGGTAGGGTCGATCAGGTCACGGAAATAAAGCTCCTTGGGCTGAACCGGTGCCTCGGCCTGTCGGAATTCGAAAGTGTAGCTGTCGTCGGAAAGAAATCCGAGAGTGTCAATGAGCACTTCCTGGACGTCCGGGTCCTGCCAAATATCCAATTCCCGGACCGGGATCGAGAACCTCAGACTCCGTCGCCAGTTTTCTCCGAACTTGGAAAGCTGGTCGGACCCCCTGATAAGGCGTTGATCGGCGCAATAGACATAAGCTGCGACCTCCAGCAGATCAATCAGTAGATCGGGCAGGTTCGACAACATCGTTCGGCTGATATAGTCGATCCGCAGATTGACGTTCTTTGCGTCCCCATGAACATCCATGGTAATCGCGTCATCTTGCGAAGGGGCGGACACACCGCATTCGATCAAGTGCTGTTTCACGATTTCCCCTTCCGGATGGCAAGTTCGGTTCTGATCTTCTCGACGGCATGGGCAGAAAAGGCCCGCATATCCGCCCGCGAAATGGCCTTGCCGTCGCGATAGTGGCTCCTTCCAAGCCAATCCCGTGCAAACGCACGCATGATCAGGGCTGATTCACTGCAATGCCTTCGGATTGCGTGGTCGAAACTTCCAAGATCATGCACGGAACGCGCCACGCGTTCAGGGCCAACCATGTTGTGCAAATTGCGATCGACATAGTAATGGATCACCCTTTCCACGAAGTTGGCGTAGAAATTCTGGGCCATATCAGCGAATTTTTCGGTTCCCTTGAGCCCGGCCAGCGATGACTGAACATCCTCGGCGCTCGGCTGCCAAAGCGATGGAAGGTTCGATTGTATTCCGTCTCCCAAGGCTGTCAGACCGGCTCGGCGAGCGATCTCGCCAAGGTCTGTATTGTCCTGATGGAGCCGACGCTGCGCCCGTTCCACGGCACTGTCATACTGGAACAGGATATCGGAAACGGATGCGATGGCGTCTTTGTTGATGTCAATTTCTGAGCTCGCCGTCGTTGTATCCGGCGCGGCGGCGGCTTGAGGCAAGCGCACAAGCAGCCAAAGCGCTTCAATAAAGACATCATCCTTCAAGGCGAATTGTAGGGCTTCCCGCCCGAACTCAGTGATCTGCTCAACAAGCGCCTCAGTTGGAGCGCCACCATCCACCAAATACCGAATGATATCTGGCAAAAGACGATACGCTGGTAGTTTTCCAAGTCGCTGGTGCCCCAAATCCCTTGCTTTCAATCAATACTGCGTTCACCGCCGAAAACTTCTACGCCGATTGTGCATTGATCAGCAGGCACAACGAATCTCCCAAAAGGGACGGCAACTCACTTTATGGAAACAGACGGCAAATTTCACACACCCGCAAGGAGAGTTGCGGGTTCACCATTTTTCGAATGATTTCGAACGTCTCCGCACAACCCAGATACCTCGTTGATTATGCTTGTTTTTTCCGAACCTCCGCGTAGCGATTTCCCTATGCGGAACAAATCGGAAAAGAAATTGTGCGGTCCAAACGCCCTGCCGCCTGAACTGATGGCCCCCACCGAACGCCGGGCCGAACTTTGTGGTCTGCTGGCCGTTGGGCTGGTCCGGTTGCGGATGCGTGATCGGGCGGAAGTATCTGACGAAATTGGAGAAAGTAGTCTACACTATCCGGCCGACGAATGGCGTCATGCAACTCCAACTCAACGGAGAAATGCATGACCAAACAAGATCCCATTCCCGCCCGCCTGGCCGCGCTTAAGACGACGTCAACGCCGGACCTGAAACAGCAGTGGCGCGACCTGTTCGACAGCGAGCCGCCGCCATTCAATCGTCGCTACCTTGAGAGCCGCCTCGCATACCGCATCCAGGAGCTGGCCTATGGTGGTCTGAAGCCGGAAACGGTGAAAAGGCTGGAGGCCCTCGGCGAGCAACTTGATGGCGGGGATCGTAAGAAGAGCCGCATCCGCGCTGACCTGACTCCAATTGTGGGCACGCGTTTGATCCGTGAATGGCAAGGCGTCGAACACGTCGTAACCGTCACCGCCGACGGTTTTGACTGGCAGGGTCGCCCTTACAAATCGCTGTCGGCCATTGCCCGCGCCATCACCGGCACGCGCTGGAACGGCTGGGTGTTCTTTGGCCTGAAAAACCACCGGAGGGGCGCATGACCAAGCCGATTATCAGGAAACTGCGCTGCGCGATCTACACGCGCAAATCCTCCGAGGAAGGGCTCGAGCAGGAATTCAACAGCCTGCATGCGCAACGGGAGGCCTGCGAGGCCTATATCGCCAGCCAGCGATCCGAAGGATGGGTGCTGGTGCGCGATCAATATGATGACGGTGGCATCTCCGGCAGCACGCTTGAGCGCCCCGGAGTGCAGCAGCTGATGGCGGACATCGAGGACGGCCTCGTCGACGTGGTGGTCGTTTACAAAATCGATCGCCTTAGCCGCTCGCTGGCCGATTTCGCCAAGCTGGTGGAAGTCTTCGACCGCAATGACGTGACATTCGTGTCGGTGACGCAGTCGTTCAACACGACCACATCGATGGGCAGACTGACGCTGAATATCCTGCTCAGCTTCGCCCAGTTCGAGCGTGAGGTGACAGCGGAGCGCATCCGCGACAAGGTCGCCGCAAGCCGGAAGAAGGGCATGTGGATGGGCGGCGTCCCGCCTTTCGGTTACCGTGTCGAGAACCGGAAGCTGGTTGTCGACGATGAGCGCGCCGAGCATGTTCGCTGGATCTTCGCCCGCTTCCTCGAGATCGGCTCAGGCACGGAACTAGCGCGGGAGGTCGCGAAACGCGGCATCCGCACGCCGCGCGGCAACCGGATCGACAAGAAGTACCTGTACCGGATGCTGAATAACCGCGCCTATATCGGCGAAGCGGTGCACAAGGGCGATAGCTACCCCGGCGAACATGACGCCATCATCGACCGCGCGATCTGGGACAAGGTCCACTCCATCCTGACCGAAAGCCCCCGCAAGCGTGCAGCCCGCACCCGGGCCGACACACCGGCGCTGCTGAAGGGGCTGCTCTACGGCCCCGACGGGGCGGCCTTTTCGCCAACGCATACCCGCAAGGGTGGCAAGCTCTACCGCTACTATGTCAGCCAGACGGTTTTGAGGCACGGTGCAGGATCATGCCCGGTCGGCCGTGTTCCAGCGGGCGAAATCGAAACCGCCGTGATCGGCCAACTCCGCGTGGTGTTCCGCCAACCCGAGATTGTGGCCAGAACGTCGAAAGCAGCCCGCTCGGAGAATGGCGATATCACCGAAGCCGACACCCGCGAGGCACTGACCCGTCTTGACCCACTCTGGGACGAACTCTTCCCCGCCGAGCAGGCCCGCATCGCGGCGCTGCTGATCGAGCGGATTGATATTGGCACGGACGGGCTGAATGTTCGCCTCCGCATGGATGGCCTGAGTGGGCTGGCACGAGAAATGATAGCTGATCTCGGAACGGCGGCATGACCCGCGGGAAGGCAGTGCCGGAAACGGTGACAGTGCACATCCCGTTCAGCCTCGTGAAACGCGGGGGCCGCAAGGAGATGCGGCTGCCGGACGGGGCATCAAGCACAAGCAAGACTGACAATACCTTGGTCAAAGCACTGGCTCGGGCATTTCGCTGGAAGCGTATGCTCGAATCCGGCGAATTCACGACCATCGCCGAGCTGGCCGGACACGAGGGCATCGCGCCGTCCTACTTGACGCGCGTCATGCGGTTGACGCTGGTCGCGCCAGACATCGTCGATGTCATCCTGGATGGTAGGCAGGAGCCAGAGGTGACGCTGGCGCGGCTTCTGGAGCCATTTCCGATGGAATGGCGACAACAGCTGGAACGCTTTGGCTAGCGGAACATTCTAGCCGCCACGATTACGTTCGTGCCGCGCTGCATTTTTCAGCAGTCAGCGTTGCTGCATTTCAGCCCTACTCCAAGGCAACCCGCGCGATCGCCGATCACTGCAAGGCCGCCGCTAGAACGACTTGCTTTCGAGACCGACCGTCGAGGAACGGATTTTTCGGAACACGCAGATGTTCATGATTTATTCCTGCGCTCTTGTTATTCCATCTAGATCGAAAGCTAGATATGGTACCATCAGAGAGGGTCAGCACATGCACAAATCGCCGAGTAGTTTTAGCTTCATTGACCTGTTTGCCGGCATCGGAGGTTTGCGCGTCGGTTTCGAAGCTGTCGGCGGAACCTGTGTATTCACTAGCGAGTGGAACCGCTTCTCGCAAGAAACCTACTCCGCGAATTTCGAAGACGAGCACCCACTCACTGGTGACATCACGCAGATACGGGAAGCGGAAATTCCTGCTCACGATGTCTTGCTTGCTGGCTTCCCATGCCAGCCTTTCAGCATCGCCGGGGTAAGCAAAAAGAACTCCCTGGGACGCGCTCATGGCTTTCTGGATGAGACCCAAGGAACACTTTTTTTTGATGTCGTGAGAATAATCGCACGCCATCGCCCGCGCGCTTTCCTACTCGAAAACGTCAAGAACCTCCTGTCCCACGACAAGGGCAACACCATGAGGGTCATCCTGCATGCGCTTGACGAACTCGGTTACGATGTCGACCACAAAGTGATCGACGCACGCTCTTGGGTGCCACAACACCGTGAGCGAATCTTCATCTCGGGTTTCCGGCGTGATGTTCCTACGCGTTTCTGCCTCGACGATGTGGTAATCCCTCCAGGACCGAACCCGCGGCTCTCGGACATCCTGCATCCCGAGGATGGTTCCGAGACTGCCGAGCCTCCCTACACCGAAGGGCGGCTCGGACGAGTTGCGGACAAGTACACTCTGTCTGACAAGCTTTGGACCTACCTCCAGAACTACGCCGCCAAACATAAAGCGGCAGGCAACGGCTTCGGCTTCGGCCTGTGCACTCCTGAAAGCGTCGCCCGGACCCTCAGCGCAAGATACTACAAGGACGGATCTGAAATTCTGATCGCACAGCAAGGAAAGAACCCTCGGCGACTGACGCCACGCGAATGCGCCCGCCTCATGGGCTTCGACCGTCCCGGCTCCAACCGTCCATGGAGCATCCCGGTTTCCGACGCACAGGCTTACCGTCAATTCGGAAATGCGGTCGCCGCGCCAGTCGCGGTCGCCATCGCCGAGTCCATGAGCCCGTGGATCACGAACACCGTCGCCATTAGACCACGGAGTGAACTGTTTGGCTGAAAAGGCCCCGATGAGCAGATCAGAAATGATGTCACGAATCGGTTCGAGGGACACGAAACCCGAAATGTTGGTCCGCCAAGGTCTCCATGCCTTGGGTTTCAGGTATCGCCTTCACGCGAGGGATTTACCTGGTTCACCTGACATCGTTCTCCCAAAGTACAAGTCCGTGATACTCATCCACGGGTGTTTCTGGCACGCCCATATGGGGTGCCGGAATTTTCGCATACCGAAATCCAATACTGACTTCTGGAAGGAAAAACTGGCGCGAAACACGGAACGGGATGCGAGGCAGATCAAGGAACTCGAAGAAGCGGGGTGGCGTGTGCTCGTCGTCTGGGAGTGCGCGACGCGCGACTCTTCTTCAGGGAAACTGGTCGATACCATCTCCAAATGGTTGCATCATGAGGTGCGGATCATTCAAGTTCCGGATAATCAGTAATTTTTTCGGAACAGCTCGGAATGGAAAGGAAAACGATTGTCTGACCTAATCAATGAACCGGACGCCTCCAGACTTATATTCGGACTTCGGGATACGGGCTACAACTTCCGGACGGCCGCAGCCGACATTGTCGACAATTCCATCGCGGCCAACGCCGCTGAGGTACATGTCCGGATCGAGATCACCACTGAGGGGAGAAAATACGTCTACTTTGGCGACGATGGGGACGGCATGAATGATGCCGAACTTCACGCAGCCATGCGCTATGGTGCCCCAGTGAGGAAAAACCTCGCAAGCCTCGGCAAGTTTGGGCTGGGCCTTAAAACCGCCTCCAGTTCGGTCTGCCGGCACTTCGCGATTATTTCCCGAAAAGATCCTGAGGCACCCATGAACAAGCTCGCGTGGGACCTTGATCATGTGGAAGACACCGGCCGCTGGGAAATGCGCCGTGACCCTATCGAACCACATGAGCAAGAGGCGTTCGAGGAATTGTGCGGGGACAATGGCACACTGGTGGTCTGGTCAAAATGTGACCGCATACTTTCGAAGCACTACGACGAGCCCGGTGGCTCCAAAGAGCAGGCGGCGATCAAGCGGCTTCGAAAAGGTCTTATGGACCACCTTGCGCTGATCTATCATCGGTTTCTCGACGCGGAAGACACACGCGAGCGCCATGTCACCATGTCGGTCAACGATGAAGCCGTCGAGGCATGGAACCCATTCTACCCCGAAATGTCCGAACAGGTGCTCTCCGAAAAACAGCAAGAGATACCTATCGAAGGGGATGACGGTGATTTATTGGGGGCGGCAGGAATTCGTGCATGGATCCTGCCGCATCGCAACACGTTGACGACAGAGCAGCGTAAGAAGGCGAATATTACGAACAGGGGGCAAGGCTTTTACATTTTCAGGCAAGGCCGACTTATCAATCAAGGCGGCTGGTTGGGTGTCTTCGGGGCGCATGGAACTTTCGAACCTCACATGTCTCTACTCAGGATCGAGTTTGAATTCGGATACGAGCTTGACGAAGCGCTTTATGTGGATGTCAAGAAATCACAAATCTTGTTCGACCCCGCCCTTGAAGAGTATCTGGCCGAACTGCTCAGTAATGCGCGCCGCGAGGCGAACAACCGTTACAGGCGCAAAGAAAAAGAAGCCGCGGTCAAATCGGTCTTGAACCATTCTTCCGCCAACACCTCGATCAGCGCAACGCCGACTGCGAAGAAGCCTAGGGTTGAAAGTGTGGACGAAGAGACCCAGACAGCCGTGGTGACGAACACGCACGGGGCCGGGATCAAGATCCGACAGCCAATCCAGAACAACGTCGACCACGACAAAATTCATGTCGATGCGGTCGAGACGATAACCTCCGGGGATCTCTGGGTGCCAGTACTGCGCAGTGAAAACACATCAGGACACGTTCCGGGTGTCGAACTGAATAAGCATCACGATTTTTATCAGAAGATTTATCAGAGAGCAGGGGCAAACGGATACTCTGTCCAAGGCATGGACTTGCTCCTATGGGCTTTTGCCGTATCCGAGATGGACTACTCCAACGAGGAGCTTGCTCCGATCTTCGAGGACATCCGCGATGTCGTCTCGTCGAATCTCAAAAAGCTTCTCAGGGATGTACCGCTTCCCGACAGCGCGGACCTGAGCGAGAGCGGAGACAGTTGAGGTGCTCGCCCGTAAGCTTGATCTCATCGCCGATGCTTTGGCGCTGGGAACCGGCGCCACCACCGCAGTCCGAGTGCTGGAGACGGGAAGGCGCAAAGGCTTGCGCATCTGGTTCAACGATCTGGACGAAAAGCACGGCCCCGTCGCGGAGCTCAAGCCGCATGGACTAAAATCCCACAGCGTCAGCCTTGGGTTCGGATCGTTCTCGGCCCGGGTTCTGGAACAGATTTCAAATGCGAGCCTGGAGGACGTTCAACTTGCCCGTTCTCTTGTCAGATCGGTCGCACAATCAGCGGAGATTGATATACCGGGTCACCTCGGGGATGAGTGGCTTGTAAGAGATGGCGGATTCCGTATCGAAGCGCTCTATCGACATGATCAGAACCTACCTCATGAAGACGCAGCTATCATTGAAACCTGTCGGGAGGTGATCATTCCGCTTATGGCGGCGATGGCAGAGTTGATCGGATATGACGTCGTCGAGGATCCATCCGTATCGGAAATCCCTGAGGTCGAGGGCGGTTTGAGCAGGGCAACCGTTAGCAGGAGAGAACGAAACCCTCGAAACAGGCTGCTATGTCTTCGTATTCACGGCGCTTACTGCGGTTGCTGCCGATTGGATCCAAAAAGCCGCTACGGTGACGCTGGCGGCATAATCGAGGTGCATCATCTAGAACCGGTTTCAATGCTGGGACACCCACGCCCGTATGATCCAGAAACGGACCTCGTGCCGCTCTGTCCCAACTGTCATAGGGCTGTGCATACGCGCCGCCCTTGGCCGCTCACGCTGGAGGAACTGGCCGCGTGCATGGAGACTGGGCATGCTTGACTTGAAAAAGTGGCCCACCTCCTTCCGGGAGTTGGCGCATTCCCCGCCGAACGGCTACGCGCTGTCGGACCGCATCCTCGACGCGGAGGTACAAATCGACCGCACCGAAGGCGGCATAAATGCCCAACTTGTCGGTGTGAGAACGATCAAGGGGCGTCGCAGACTACTGAGCACTCCGTCGTGTGCACACGCCTGGGTTCAAGACGGAAACACTCTGCGACCTATTCCAGCGGATGCTCCCGAGATTTTCAAATCTATGCTGGACGGCGCGGATCCCGAGAACCTCGCGTTCAAGACGGCCATTGATTTTTTGAGTGACAAAACCGGACTCATACCGGTCTCGGCCACAGAGAGATTTCAGGCATCCGGCACCGAAGCTGCGGCACCTCTTCCGGACAGCGTTAAAATATCCGGACTTCAAGCGACCCTCTACCCTTATCAGGCGAAGGGTGTGGAATGGATGCGGCGCACGCTGAAAAATACAAGCGGCCTGATCCTCGCGGACGAGATGGGGTTGGGTAAAACTCTGCAGATCATAGCTTTGCTTTTGATGGACAAACCGCCAGAAAGCGCACCGGCGCTTGTGGTCTGTCCGACAAGCCTTATTGCGAACTGGGTTCGTGAGATCGGTCAATTCGGACCCTCTCTATCGGTCCATGTCCATCGTGGGCCGGGAAGGACGGGCGTATTTCGCGGCCTCCAAAAAAGTAACGTCGTGATTACGACATATGACACAATGGTCAATGACATCGCGCTATTTTCGGCCTTCGAGTGGTCTTGGGTCATTTGCGACGAGGCACAAGCGATCAAGAACCCCGACTCTAACCGGCGCAGGGCGATAACGTCCATTCCGCGAAGAAGAGCAATTCCCATGACCGGCACACCGGTCGAGAACACTCTTCTTGATCTTTGGTCACTCATCGATTTTGCAATCCCGGGTCTGCTGGGAGCCCGCCGAGAATTCGAAACAGATTATCCAGATTCCCTCGAGGCGGCGGCCGAGCTTGGCCGGATCACGGATCCGGTGATTTTGAAGCGCAGGGTATCCGACGTTGCCGACGATCTGCCCGAGAGGATTGACATCGATCTTCCGCTGGATCTGGACGAGGGTCTTATTGATCACTATCAAGCAGTCAGGGAAGAAACGCTGGAACGTTACCCTGTAGCTGGCGCCTTGGTGGCAACGCTTCAGCTGCAACTCGTCTGCGCGCACCCATGGCTTCGACAAACTCGAATTGACGACATTGACGGCGAATTCGCCGAGGTGGACCGTTCATCCGGCCTGTCTCTGATGACACCCAAGATGGAACGTACCGTCGAACTCCTTCACGAGGCGTTCGCAAACGGCAGGAAGGTGATCATTTTTGCCTTGTTCAACCGCCTAGGGGACCTCATCCGGCAGGCCGCCAAAGGGCTGCCCGAAGCATACTGGGGCGCGATCAATGGCAGCACCGATCAATCCGACCGCCAGACGATAATTGACAAGTTCAGTGCCCATGAAGGGCCGGGCTGCCTCGTGCTCAATCCGAAGGCGGCCGGCGCCGGATTGAACATAACCGCGGCAACGATCGTCATCCACTATACACCAGTTTGGAACCCGGCGCTCGAGGCCCAAGCGAGTGCGAGGGCGCATCGAAGGGGCCAGACACTGCCTGTCACGATTTATCGTCTCTTTTACGAAGACACGGTGGAACGGGTGATGCTTGACCGGTCCGCCTGGAAACACGAACTTGGCAATGAAATAATGCCGATGGCCACGCGAGACCGCGAGGATATTGATCGGGCACTGGCCATTCAACCGGGGAAATCATGACGCGAACTGCATTCAGAAAGATCCTGAGTTCCAACGATGTGGGTTCGACCGGGGGACATCAGGGGGGCGTTCTGATTCCGAAGGGTGAAACCGACCTGCTGTCGTTCCTTCCGCCCCTGAACCCGGAGGGGAAGAACCCTGACGCGTGGATCACTTGTATTGATGAAGACAGCGAGGTCCACCGCTTCCGGTTTGTCTACTACAACAACAAGCTGCATGACGAAAATGGGACGCGGAACGAGTATCGCATCACCCATATGACAGCGTGGTTCCGAGGCCAACGAGCGCGAGCAGGAGATGCCTTTGAGATCAGCCGCGATCAAGGGCAATCAGAGTACCGAATCCGTGTTGTGCATGCTGAAGAAGAAACCGATCAAAAGAATCAGGCGGCACCTCCAAGGCTCCGCCTCAAAGGTTGGCGGCGCGTCCATTGATGACAAGCATCAAGTTGACAGGTTTCCCGTTCCTGATTGCCCACGCCGCGAAGTATCCGCTGGAATACCTGCAGATGCCTACGGGAACAAAGGACGCGTTGCATCAATACGGCATAAGCAACGTTGAAGACTTGATCCACTTCATCGGAACGCAAGGTCATTCAGTGGCTGAGTGCCAGCAAGCGCTGGTTGTTCTGGATGCACTTGCAGAGGTGAGCACCCCGACGGGTCCGGATTGGTATGCCTATTGGGAAGCCAGAGATTTCGAATTCCACGATATGTGTCTGACTTGTCAGGAGTTAGAGGCTTTCGACAACGACACCCCGGTCTGCGCAGTCGACAGGGATAGTTTCGCGAACGCCGGGGCCATGTTAGCACGAGCCGGTTACGACACGCTCGGAAAGCTAGCCGAGGGTCTTCGGTCAGGGATAGCCGATGTACCGGGCATGGGTGGAAAGAAACGTGCCGACTTCTTCAGGAAGCTCGTGCAATTGGTAAATGACCTCCGCGAAGGACAACTCTCTTCGGAACTGCTGGCTTTGAGATTTCCGATTGGTGTCAGTGGCAGTGCTGAGGCCCGGAACGCTGTTAAGGAGAGGGCGACATACGAATTTCACGAACAGACTTCGAACTTTGGAATAGGTATCCTGCATGCCGGTACCAAGACCAAAACGTTGAAAACCGCGGGGTATGGTAGCGTAGGGGAGCTTGCGGCAGCTGGGTCAGATACACTACTTGCGTTGCCGGGCATGGGGCGAAGCACACTGCGCAAAATCGAAAAAGCGCTGCAAAGCCTCCAAGAAGCGCAGGACAAAGACGGGAACGTTGATTGGGATCGGTATTGCGCCGCGATCGACATCCCGCTTCTCCCGGTAGAAAGTCTGGCGCTCGACGGGAACAGCTTTGCGGCCATGGTTGGCATCACACTGGGCCAACTCGGCCAGACGCTTCACGACCCTGTGTTGCAGAAGATTATCGCCGATCGAATTTCGAAACCGCCTCACCAGCGCGCGACCCTAGAAGACATAGGGTCATCCCTTCCCGAGCCGATCACCCGTGAAAGGGTCCGTCAAAAAGAAGCCAAGCTTCTCGAGGCGCTGGCGGCGGCGCTTGTCAACGATGACTACGCGCATCTGGATGTTCATTTCCGTCCGGAATTTGCCGATTACTGGAAGCGAGCAGCCGCAAATTTCGCGGATGCGGAAGAAGACATCACCTTCGCCGCGTTGGTTGACGGCCTGGTCGAAACATGGGGCGCTGACCGCGCCATACTTCTCGAGCACCTGCCACTGATTGCGACAGTGATCACCGGCGAAGTCATGGCCACCTCCGTATTCGGGGATGCCACACGGCTCGATCCACGCCTGCTGACGCTGTCCGAAGCTGACCGGAACATCCCACTGCGTCACCTTCAAATCGGACGCGCGGCGCGGGCGCTACGCCAACGTGGCTTAGATACTATAGGGGATTTGATTTCGGCCATTAGGCAGGGAACCGTATCACGCGCTTCCGGCGCACACTACAGGACTGCCATCGCGCACTTGGACCACGTGTTAGCATCTCTCGATGAGGATCAGCATTTCGACCGGAAGACCTACCTTAAGACAATCGGCGTGCGCGCACTCCCTGAAGACGATCCGTCCGGTCCTCGGGAATTCATGCGGGATCTTGCGGCCAACGTATCGGATATCCTCGCCGCTAATCCACCACGGATGCGTTCCCGCGAGATATTCGTCCTGCGAACCGCGCGCTCCATGGCCACGCGACTGACCATGGAAAAGACCGCGGAGGTCTTGGACACCTATGGGCCCAGCGTGAAACGGGAGGAGACAGACACGCTTGCATGGCTCAACGAGGTCATACTCGGGGGCGATCAGGCGCTTGCGGGTATCGCTTTACGTCCGGTTTTCGTTAGGATCTGGTACCGTATCAACGAGGTGTTCGACGAAGCGAACGGGGACGCCGAACTGTTCCAGAGATATCTAGCTGCCACCTTCGGTATCGATGAGGGTGATGTGGAGCCTGCCATGCCGACGATGATCGCCGTGCTCACCGGGTACCCCTACGGCCGTCTAGGCCGATACACACGAATGGCTGCCGCGCCTATCGTTGAAGAAGAGGAGCCGTTCGAGACCGAAGAAGTGGCTGAAGCAACGTCCCCAATCCGTATCAAATTGAAGGGCTTTCGGAGAACGCACTAGAATTGTGGATCCCACAGATGGTTGGCAGCGATCACCGTGAAGAACAGCAATCGCACGAGTCATATCTAATAATTGCAGTTTGAATTTCTGTTCCATCGTAACCGCCCGATTGGCACCGCCTGCCTGATTTTGGTGTGATCCATTAAGACACGTGCATAGCGACGTCGTTAGTGA
>NZ_JBMPIX010000033.1:0-41441 GCF_049341065.1 Pacificoceanicola algae | reverse complement strand
TTCGTGGCCATGTGAATGGTCCTCTGTAATACTGATCGAGCGCATTTGCGCCCACTGTTTGGACACGACTTTCGGATGCGCAAAACGCGCATTCGGCAGCCGTTGCGATACAGTCAACGGATCTAAGGTGAGTTTGCTCTAGGTCGCAGATGTAGCGATGCAGCCAGTCCCCAAACTGACATGCACATCCTGACCCGGTGTGAGTGGTTTCCTCGAACTTGTCTCATTTGCCTGTGTTAACTCGCATATCAATTGGTCGAGAATGAGACAACGTTGAGGCAGTCCGGTTGGCGGATTTCAGCACGCTTGGGCCATGTATAGTGCGTGAAGGGGGGCTATGACGCCTATTTTGTGCGCAACCACCAGAAGGGTTCAGAAGATTTTTTTCTTCATTCACCGAGTGTTCTGTGGATCTGGCACTCTCCTCAAAGGCGCGCGCTTTGCATCGGCAACAATCCGTTCAAAGCCGCCACATTTTGTCCACAACCCGCGAAACCGGGCGGGTGACGGCGCCCAAAAGGTTAATTTTTGGCTCCAGTGTGATTCTTTTCACACAGTGAAAGATTCCGCAGAGGGTCAAAATCGCCGTTTTGTCACATTCTGCCGGTCAAAATGCGGCGAAAGGTTCCCAAGAAGTTTTTCGCCAGAAGCCGCGTCGTGGCATGGCGGGCGTTTCTTGCGAGGTGAAAACCTCGAAAGCGCGGGATAGGACGGAAAGTAACCCAGAGTGCGGTAATCCGGGACAATGCGAGCCGACGCTTGTCCCTTTGACCGGGCTGGATCGAGGTTAGCGTCTCCAGCTCAAAGGGCTCGGTCGTTAGCTTTCCCGCGTCTCGCGCGGCGCGGATCAGGTCTTCACCTTTCTTGGTGCGGCTCAGGACAAGGCTGATACCGTCGCGTTCGGCAAATACCGGATAGCCACGTTCGTCCGCTTCCCAGGCATCGGCGCAAACCACGTCGGCAAATCCGCCGGTGCCGTCCGGACAGATCTTGCAACGAAATTGGAGATGACGGGACAGGATCCCACCCCAACTGTCGGCATAGCTCATCCGGGCCTTTTCCCCGGTCTCGCTGATTGCCGTGGCAAAGCCGGGCCAGCCGTCGCCTCGATAGCGAAAGGCGGCTACGTTCTTTTCCGCAACGCCCAGTACGTCCAATACCTCGCGCGCGCCGCGCAGACTGGGCACACCGGCACAGAAGAAAGACAGCATATAGGGAAAGCGTTGATCGACCCTCGGGTCTGACCGAGCCAAAGCCCTGAGGGCGGCGACATCACAGGGTTTGCCGACAAAGGCGATGCGAATCTCCGTCTCCAGAAGTGGCGCGATACCGGCAAGCGGAGCGGAGGGCGCATAACGCGATCCCGCGCTGTTGAACACGTCGCTGCCTGTGTCGTTCAAAACAATCCTGTTTCCGATTGGCAAATCCGGATCGGCGCCGACCTGAAGCACGCGGTCCACTGCTCCGCTGTCCAGAAGATGAATCAACAAGGCGGACAGGCCGCCGCCCGACGAAGCCTTATGTCGCAGTGCCGGATCACAGGATTGCCCGCTATAGACTTCTATATAGGGACCCCAAAGCGTATGGTCGCGGCGACCTTCAGGCTTCAGGTCAAGACCAAGCCCCGGGCAGACCGCTGCAATATTCTGATCCTGCTCCCGAGAAACATCGCGGGTTTCGAGAGGCCGCAGGAACCCCGCGTCGTCCACCTGCATTTTTATGGCTTCGGGTGCAATGGCGGCGCAGGCGCCGCAGCCGCTGCACAGATGTCCCTTGGCGATCCGGCGCAGGGTAGGGGACGAGGATCGCCCCGTCATTTCGTCCGCGCTGCGTTCTGAAGAATGCCGGTCACGGCGGTTTCGTACACCTTCAGACGCTCAAGTCCGATCTGCAGACAGCTTTCGGTTTTGGCTTTCAGGGCAACGTGATCGTTCAGCGCGGTTTCGAACTTGCGCAAGATGGTGACGGCATCATCACTTTGGCAATCTGCCAGCGTGTCGTAGCCCAACGTGCCGAACAGCCCTTTGAATTTGCGACTGTAGGCCATCGGCAAAACCGGAACGCCGCTTGAGAAAGCAGCGATGCAGGCGTGCATCCGGGCGCCGACAAAAAAGTCCATACCGGAAATGTAGGATTTCGCCTCGCTTGGATCGTTGAACTTGGGGGCGAGTTTGACGAAGGGAAACTCATCTGCCAGCTTTTGGCCAACGCGATGATCGTCCTCAACCTCGAAGTCCTCTGCGATGACGTGCGGGACAAGGTGCACTTCGATGTCGCCGCGTTCCGAGAGCAGGAACAACAGAGTTCTTATCACCTCGGAATAAGAGTCGCGAAGCCCGAACATGTTGTTCTTTGTATAGCCGCCGTTGAACAGCAACCCCGAGACATTGATCCCCACGCGCAACTTGTCTGATGAGGGCAAGTCGGCCTTTTCGTATGGCAGGCGCAGGGCGACATCGGTAGCCTCGATCAGATAGCCCTGATAGCCAAGGTCGCGCAGGAACTTGGTCGAAAGATCATCCCGGGTCGATACGACAGTGGCGCGGCGGATGACTGCAAGGGATGCACGGCGCACCCAACCGCGTTGAAAGGGACCGATGGTCTGAGGGCTGAGAACCAGAGGTCGCCTAGCCAGAAGCGTCAGGATCTTGGAGGCCAGCATGGTTGAGAAGCGTTTGACCCCGTAGATATCGGCAAAGCTGTCCCCGGCGCCGATATCAAGAACCACGTCGCAATCGCGCAAAAGATTGTAAAGACCGCTGCGGGGCTTGACGAAATCCTTCATTCTCAAGGCTGCCACCTCGACGTTGTCTCGCTTCATGTACTTCGCGCGAGCGTCATCCCAGCCAATGATCAAAAAGTGCGGTTCGACGCCCGCTGCCTTGGCAGCTTCTTCGAGGATCGCAATATGTGCAAGTGTCAGCGCCCCGACACCAAGATTGTCGGAATTCATAGAGTGCCAAAGTAGTCCAATACGAATGAGTGGTAGGGATTGGGGCATGCGCAAGTAACTCAATTCATGAAAATAATTTGATTTGTTAGACTATAGGAAGTGTAATTCATTGCGCCAAGGCAAATCTGGGTCGCCGGATCCCCGGCCTAAGGCGTGCTGTTTTGGTATGCGCCAAACTCCTTGGCAAGCCCGTTCGGCACAGGTTGCAGATCCTCAAGCGTTATGCCCAGACCGTGATCGGCGTTGCGAAAAACGCTGTCATAGTGCCAATCGCCACTGGGATCGGTTTGTTGAAGAACCAGGTTCTGGCCGAGGCCCAGTTCTTTGTCATTTGAATAGCTGCCCATGATGTTGCCGTATGACTGGCCATCGACCATGACTTTGGTCGCCTTGCTGCCGATCCCTTCGATGTCCAAAACTGTGTTGTACCGCGCGACAACGTTGGTCCCTTCGCTAAGGGAAACACCACGTATCATGCCGGTGACGATAACGTTCCGCTCTATCAGGACATCACTGTAATGCGCATCATCCAGAAAGATGCCCTGCACGGTGGCGGCAGCCTCGTTGCCGGGTAGGCTAACGTTGCCCCGAATGGTGATGCCGGATGAGGGTGCGCCTTGGAATTGGATAAAGTCCAAATGGTACCCTTTTTGTGGATAGACCAAACGCGCCCCGGTGTTATTCTCGATCAGAACATCTTGGACGGCAATGAATTTGAAACTGTCTTCACCGATCCGGTCGACGGTGTTCCCCCGCAACACCAGACCCTGAACCGCCATGAAAAGTCCGCCGCGCTTTACGTCATGAATAATGTTGTCGGCAAAGGTGATATCGCGAACGCTACCGCCGGTGAGCAAGGCGACAAAATCTGGAAAATCACTGTCGACCTTTGCATTAATCTCAGAGTTTCTGAATTCGATATTTTGACTTCCACCGACAATCTCGACAAGCGCATCGTTCCGTCCGCGATTGCGCGGGTGGTCGACATGAACAGATTCGATGCGAATACCATGTGCGTCATTGAGTGAGATGCTTGTAAATCTGGCATTACGTCCAAATTCAGATTGCATGGTGACAGGGGGATCAAAAGCGAGCCCATCGATACGCAAAGCGCCATAGTTGCCATCCGCCAAAAAGATATGCTCGCCACCTTGGGCCCCGCGCAGAGCCCTGGACAACTCGCGCTTGTTCGAGACATGCAGTGTCTCGCTGGCTGACAAAACATTCGGGATTGTAGTGACCAGAATTGTGGCGCAGGCCAGCGCAAGGGTTCCGGTTTTGCCAGCTGTTGTCGCCCGTCTCTTATGCTTGTGTGGAAAGCGGGTATAGGCCGACTTGCTGTGAGGCGCGCTGTCCTGGCTTTCCGTATCGGGCGGTGAATCACCGGTTCCTTTGTCTGGAACGTTAAGTATCCAGACCGAAGCCCCTAGCAGGAACATGAACAGCACATAGGTCGCGTTCCAATAATGGACGGTCCAACCCGTCAGGAAGAAGGCGGTCAGTGTAAAGATTACCCCAAGACGATAACTTGCCGCGCGGTCAGGCAGATTTTTTCGAAATGCGAGCGGTAAATAAACGGCAAAAAAGGTCAGGAGTGTCAGGATCATGGCCGGGATGCCGTGGCGCACGCCAAAAACGATCCAGAACATGTCGATACTTGAACTCATCCAACTTGGACGCGCCCACTCTGCAAAGCCGATCCCGAAAAGCGGGTGATTGACGATCGAAAGGGTTCCGAAGTTCCAGATGTGCAGTCGCATATAAGCGCTGTATTCATTAAAGGAAAAATAGCTGATAAAAACGGCGGGAGCCGAGCGGTCCGACCCAATCTCGATAGCAATATAAGCCAAAGCAGTTAATGCGGCCAAAACCTTCCATCGCGCGCGGAACTTGGCCAAAACTTCATTCCATATTGCCATTTCTATCTGCACCACCATCCCGGTCAACGGGCCTGCCGACAGCGACAATCCCGCGGTGAACATCACTAGGAGACCCAACATGATACGCCTAAAAAAGGACTTTCCGTACCCCAACACCATGTAGGCTAGTCCAATCGCGCTGCCGCAAAATACACCAAACAATATGGGATGTTCAAAAGTTCCTTGAACTCTGTCGAGGCCCCACCGCGGATTCTTGGCGACCCTGCTGTACGAGGGCCAGATCTTGCTCATGAATTCAAGTATCACGTTTCGGCCAGTAATCGCTTCGATTATGGCGAAGGGCATTAGAAACATGACAATTGCAAAAAGGATCAGTGCTACCCGGTGAAAGTTTTTCTCTGAGCGTACCAAGCAGCGGCCCATTAGGAAAGCACCAAAGGTTTCGCAGAAGAAAATCCCGCCTGCTTCGAGCGCCCTTTGCGGACTGTCAACGACTGCAACGCTGAGAGTCATCCAAATACACAGCAGCAAGAGTGCGAAGTCTGCGAGCCTTTTAGTGCCTGCCTGTCCGCGCAGCCACATCACCAACAGCGGGATCGTCATGATTATCAGCACAATCCGATAAACTGAAAGTCGCAATCCACCAAGCGGCAACACAAAGGGTAAGATAAGAGAAATCAGAAAAAAAACGACGGGCAAAGCTAATGCACGCCCGGTGTCATTCTGGGTGGAAATCAACCCTGTCGTTGACCGTTTTTCAAATGTGATTTCATTGGCATATACCATGTTTTCAAGTCATGCTCTTTGACCGAGATGCTACCGGATGTCGCTCACGCGACGACGGCTACGTTTTTGGTGCGGCGTACCGGGAGCGAATCCCTCAAAATTGAATTCTGGTTTAAACAATCTTCTTCTTTGGAAAGGTTTTTGAACCTCTTGTTTGACCAAGTGGCCGCAGTGGCAAGTGTCTGAAATCCTGCGGACCAAGCCCCTGATCTGTACTTTAACGCTATGCCACCCGTCCCGTGTGCGTCAAGCTTTACGGCCGATTGTTCACATATTTTGCGCATTCACGGCAAATTCTGATCACTGGGCAGGCGTAGTAAGAAAACCATTGAACGCTTGCCTGAAAGACGTTTAAATCGATGAAGATTTGTAGCCTGGTTTAGGGCGAATTGATTTTTTGAGAGGCATTCTGTTGTGAATGAAGCGCCCCCTTCCGTTTCCGTTATACTGCCGGTTTACAACAGGTTAGAGTCTCTTGCGCTCGCTATGCGCAGTGTGCTGGACCAGTCGTTTGGGGATCTTGAACTGATCGTCGCCGATGATGCTTCGTCTGAAGATGTGGGGGCTGTTGTAAAGGGGTTCAATGACCCTCGCGTGCGTTATGTCCGGCGCGAGTCCAATGGCGGCGCGGCGGCGGCGCGCAACACCGGTATCTCACTGGCTCGGGGAAGGTATATAGCCTTTCAGGATAGTGACGACCTGTGGTTGCCGGGAAAGTTGGAACGTCAGGTTGCTTTGCTGGAAAGTCAGCCGCCAGAGGTTGGGGTCGTGGTAGGCGCCAAGATCCTTTATGGGCGGGACAACGAATATAATTTTGGGGTTGGAAGGGTCGCATATGCGCCGCCAGCCGGGCGTTGGCTGACTTTGGAAGAGGACCAGTTGCAGCGTTCTCTCTTGGAAAACCGGATTAGCCTCCAGAATGCGGTGTTCCGGCGCAAAGCCATGCCGGATGAACCCATGTTCGATCTGGTCGCCCGTGCCAATGTGGACTGGATCTTTACCGTGCGCCTTACCCAGAGGACGAAAATCTTCGAAGATCCGGAACCTGTCGTCTTTTCCTATATTTCGGCGGACAGCGTTTCAACAAACCGGCGGCGTGCCTTGATGGGCCGGATACGTGTCTTGCAGGTGAACCGCGCGGCCTATGAACGCTATCCAGCTGAGCATGCGAAAATGCTTGGTCAGATCGGGGTTCTTTTGATTAGGGAGGGTCGAGCGCGGGCGGGCAGAGGTGCCTTGCGCAAAGCAATCCGAGTCTATCCACCGATCATGCTCGGGCTTGCAGGAAAGTCAATCGGAGCCGGCGCGCGGCGGTTCTTCCGGATCCTGACCCGCTGCCGTGCACTCATGAAAGGGAGAAAGGCATGAGTTCCCAGAAACCGCTCGTAAGCCTTGGGCTACCGGTTTTTAATGGGGAAAAGTATCTGCCCCAAGCCATCGACTCCATCCTGGCGCAGGATTTTGAGGAATTCGAATTGTTGATTTGCGACAATGCTTCGTCCGATCGGACCGAAGAGATTTGCCGCGCATATCAAGATGTAGACAGACGGGTGCGCGTAATTCGCCACGAGGAAAACATCGGTGCGGCACGCAATTTCAATTTTACCTTTGAGGCGACCGAAGGGCCCTATTTCAAATGGTGCGCGTGTGATGATTACCTGTCACCCAGCTATCTGGGAAAGGTTCTGGAGCTGCTGAAAAGTGAACCAGGGGCATCGCTGAGCCATAGCCAAACTCAGATCGTGGATAGCAATTGCGATGAACTGGAAATTTTCGTTCCCGAGTTCGTCATGCTGCCGGATGATCCGGTGGATCGTATGATGCAGGTCTTTCGGCATGGGCAACGATGCTATGAGGTCTTTGGAGTTATGCGGCGCGAGACGCTTGAAAATACCGGCTTGATCGGCAATTTCCGCGGCGGAGACAATGCGTTGTTGTATCGGCTCGCGATGCTGGGAACGTTCGAAATAGTGCCTGAACCTTTGTTCCATTTGCGGCGCCATGAGGAACAATCGACGGCTATGGTCTCCGATAGTCAATCCTATCACACATGGTTTACGGGACGGAAGGCCAAGATCAGTTTTCCCGATTGGCAATTCCTGCGTGAAACATGGGCGGCGCCGGCGGGAATCAAATTGCCGGTCGAGGCGAAGTTGCGTTGTTTTTCCGCCTTGGCCGGCGAAAGCTATCGCCGCCGCCGCAGGTTGATCCAGAACCTTCGCGTGGCCGGTGAAACGATGATTTTTGGAGGTTCGGATCCTAAACGCCGCCGCCGGTTGTTCAAACGAAACTCTTGAAAACAATGGACGGGTCTGCTCGATGACAGCTTTGGATGTTCTTCCCGTCAGTGTCATCATACCAACGTTCAATCGTCGAAAAACCGTGGGCGCGGCGATAGATAGCGTGCTGAATCAAACTGTCAGCCCGGCGGAAATCCTGGTTGTCGACGATGGATCGCAGGATGGGACGAAGGCTTTTCTTGATCGGCGATATGGCGCGCGCATTACCTGTATACGGCAGGACAATCAGGGCGTAGCGGCCGCGCGGAACACCGGGATTTCGCAGGCCGGGCAGCCATTTGTCGCATTTCTGGACAGCGATGATATCTGGACGCCTAACAAGCTGGAGCAGCAGTATCCCGCAATGTTGGACAGGAACGTCGTGCTATCTGCTTCAGATTGGGCCTGGTCCGATTTAGAAACTCATAGCCAGTTCAGAAAGATCGGCAGTTCAATAAATCAGCCGTATAGTGTCCTTCAACATCCGTTGGAATATCTTGCCCGCAGCCGCGGTCATGGGATCGCGATCCAAACCTGTATCTGCCGACGTGACGTTCTTTCCGATTTGGGAGGATTCGACCGCCGATTTAGGATCACCGAGGACAACGACCTACTTTTCCGACTTGCCGAAAAGGGGACATTTGCACTTGTGCCCGATGTCCTCATGTTGCGTTGTTCCGATGGCGGTGTTGCACATTTGACCGACACGCGATCCTCCCAGTGGAGGGCTGAAAATCTGGACAATATGCTGCGCATCGTGGACGCTCGGATGGCCGTCTCTGTTGGCGAAAGCACGCGTAACGCGTTGCGCCGCCGTTGGGGGCAGCTTGCGATCGACCGGGCGCGGCTGCACACCGCATCGGGTGCCACCTCAGCCGCGCGAGCGCTTTATTTCAAGCAATTCATAACATTCCACCCGACAAAGCAAACCGTTATTGCCGCAGCAGGAATGATCGCACCCGCACTGGTTGAGAAATTACAGCGATCCGGACGTTAGATTAGTAGTAAGCGCCGTCTCGACCCCACGTTGCTGCTAATGGCTTCGGCTGCGAGGTGATCTCCATCTCATGATGGGGAGTGCGTTTCGCAATGTGCGCTACAAATTCGTTTCTCAAATCGCTGGGCGTCGAGATTTACGCGTTAGGTCACCGTCGGTGGCCGGACGAGGCAAAGGCGCTGGCCGTCTCGATGACCCTGGAAGCCGGTGCGACTGTAAATGCCGTGGCGGAGCGGCTTGGCATTCTGCCCAATCAACTTTCGGCGTGGCGACGAGAGGCCAAACACGGCAAGTTCGTGCTGCCTGCGACCGAAGTCGAGGAACCTGTCTTTGCGCCGCTCGTCGTCTTCGAGGCAGTCGACGAGGAAGCGCGTCCGGAGGTCGCATCGCAGGCGGCCCCGATCAGGATCATTCGGGGTGCTGTTGTGATCGAACTCGCGCATGACATGCCCGTCGCTAGGGTCGCGGAGATCGTCCACGCGCTGGAGGTGCATCCATGTTGATGCCTTCGCAGGGTATGCGGATTCTGGTGGCGACGAAGCCGGTCGATTTCCGGAAGGGGCATGATGGCCTCGCGGCCTTGGTCCAGTCGACACTGGCAGAGGCTCCGTTCACCGGAACGGTCTTCGTGTTCCGGTCGAGGCGCGCCGACCGGTTGAAGGTCCTTTTCTGGGACGGCAGCGGTTTGGTCATGGCCTACAAGCGGCTGGAGGAAAGCACGTTCACCTGGCCGGTGATCCGCGACGGGGCCATGACCCTGAACCACACGCAGTTCGAGGCCCTGTTTGCCGGCCTGGACTTGCGCCGGGTGCGGTCGCTGGAGGTGCGCCGCCCGACTGTGGCAGAGTGACTCGGCCCCGGGAATGCCCGGGCATCGGCGCTCCCGGCGCGGTATGATCCGCGCATGCCCGACGCCCCGCCCATCGACCTGTCCGCAATCCCCGAGAGCCAGCGCGCCGCCGTTCTGGCGGTGCTGCAGGAAAACGGCGCCCTCAAGGAAGCCAACCGGCGGCTCGAGCATCTCGTGGCCGAGTTGAACCATGTCGTGCATGGCAAACGGTCCGAGAAGCTGAGTGATGACGACCGGCAGCTTGCCTTCGAAGACCTGGAAACCGCCGTAGCCGAGGTCGAGACCCGCAGGGAGCAGGCCGCTCCTTCCGCCCAGACCCCGCGACAGAAACGGCAGCGCAATCTCGGCCATCTGCCCGCGGACCTGCCGCGCATCGAGCGTGTCATCGAACCGGCGAGCCTTGAGTGTCCTTGCGGCTGCGGCCGCATGCACCTGATCGGCGAGGATCGGGCCGAGCGTCTCGACATCGTGCCTGCGCAGCTTCGTGTGCTGGTCGACATCCGGCCGAAGTATGCCTGCCGCATTTGATCAGCCGGGGTCACCCAAGCGCCCGCCGCGCCCCGGCTGATCGAAGGCGGGATACCGACCGAAGGTGCCATCGCGCATATCCTGGTCTCAAAGTTCGCGGACCACCTGCCGTTCTACCGCCAAAGCCAGATACTGGCGCGGTCCGGCATCCAGATCGACCGCAGCACCTTGGCGGATTTGGCCAGGACAGCCGCGTTCCACCTCGGCCCTGTCGTTGATCGACTGACCGAGCGCCTGAAGGGATCGACCAGGCTCTTCATGGACGAGACGACAGCTCTTGTCCTCGACCCGGGCACAGGCCGAACCAAGACCGGCTATCTCTGGGCTCTGGCCCGGGACGACCGTGGATGGGCAGGAGAGGACCCGCCTGGCGTGGTCTTTACCTATCACCCGAGCCGCGCCGGCGCGCATGCCGAGCAGATCCTGCAAGGCTTCGACGGCATTCTGCAGTTGGATGGCTACACCGGTTACGATCGGCTGACGCGCCCCTCCCGCAAAGGCGGCGCGCCGATCACGGTTGCCCACTGCTGGGCACACGCACGTCGCAAGCTCAAAGAGATATTCGACCGCGACGGCTCCGAGATCGCTGGCGAGGGGCTACGCCGGATCGCCGAGTTCTACCGCATCGAGGCCGAGATCCGCTGCATGGGCCCCGGTCAGCGTCTGTCTGCCCGCCAAGCCCGCAGCGCGCCCCTTGTCGCCGAATTCGGCGACTGCCTGCAGGCGCAGCGCCTGCGTGTCTCGGCCAAGTTACGGCTGGGCGAGAAGTTGACCTATATCCACCGACAATGGCGCTCTCCCGGGGTGCGTGATACATACGGGCATGTCGAATTCCGCCGCTTCTCTGCCCGACGATCCCGCCCTGCTGAAGGCGATGATCGCTGCGTTGCAGGCGGAGAACGAGAAGATGTCAGCCTCCCTGCGCGCGCATGATCTGCTGGTCCAGGCGCTGCGGGTGCGGATCGCAAAGCTGCAAAAGCAGGCCTTCGGGGCGAACTCGGAGAAGATCGAACGCGAGATCGAACAGTTCGAACTGGCGCTCGAGGATCTTCAGGTCGCCATGGCCGAAAGTGACGACAGTCCACACGACGAGAGCGATACGACGAAGGCGTCGCCCGGGGGTGAAACCGACCGGAAAAGGCCACGTCGCCGTCCCCGGGTCTCCGAAAGCACGCCGCGCGAACGTCGCGAACTCGATCCGGGTGACAGCTGCCCGGACTGTGGCGGGGATTTGCGGGTCGTCGGGGAGGACGTGAGCGAGTTGCTGGACATGATCACCGCCCAGCTAAAGGTCATCCACTGCCCGTCAGGCGATTTGCAGAGCAAATCTGCCGAGAGGGAGATCGCTCGGGTGAAGAAATCCTGCCGGCGGTGCGAGACGATGGTGCAGAGCCCGGCTCCCAGCCGACCGATACCAGGCAGCATGGCCGGCCCCGGATTGCTGGCTCATATCCTCGTGTCGAAGTTTGACGATCACCTTCCATTATATCGGCTGAACGAGATATTCGCCCGGATGGGCGCCGACATCCCGGACACCACCCTGGTGGATTGGTGCGGCAGGGCCATGCGGGTCCCACAGCCTCTGAGCGACCGGATCGAGGCCGAAATCATGGCCAGTGATGTGCTCCATGCCGATGATACGCCAATCCGGGTTCTGGATCGCTCCCGCCGGGACAAAGGGCTCGGCAAGGGGGTGAAACAGGGGCGCATATGGGCCTATGTCCGTGATCAGCGCCCATGGTCCGGCGCCGCGCCGCCCGGTGCGGTCTATTACTTCTCACCCGACCGGAAGGGTGAGCATCCCCGGAACCATTTGCGGGGCAGCAGCGGTATTCTGCAGGCCGACGCCTATACCGGCTTCAAGCAGCTGTATGAACGACGCGCCGACGGCAGTTCCCAGTTCAGGGAAGCCGCCTGCTGGGCGCATCTGAGGCGTGACTTCCACGACGTCTGGACCGCCAGCAAGTCAGAGATCGCCCGGGAAGCACTCGACCGGATCGGCAAGCTCTACGACATCGAGCGCGAGATCTCCGGGCAACCGGCGCAGGCGCGCCTCGCCGTGCGCCGGGAGCACAGCCAGCCCAAGGTCGAGGCTTTCAAGACCTGGGCCGAAGCGCAGTTGAGCCGCATTCCGGGCAAGGGCGACCTGGCGAAAGCCTTCCGTTATGCGCTCGGCCGCTGGTCCTCCTTCACCCTGTTCCTGGAGGATGGCCGCGTCGCCATCGACAACAACGCTGCTGAACGGGCAATGCGCCCCATCGGCATCGGTCGGAAAAACTGGCTCTTCGCCGGAGCCGACACCGGCGGTGAAACCTTGGCCCGCGCCATGACGCTGATCGAAACCTCCAAGATGAACGGGCTCAACCCGCAGGCCTACCTGGCGGACGTGCTCGACCGCATCCACGATCACAAGATCAACAGGCTCGATGAATTGCTTCCATGGAATTGGAGCACTGAACACCGCAATGCCGCTGCTGCTTAGCCCGCGGTGCCAATAGGGCGCTTACGCTTCCTTGGAACTTTACCCCGTCAAGCTGATCCCGCGTGCAGCGCAGACAGCGCTTACGATTAGTCTGGGTTGTTTTGAAAAGGCTTCAAGTTGCGCCCGATGTGAGAACCGAGCTGGCATCTACGAAGTAGATCTGAAGCGCGTCTGAATTCTTTCGCGTAACCCTGCTAGATCACGCCGTTCGTCTTTGTTGAGTGACACGGTAAATAATACAAGAATATAAATGGCTCCCCCCGAGACGCAATAAAACAAAAGGGTGGTCCAATCGCTTGGTGTCTTGATTAGATTTAGACCAAACCAAACCACCGCTCCACAGATTGCGGGCATAAAGCCGGGTATAAGGACCATGTTGACAAAATCCCGTAAGCTTGCGCCGGTCAATTTCAAGCTCAACCGCCAATAGTAAAGCAGTTGGGACGCCACAGTGATAAAACTAAGCGAAAAGGTCAGCCCTACGGCCCCGGTATCTGTCCACGAAAGCAGACCCGCCATCATACACAGTCCAGCAAGCTGAAACAAAAACGCGGGTAGGAAAAAGACCCTCACCTCAGCCATCGCCATTGCTGCCATGGCAAGCATCGCCGTGGGCGACGTGAAAGGAAAAATAATCATAAAAAGGGTGATTACGACCGCAGCTTGCGAATACTCTTCACCTGCATACAACTTGATAAAGCTGGCCGCATATATCGTCAAAGGGGTTGCCACTGATAAGGTAACCCAAAGCGCATAACGGCCGCCGCGCAGGACAGTGTTGCGCATTCGGCTGCGATCTTTCAGGGCATGCATGGCAGTCAAGGCAGGCTGCAAAGGTTGTGATGCAAGAGCAACTGTAGAACTGATTTGCCGATAGAACGTCGCCCCTAGATAATAACTCGTCACATCGACAGGTGTTCCATAGAGATTAAGCAGAATGGTTGCGGCGCTGGTGTACATCATATTGCCCAGCCGCCCCAAAGTTGTCCAAAGTCCAAATCCTGTCAGTTGGCGTGCCTCGGTCCATGAAAACAGTGGCAGACTTATCTTTAGCTGGGGTACTATGGAGCGCGCCCGAAGGACTGTAACAAGGGAGTAAACCGTCTCGGAGATAGTCGTGGCGACGACCACCCATATCACTTTTGGACCAATGCCCAGCAGGAAGCTTAACAGCAAGGTTATCCGTAATAGATCACGGCAAATTCCGATTAGGTTCAACTCGACATAGCGCTGCCGGACATGAAAGCCCGACAGGAAGGGCATGGCCATCATCTGGATTGCAAAATTCAAGACCAGCAACAGCATCATGATACGAGCATCCGAGACGCTGTGATCAGGAATGTTCAGTAATTTGTCGATGTTGAAGGCAAAAAGCGTGCCGAGGGCGGCAAAGATCAAGCCTACGCCCGCGAGCAGCGGGAAGATCGAACTGATAATCCTTGTTACCTTGTCGAAGTCTCCCTTTGCGTAAGCTTCGACGACAAACCGGCTGATACCACTTGTAAAGAAGGTAAAGAATAGCGGGGCAAACACCATAAGAGATGTGACCACTGGTAGAACCGCGAATTCGTCGGCCGAGATGCGTTTCAAAAGGTATTGATACATCCATAAAATGACGGACATATTTACGATTTTTGCGACAAGCGAACTTGCCGAATTGATAATGACTAAACGCTTTGAAACGATAACATGCGTGTGGTCGGCCAATCTTTTACCCTGCCACTACGGCAAACTCAGGGTTCAGCCCCATTTTGCCCACCTCCGCAATAATCTCGGCCTGGTATAGCGCGTTAGAGATCAAAATCAGATCGGGTGCAATCTCTGTCAACGCTTCCGGCGCTACGACCGGCAGAGCGACACCGGGCGCGATCAATCCTTGCTTGCGGGTGTTCAGATCGACAAGTGCAGAGAGATGCGCCCCTGCAGCACCAAGCGCGTTGGCAAAGGTTATACCCTTGGAACCCGCCCCCCAGATGACAGCCCTGCCATCCATTTCCGAAAGCCGTTTGCACCAGCGGTCAAGTTCCGCTTTTGAAGCCATGCCAAAGGCCTGTGCCGCCGCCAGAATCTTTTGGGTGCCGTCGTCAATGAAATCGGGAACTGGGTCGCATGGACGTGCTTCAACCATCAGGAACTGGCCACCATAGCCAGCTTTGACCGAGAGCAGTTCAAACCCGCTACGGCGGAAGAGTGTGGTGATCGCAGGTGTGGTCCAATAGCCGACATGTTCATAAATCGCGTCCCACATCGATACTGCGTCCAGCATCCATTCGGCGTTTGGAACTTCGAAATAGATCGGGACATCGCGCGTTCCGATGGCCCGTCGAATGTCGTGCATCAGTTCCAATGGCGTATCGAGATGTTCAAGCACATGACGGCAAAGAATTGCGTCGAAGGGCCGATCAAGCTGGTCAGAACGGAAATACTCAGGCACGATCTCGACCCCGCCACGAGAGGTGTAGGGCGTTTCTTTGCCTGCCATCGAAGGATCAAATCCTGTGGCTGTGGCGGCACCATTTTGCGACATAAGGTCCAGCATGTGTCCGTCACCACAGCCGATCTCGAACACATGGCGCCCTTTCAGATCAAACCGATCAACCAAGCCTTGGGCCAACTCTTCAGAAAAGGTTTGGAAACTGGGCGAAAAATGCAGGGCGTTCTCATAGCCCGGCGCATATTGCATGCGCGCAGGATCGAAATCGTGGTTCCAGATGAAGGCGCATTGACGACAGGCAACCAGATCCACGTCGCCCAAAGGTGCAGCGCGCGCAGCATCGGCATCGGGCCAGAGTTGGTTGCAGATGACAGGCACATTGCCCAGATGAAAGATCCGTTCGGGCTTGGGCGCGTTGCACACGGGACAGTGGGTTGAAAGTGTCATGTCACACAGCCACAAGTTCGGGGTTCAGGCCCATAGTCGCAAGTTGTGCGCCAATCTCGGGAAGATAGATTGGGTTCATCACGATCACAGTGTCCGGTGGGGTGAGTTTAAGGTCTTCCGGCGCCGCGACACGGTGTGCCGTGACAGGCAGGTACTTGCCCTGTTTGAACGGGTTTATGTCGATGACATGCGCCACCTCTTCTCCCAGACTATTGGAGGTCAGAAAGGACACGCCCTTTGATCCGCCGCCCCAGACAGCAACTCGTTTGCCCTCGGCGTGGCGCGATTTGACAAATTCAGTCCAGTAAGCGCGCACATCGGCGACTTTCTTGGGAAAGCCTGCTGCCAAAATGCGCACGGCTTCCAGATCGTCCTCATTTTCCAGAGCAGAGCGACCTTTGGTCGGTTCGGCGTATTGGATGATATACTGATCATCATACGCCAGGTAGAGTTTGGTCACATCCATGCCCGCGCGCCGGAACAGTCTCGCATGGCTGCCAAGAGTGAAATAGGAACAATGTTCGTAATAGATGTCCCAGAAAGCGCCTTCGTCCAGCACTCGTCGGACGTCCGGGGTTTCAAAGAAGATGCCGACATTCTCATTCCCATCGATAACCTGCACGATGTCGTTCATCAGGCGGCCTACTTCGGGGATGTGCTCCAACGTGTGACGGCAAACAATGAAGTCAGGGGCTTCGGCGATGGTTGCCGGAGAGAAATATTCGCACTGAAAGGCAATGTCCTGACCGTCCGCGCCCGGCAGACGTTCCGGAATGAAGCCGGGGTCCACACCCAAACCTTGCGTTCCGGTCTGGCGCGCCAGTTCCTGCAGGAATTCACCCTTGCCGCAGCCTATCTCAAGTGTCTTGCGCCCTTTCAGATCGTAAAGTGAAGCGACTTCGGCAGCCAATTCCTGAGCAAAGCGGTTGAACGTGCCCGAGAAATGCTGGCTCTCTTCCGTGGTCGAGGCATAGTCGACTTTGGCCAAATCAAAGATCGTGTTGAAGATAAAGCCGCAGTCAGAACAGAGCGACAGCGCAAGAGGCGCACGCGGAAAAGCGCGCGCCTCGGCTTCGGTATCCAGCAGGATGCAGCTTTGGACCGGGATCGCCTCCAAGCGATAGATCTCATCTAGATGGGTGCTGCCGCAGGCAGGGCAGGACGTCAGAGGAGTCATGAGTGTAATCCTCTTCGCTTATTGTTCGACAATTTCAAGATTCGGGATAGGCACTACGAATTTGCCCCCGGCCTGCAAGAAATCCTGCTGCTGACGAATGATCTCATCGCGGAAGTTCCACGGCAGGATCATCACATAGTCGGGCTTGTCCGTCTTCAGCCTGGCGGGATCGTCAATGCGGACGCGCACACCAGGCATGTATTTGCCTTGCTTATGAACGTTCTTATCGACCGCGTATTCAATTGACCGACTGTTCAGATCCAGGAAGTTGAGCATGATGGTGCCCTTGGCCGCCGCGCCATAAGCCGCGATACGCTTGCCCTCGGCCTTGAGTCCCCCGATCAGATCTCGCGCTTTACGCCGGAAATCACGGACCCGTTCGCCGAAGCTGCCATAATAGTCAAAACGGTCGATGCCCAGTTCCTTTTCTTCGGCAAGGATAGTCATCACCGCCTCGGTAGGCTGTTGGGTCTTGCCGAAATAGAGCCTGAGCGAGCCACCATGGATAGGCAGACGGCGCACATCATTCAGATACAGCCCGTGTCGTGCGAAAAGCGTCTGCGCCGAACCGACCGAGAAGTAACACAGGTGCTCGTGGTAGATCGTGTCGAATTCGATAAAGTCTATGAGATCGCGCACATAGGGGAATTCGACGACCACCATTCCGTCATCGGCCAGTAGTTCGGCCATGCCTGCAACCAGATCATTCTGATCAGCCACATGCGCGACAACGTTGTTGGCAATAATGATATCGGCCTTGCGACCTTCGCTCGTCAGCCTTTGAGCCAGTGCCTTGCCAAAGAAATCGTTGATAGTTTCAACGCCCTTTTCGATGGCTGCCTTGGCAGGCTGTGCCGCCGGGTCGATACCCAGCACAGGCACGCCTTTTTCTTTGAAGTTCTGAAGCATGTAGCCGTCGTTCGATGCGATCTCGGCCACGAGGCTATCAGCGCCCAGTTCCTGCATCTCAATAAGTTCGAGCGCGTTTTCGCGGCTGTGTTTGAGCAGATCCTCGGAGAAGGAAGAGAAGTACAGGTAGTCATCACCGAACATCTCTTCGGCCGGGCGGGTCTCCAGAAGCTGAACCAGTGTGCAGTCCGGGCAATAACCCAACCGCAGTGGTACCAGTGATTCACGGCGGTCGAGGATAGATTCATCCAAAAGCCCATCCGAGCGCGGCATCAGGCCAAGATCGAGGATTGGTTGCAGCCCGTCATGACCGCAGGAAATACACCTGACCTTTGCGGCATCCGCGACAAATTCCGGGTCAAGGCTGGCCACTTGGGCGGCAGAGCGCTCCGACAAAGCTTTGTCGGTGTGGGCCAGAACCTCGTCGATCACTCCGTCGGCAATCAACTTTTTGATGTGACCTATGCGCTGATAACGCGGCCCCTCGAATTCTTCCAGCGTGAGATCAACAGCCTTGTAAGCATTGTACAAAGATTGTGCGCCTTTCAGTGCATCCCATTGTGGTTTGAAATGCGGCATCACGCGCTGGATCTTGTCGCAGTTCACCCGGTACGACCGTTTGTCTGGTCCGGCGTCATCGGCAAACGTCACATTGCAACCCGGCACGACTGAGGCGACGATTTCTGCCAGCTCCTTGATCTGATAGTTGTGCTCGGTCACGCCGACATTGAAGGCCTCATTCCGAATAGCGTCGACAGGGGTGTCCAGCGTGGCAACAAAGGCGCGGCTGATGTCTTCGATATGAGTGATGGGTCGCCAAGGGGTGCCATCGGATTTCATGTGGATATTTCCGGTCGTAACCGCCCATGCGACCAGATTGTTCAACACAAGATCAAAGCGGATACGCGGGCTGACGCCGTAGGCAGTGGCCGACCTCAGATACGTTGGGCAAAAGCTATCGTCGGCCAGTTCAGCCAATGCCAATTCGGATTTGACCTTGCTCTCGCCGTAGGGAGTAACAGGATTGAAAGCACCATTTTCGTCAATGAAGTCGGAACCCCCGGCCCCGTAGTTCGAACAGGATGACGAAAACACAAAACGTTCGACACCAGCAGCCTTGGCTGCCCGCGCTACATTCATCGTACCCTCAAAGTTGATTTTATAGGTGGTTTCGGGACGAAAATCCCCTAGGGGATCGTTCGATAGGGCCGCCAGATGAAACACCGCATCAAAGCCCAGAAGATCAGCGGGGGTCACACTCCGAATGTCCTTGAGCAATGTAGGAACCTGCGGAATCTCTCCGCCAGGAGCAAAGGTGCAACGTTCGTAGAGATCGCTGTCGATTCCGGAAACTTCGTGCCCTGCCGCTTCAAGCATTGGAGTGAGAACGGTGCCGATGTAGCCTCTGTGGCCTGTTACCAGTACACGCATCATTCTTTCTCCCATACTGCCCAGGGGCGTTCCCCGGAATCCCAGAATTTCTGCAAAGTGTGCTTGTCGCGCAGCGTGTCCATCGCGGCCCAAAAACCTTCGTGACGATAGGCCATGAGTTGTCCGTCCCTTGCGAGGTTTTCCAACGGTGCGTGTTCGAACATAACCATGTCACCTTCGATGTAATCAAGAACCTCTGGTTCAAGCACAAAGAAGGCGCCATTGATCCAGCCCTCGGCGGTCTGCGGTTTTTCTTCGAAGGCAGTTACCTGATCGCCCTCAAAACGCATGTGCCCATAGCGCGCCGGGGGTCGCACCGCTGTGATAGTGGCCAGTTTGCCATGACTGCGGTGGAAGGCCAGTAACTTATCCAAGTCCACATCCGAAACGCCGTCCCCCCATGTCAGCATGAAGGTTTCATTGCCCAGATATTCCTTTAACCGTTTCACACGGCCACCGGTTAGCGTCTCGTCGCCGGTTTCAATCAGGTCGACTGTCCAGGGGGTGTCGAATTGGTTGTGTCGTACAAGCGGTTCGGGGCTGCCGAAATTGACCGTTAAATTGCCCGAAAGTGTACCGTATTCAGCAAAGTAGCGCTTGATGTAGTCGCCCTTGTAGCCAAGCGCTACAGCGAAATCGTTGTACCCATAATGTGAATAGATTTGCATGATATGCCAGAGGATCGGTTTTCCGCCAATCTCGACCATGGGCTTGGGACGTACGACGGTTTCTTCTGCCAGCCGGGTGCCCTTGCCCCCTGCTAAAATTGCGATTTTCATATTCTGGAGCTCCGTACTCAAACTGATTTTTCTAAATGGCCGCTGAAGTTCAAATGGATAAACTTGAGGGCAGTGCCTCGGCCCGTAGTATGTTGGTCGAGCACTATCACTTCCACCTCTCGACTGAACCCTGCATGGGGACCTCCTGCGCAAATCTGGTCATGGTGGCGCTTGTTTGGTCGTTTTCGGATGACCGGCCAAAATCGCCGATTTCGCACCCAAGACGGCATTGCACTGACTTCATTGCGAGACACGCAGATGCTGCACCAAAGGATATTTTGGCCTAGTCGCAGAGCATCACCAAATCAAACAAACGGCTTCCAAATATTCATTCTTGCAGATCATGCTAACCGGAGTTTCTGTAAACTCAAGGGAGTTCAGAGCTATGGCCTTCAGGAGGCAAAGATTAACCAGAATTCATGCATTTCGCGAGACATTTCAGCATCTAACGGGAGATCGTTTCCTCATCACGTTGAAGTTCGAATCGCTTGCGCATACGGCAAGTAGGGTATTCCGGAACTGCACGAAACTCTTTGCTTGAGCCAAGATGCCGCTCGGCGTCATACTGGATGAATTCGTACAAGCCTTACCTGATCAAGCATTTAGCGCCGCGCGGCCAGCGGACATAAACAACGGCGGACCCATTTTATGACACACTCTCTGACCGTAATCATTCCGCACCTGAATTCTCCCGATGGATTGTCGCGGTGCCTTGACGCCTTGGCAGAGCAGGGCGGCACCGAGGGGCGTTTTGCGGTGGTTGTGGTCGACAACGGGTCTCGCGAGATGCCCGAGTCAGTTTGCGCGCAATTTGGTTTTGTAACGCTGACAAGTGAAAGCACTCCGGGGCCAGGACCGGCCCGCAATCTAGGCGTCCGTTTGTCCAGTTCTGACATTCTGGCTTTCATTGATTGCGACTGCATCGCTCAGCCGGGATGGATAGACACGATCCTCGACTATCTGCCTGCGCATCCCGAAACCGGGGCAATTGGTGGAGACGTGCGGATTGCTTTTTCCGACCCGGACAGCCTGACAGGGATAGAAGCCTACGAAGCAATCTACGGCTACCGTTTCAAGCTGTACATAGAACAGCATCATTATACTGGCAGCGGCAACATGGCCGTCTGGCGGAGCGTTTTTGAAAAGGTTGGCGGGTTTGGCGGTATCGACATTGCCGAAGATCGCGACTGGGGGCACAGGGCGACGGCAATGGGCATTCGCATCGACTATGTCCCGGATATGCGGATTGCAACGCCGGCCCGCGAGACATTTCAGCAGTTGGCTCGCAAATGGGACCGCCATATCGAACATGACTTCGAAAAGATCGATAGCGGTGTAGCCCGGTTTCGCTGGGCTGTACGGGCGGCAGCGCTCGTTGTGTCGCCAGTGCTCGAAGTTCCACGTGTTCTGCGATCAGACCGGGTGCATGGCGCGCGCAGTCGATGGTTGGCATTTCGCTGCCTGACGCGGATACGGTTGTACCGCGCAGGTGGCATGATCCGGCTATTGTCTGGCAAGACGCAGCGAGCGACATCCGAAACATGGCGCAGCGATATCTAAACTTGATTGCTGCGGGACAGATACGGGAAAGCCTTTCTGTCAGCACGTACTCTCGTGACCGTCTTCATGTACTGGTCGCGAATCCCAACTCACCGCAACTTCGAAACGATAAACTTAAATTTTGTGCGGGCCTGCTCAAGATCAGGGCATGGCGTATGGGTCGCCTTTGGTATGTCTGGGATTCTTGAGCATCCGGCGCTGAACAATGACTACGTATCAACCTTCACTGTTTATTGATCTGACGCAAACGACAGAAAACCAAAGCAATTTTCGTTTAAAGGCGTATCCTCGTTTGCCTACCCCAGAAATTCATGTAACTTCGCGGCAGGAGTATTTTTTCATGGCCCTTGAACCAAAGTTCTATCTAAGGGTGTTCTTGAGTCGATTTCCGCTGTTCATGACCGTTTTTATTTTGGTCGTTCTGGCGGGGTTCGTTGTCGCGATTACCCTTCCTAAAGTTTACAAGGCGCAAGCTGCGCTTATCGTCGAGTCTTCTCAAATTCCTGACGATCTGGCGGCGTCGACGGTCCGAGTCGATTTGTCTCAACAGCTTCAGATTATCCAGCAACGGATGATGTCGCGCGATAACCTGCTGGATCTTGCCGACCAGCTTGATCTGTTTCCCGACGAACCTGATCTCGAACCATCCCAGATCATCGCGCGTCTGACCGACAGCATTGAGATGAAGCTTTCCGGCGGGCGCGGGGCAGTCACGCTGTTGCGCATAACCGCCGAATCAGACGTGGCCGAGACCGCTGCGCGCATCGCTGATGAACTGGTGACGCGCACTCTGCGGCAGGACGCGGATTACCGGAACGAAGTCGCGTCTGACACGCTTTCCTTCTTTGAAAAGGAAGTCCGGCGCCTTGGTGAGGAGCTCGATTATCTCAACCGCCGCATTTTGGAATTTCAGAACGAAAACCAGGACGCGTCGCCGGATACACTAAATTATCGGATGAACCGTCTGGCGTTGCTTCAGGAACGGCAAACGCAGGTGCAACGACAAATCAAGCAGACCGAGGACGAGCGTGCCCGGCTGCAAAAATTGTACGAAACTACGGGGCGCACTGAGAACCTGAACCAAAGGCCGCTTAGCCCAGAGGAAGAAGAGCTTGCGCGTCTGCGATCTGACCTGCGCGAAGCGCGTGGGGTTTACAGCGAAACCAATCCGAATGTCACAGTTATCAAGCGCCGCATTTCCGATCTGGAAAATCTGGTCGCGGGTCGTCGTCCTGAAGCAGATGACCAAACTCCGGGCGAGGCCGTATTCAATGCGCAAATGTCCGAGCTTGACGATCAACTCACGCAGTTGCATCAAACCTTATCATCGCAAGAACAGGAGATGGAGAAGCTTCGTTCGACGATTGAACGTACGCCGACCGTTTCCATCCGGCTGAACGCGCTGGAGCGCGATCGTGACAACATTCAGGGGCAGTACAATTCCGCAATCGAGCGTCTGTCCACTGCCGCCACGGGCGAACGCATCGAAGTGCTTTCCAAGGGGCAGCGCCTTTCGATTGTCGAGCGGCCTGTGGTGCCCACATCGACCGTCAACCCGAGCCCGAAACTGATTGCGGCTGGGTCTATAATGGCTGCTTTGCTGATGGGTATTGCTGCAGTTCTTGTTATCGAGGTTATTCAGCCTTTCGTGCGGCGACCGGATGATATCACCAAGGGGCTTGGTATAGCCCCGCTGGCCAGCTTGCCCTATATCGAAACACCCGGCGAAATCTGGCGACGGCGAGTGCTGCGAGTGATGGCCACTGTGTTGATTGTCGCTGTCGGGGCAGGGGTCTTGTTCATGGCAGACTCGAAGTTCGTCCAGTTTGATCGTTTCGCCCTGAAGGGCATGGGCCAGAGCCAACCCTGAGCTGCAATACGGGCCTTAATTTGTGCGGAGTCGCCATGGAAAAACTTCAAATTGCCATTGAACACGCGCGTAAGCGTCGCGACTCTGGGGCCATTGATATCGTGAATTCTGATGAACTTTCAGCGGAACAGGGCCCAAAACCGCAACAACCAAGTGACCGCTGGGCGTTGCTGGAGCCTTTCGAGATAAAACCCCGTCTCTTGGCCCGCAACCGGATCGCCTGTGTTGGCGATAGCGGCAGTGCAAAGAACACAATCGATATGCTACGAACACGACTTTTGACCATGATGCGCGAAAAAGGCTGGACGCGGGTCATGATCACATCGCCTTCGTCGGGTTGTGGCAAGTCGACCCTCACGGCCAATCTGGCCCTGGCCTTGCAGCGGCAAGAGGATCTTAAAACCTTGGTTTTCGACCTCGATCTGCAGCAGGCTGAGCTTGGCCGCAAGCTGGGGCTCATTCCGCAAGGCGGCATTGATGAATTCCTGTTGGGTGAGGTGTCGGCGCTCGCACAATTCCGCCGGATAGGCGATAATCTGGCAATTTCGGCTGGGCGGAAGAAAACGCCCGGCTCGACAGAATTGCTAAAGACGAAGGGGGCGCAGCGCCGAATAGACGAGGCCGAAGCCGAATTTTCCCCAGACGTCGTCCTTTTCGATGTGCCGCCAATTTTTGCATGCGACGATACGATCGTTGCGGCCGGGTTCGTCGATTGCGCCATCATTGTTTGCGCTGCAGAACAAAACACAATCGCCGAACTTGAAGAGGTGGAGCGTGATCTCGCGCAGTACACAAACATTGCGGGGGTCGTGCTGAACAAATGCCGAAGCCTGCCAAAGCAATCCGGGTACGGTTACAATTACCGATGATGGCGATCACGATGCTGTTGGGAGAGATCCTCATCGAAATATACCTGCTAAATGAGAAACGCCCGGCTAGGCCAGCCAGGCGTTTCTTAATTAACTATCTGATCTATCGAGCCGGGCTTAAGCCGTTTCAGGCCTGTTCGATTTGCGACGGCGCCCGATGACTGCCATCCCACCAAGCGCCAAAAGCATGACCGGCAGGGCAGGCGGAACCGGAGCGGGGGATGGTGCGTTCATCGCTACCAAGTCTTTTGCGATCAACGTGATGTCAGTTTCGATATACGGACCGAACCCAAATTGGCTGCCACCCTCCAGTTTGGCCAGCAGTGTCGATCCCTGATCAAAATTGATCACCTTTACAACCGAATCCCAAACCACCAGGCCGACAGAAACTGCGCCGTAGAATGTCGTCAAAATGCCGGAGCCCAAGCTGCTGGATGTCTCGGCGTCGGGCGACGTGAACACCAAGTTCACTACGATATCATAAAGGCCGGATGAAAACGCGCTGGCATTCAGAAAATCGAAGCGCAGAATGTCGTCCAAAACAATTTGATCCCAGTTGTAATCAAATTGAACCGACTGTTCACCAGTTTGCGTGAACGAACCTGTCACACCGCAGTTTGAAATGCATCCGGCAGTGGTCACGCTAACCGATGACTGATCAAAATCGACTGTGAATGTCGGGTAGGCCGCTGCATTAGCCTGACTTCCCAGCAACATAAGCGCCGAAACGGCAAGTGGCTGAACACTGCGGGACAACTTGTTTACTTTAGACATTGGGCAAACTCACGATGCAAATAAGAATTGAGATGTAATTCATCAGTTAGGAGTATGTCTGATTCCCGTCGAGATGTATAGAAAATATTAAGTTTTCGAACAAATCACCTCAGGCCAAGGTGGCCAGGTCGTTCGTGGAGAAGTGAACAGAATACCGACCTTCATTGTTCTGAGCGGGTTGCAATACTGTTTCCGCGCAGTCGTCCCGACCACCGGCTACACAAACTCTGGCAGGCTAAAATACCCGCAGCGGACAGCATGTAAACGACGATCGAAACAAGGGCCGCAATGCCCAGATTTTCGAACCACCTCATCTGCGATGAGATGAAAAGCCAGATGCAGGACGTCCAGAACGCCAAACTTGATGCTGCAACCGAGGTGAGCATCACGCTGGACCGGCGCCGTTCCCCGCTGGAATGTTTGGTTGACATGCCCTGTTCGTCCTCAACACGTGTAGCTCCTGTCCGACCAGCTGCGGTTGGCCTCCCGATCACCGAATTGTGAACTGTCGCGGGAAACACTAAGTGGTCGCAAGGAACGCGACAAGATGGTGTCAGATCGGGGATGCAGAATGAGCGGATTCATGAGCATCATTCTGGTTTTTGGCCGCCACAGACCAAAACCGCGGGTGTCCCGCTCTAGGTCAGGCGGCGATGGCAAACGAATCGAGCTACCTTTTCGTGACATTCTTTCCTTGCGTGCGGGGATGAAAAAAGTTCCGCTTTACGCAACTGTCGGGGCCGGAAAGCTACTTTAGATTGTAAGACGCGTGTAGCGAAACCTCAAAAAAATATATAAAACAACGAGATAAGAGAATCTCAAAAGAAACGCAGTTACTTGTGTGACGCATCTTGGTAAGATTGAGTTCAATTTTGAATTCACGTGTCGCTGCGCGCCCGCGCGAGAGCGCTTTATTTCAGTTGGGCGACACTTTCATTTTTTAACGTGCGTATCGCGCGATTTTTTTGGTTGCGGGAGCTACCGATGTTTGCATCTGACGATTTTTATGGCGGTCTTTCGGGGTCGTGGCAGGTGATCACGCCGACCGGCACGACGCAGAGCCTTGGGACGCAGGGTGATGAGGCGTATTTGTCGCTGAGCACCGGCAGCGGAACCCATGACATCTGGGGCGCGACCAACGACACCGTCCGGACCATGCAGTTTCTCGCGGATGCGGATTTCTCGCTCGAGGCGCGGTTCCTGTCGACGCCGACCGGCAAGTACCAGATGCAGGGCTTCCTGATCGAATCCGACGCCAGCAACTGGATGCGGTTCGACACCTACTCCGACGGCTCCAAGCTCTACGCCTTTGCTGCCGTAACGCTGAACGGCACGAGCAGCATGGCCTTCAAGGTGGCGATCCCCGAGGGCACCGCGCCCTTCCTGCGGCTTGCGCGGGTCGGCGATACCTACACGCTGTCCTACTCGCAGGACGGCGAGACCTGGACCGTGGCCGGCAGCCTGACCGAGGGTATGGAGGTGACCTCGGGCGGCGTCTATGCGGGCAGCACCGGCGGCGCCGGGAACTTCACGGCATTGGTCGATTACATCGAGATTTCCAGCGATCCGATTGTCAGCGAAGACGGCGTGCAAAGCGCCCCGGTGGCACAGGACGACGCGCTGACAACCGCAGCGGATGCGGCCTTGCTGATCACGGCCGCTGACCTCGTTGGCAACGACACCGACGCCGATGGCGACACGCTGAGCGTCGCTTCCGTGGGCACCCCGACCTACGGCACCGTAACCGACAACGGCGACGGCACCTTCACCTACACTCCGACCGCCGGTTACAACGGCTACGACAGCTTCGATTACACCGTGGATGATGGCACCGGGCGTCAAGGGTCCGCGACCGTGACATTGACGGTCGGCACACCTCCCTTGCCGAAATTTGAATCGGATGATTTTGCAGATCCAATGCTCAATCCCGATTGGGACGTGACTGCCCCGGCCGGCACAACGTGGGAACTAACCGGTACGGCCACCGACGGCTTCCTCCAGATGCAAACGGGAAGCGGCAACTTTGACCTTTGGGACAACACGCGCAACGCGTTGACGGCTCTTCAGACGGTCACCGACGAAGACTTTACTCTTGAAGTCAAATATCTGGCTACCCCAGATCAGAAACACCAGATGCAGGGCTTTTTGATCGAAGAGGACGACAGCAACTGGATGCGGTTCGACCTCTATAGCGACGGAAGCAAGTTGTATGCGATGGCGGCGATAACCGTCGATGGGACCACGCAGCTTGCGTTCAAGACAAACATTCCCAGCGAAGATGCAACCTATCTGCGCTTGGAGCGGGTCGGCGATACATTTGTCCTTGAGTATTCGTCGGACGGCGAGAGCTGGACAACCGCTGGCACTGTGACCCACGGTCTGACAGTTTCCAAAGCCGGGCTTTTCGCGGGAAGCGTGGGTACGGATGCAGCCCTGACGGTTCAGGTCGACTATGTCGAACTTGGAAACGATCCGATACTGGATGAAGACGGCACGTATTTTCCCGAGCCTGCGGCGCCGGTCGTGGCTGACGACGCTTTGGATACTCCGCCGGATCAACCTATTGTTTTCACGGCGGCCGAACTTCTGGCCAACGACTGGGATATCAATAGTGATACCTTGACGATTGTCGGCTTCTCCGATCCGGGACATGGCGTCATCACGGATCAGGGCAACGGTACATACCTGTTTACGCCGGAAGCCGGTTACGAAGGGGTGGACAGCTTTACCTATACCGTCAGTGACGGCGGCTTCACGACCGAAGGCAATGTCTCGGTCATCATAGATACCTTCAACGCGGTCTCGGACGATTTCGCGGGTGGTGCTCTGGATCCGGTCTGGAATTTCTACGGAATCGTGGGGGATGCCAAGATCGGTTACCTCGGTACGGATGCCGTGGCTGCGATCTCGTCGCCTGCGGGTGTGCCTGTCAGCGCGTCGGACGTGATAACGACACCGCGGATGTTGCAGGACGTCTATGACATCGACTTCCAGATTTCTGCCGGTTTCCTGAGCGAGCCCAGCCAGAAATACCAAGAGCATGGATTGCTTGTGGTCGCCGATGACGGGAATTGGATCCGGTTCGATTTGGCTTATACGACCAAGGGCCTGACCTTGATCGTCGGGTCCATCGAAGACGGTTCGACTGATTATCTTCTGTTCATGCCCGTCGATCCCGGTGAGGTCGAAGAATTTCGCATCACGCGGGACGGTGATCAATTTATTTTTGAGTATCGGGGCGGCGGCTCGGACTGGACAACGGCCTATGTGCTGGACCGCGACATGGCCGTAACGCAAGTCGGAACCTTTGCAGGCAGCGCACCATTTGGTGGTATCGCGCCCGGCTACACTGCGTACCTCGACTACTTCGAGAACTCGCTTGATCCGATTGTTGGTGAAGACACCGGTTACACGCCGCAGAACTATGCCCCAGAGGCGATGGATGACACGATACATGCACCGGGCGAGCTGACCTTTGATTCATCCTCGCTGACAGGGAACGATTACGACCCCAATCTGGATGACCCGCTCAGTGTGGTTTCTGTCGGGACAGTGTCCGACGGAACGCTGACGGACAATGGCGATGGCACCTTCACCTATACGCCAGATCCAGGGTTTTATGGTATCGCAACCTTCGATTATGTGGTGAGCGACGGCCTCCTTACAGATAGCGCGACCGTCTCGATCGACGTACGCGAGTACATTGATGTCTGGTACGGCGACGTTCAGACCTTTGGAACGCCGGGTGTCGCGCAGGAATTCATCAACATTCTCGGATCGGTCGACGGTGCCGTCATCGATCTGTCCTACAGCCTGAACGGTGGGCCAGCGGTACCATTGTCGATTGGTCCGGACACGCGCCGACTGAATGACGTTGGGGATTTCAACATCGACATTCCCTATGACCTTCTCGACGGCAGCCCGACCGATGACATCGTGACGATCACAGCCACGCTGTCCGATGGCAGTCTGGAAACACGAGACGTCGTTGTCGAATACGAGGAAGGCGCGTCTTGGGATCCCAACTATTCCATCGATTGGTCAACGGTCACGGACATTCAGGAAGTGGTGCAAGTGGTCGATGGCACTTGGGCATTCACGGACGCAGGGGTGCGCCCGGTCGATCTTGGTTATGATCGGCTATTGGTTCTTGGGGACGACAGTTGGGACAACTACCAACTGGAAACCACGATCACCATGCACGATCTGACCAATGTCGATCCGCGTGGTCGCGATGGCGGGGCCTTTGCCATCGGTATGCTTTGGGGCGGTCACACCGACGACCCCGTTTCCGGCTGGCAACCGACATCCGGCTGGAATCCCGGCGCCTCGTTCTTTTACACGGACGAACTGGAATCCCACTCTTACCACGACTTCAGCAATGTTCTCGGAAGACAAGGGTTCCAATTGGAAGAAGGGCTTACCTACAACGTGGTGGTCTCGGTGACCCAGACCGGTATCTACGACCGCGTCTATTCATTGAAGATTTGGGAGGTGGGAACCGAGGAACCCATTGGTTGGACCCTGCAGACGGTCGAGACATTCTCGATTGACGAAGCACCGGCGACTGGCGGGATCTACCTGAACGCGCATTATTATGACGTCACCTTTGGCGACATTGAGGTGACGGAAATCACCGGGTCCGACATCGTCAACGGAACGGACGGGAACGATCTGCTTTCGGCCGCCGACGATACCCAACCTTACCCTGGCGCTGGAGAGATCGATGTCTTCACCGGCGGGGCAGGGGCGGACACCTTCGTCATGGGCGACAGCACCGTTGTTTATTACGACGATGGGGTGACTGGAAATCAGGGATTGGCCGATTATGCCTTTGTCTGGGATTTCAACGCAGCTGAGGACGCAATCCAGTTGAACGGGACTCTGGCGGACTATGAGTTGCGCGAAGATGTGGCTGGATTGACCCCGGGAACCTCGATCTGGCTGGTCGAGGGCGGTGAGGACGAGTTGATCGGCGTGCTCAACAACGTCTACGGGTTGTCGCTTGCCGGGGATGAGTTCGTGTACGTGAGTGATCTGCCTGTCGCATAGATCCGCGTTGCCAATAGGTGCGGTCTTTCGGGCCGCATCCTAGCGCGAGCCGTCGTTCGGCGTCTCGCAGTTGGGAACGTCAGTGCGCATGTCCTCCTCCAAGGGGAAGGGCGTTTCGGAGAACAGCACAATCCCATCATCCAAGAGCTCTTCGATGACTTCAAGATCAACGGTTTTCCGGCCCGCACTGGCTGCATAGACCATCGACAGATCGCAGAGTTTGTTGATGACACGCGGCACCCCCCGCGCTTGTTCGTGGATCAGGGCAATTGCCTCGGTCGAAAATTCGTCGCCGGTGCCGCCAACATGTTTCAAACGGTGCCGGATGTAGTTTCCGGTGGCCTGCAGATCCATTTCCTTGAGGTGGAAGAACACCGAGACGCGCTGCGCGAACTGGCGCAAACTGTGCTGGGAAAGCAGGCTGCGCAATTCTGGCTGACCGATCAGCATCAGCTGCAACAACTCGTTCTTGCCGGCATTGATATTCGTCAGCATCCGAAGTTCCTCCAGCCGCTCTGGCCCAAGGTTCTGCGCTTCGTCGATGATCAGAACCACGCGACGACCCTGAGCAAACTGTTCGATGACATAGCTCTGAAAGCTTTCGAACATGCCAACCGTGTCGTTGGGGTCGAGGATCGGAATATCCAGTGAATTGGCGATCCAGCGCATCAACTGTCCGTTCGCGGCATTTGCGTTCGAGATCAGCCCGACCTTGGTGTCCTTTGGCAGCACAGCAAGCAGCGCGTGCAGCAAAGTTGTCTTGCCCGAGCCGACCTCGCCGGTCAGTACGGTGACCGGGGCTCCGGACATCAATCCATACTCCAGCACGGTAAAGGCTTTGCGGTGGTGTGGTGACCAGAACAGAAAATCTGGATCCGGCGTCAGAGCAAACGGCACACCAGTCAGTCCGAAGTAAGATTGGAAGAGTTCCGCTGTCAAATGAGTACCCAAAATGATGAAAAAACTGATATATGTTTACGATTGGTCAGGGAAGTAAGGTATCACGTCCCTACTTGGCTGCCCAAAGGTTCACCAGTGAGGCTCCGAAGTCCATAGCGGGCTTGGATTATAGGGAACGAATCATTGCTTTTTGCGTGAATTTGAAATGAAATCTAGCTGGGCAACCCGTTGGTTGGTTGTCACCTTGCACGCCTGATCATCCTTTTGAAATTGATCCAGGTGAGCTCGTCGAAGCAATGGAATTACCCTGAACGGCTTCGGTGGGTTGCGAGTGTAGACTGTATTGGAATTTTCTTGCGCATGTGGCGCGCAAAGTTTTGAACGTAAAATTTAATTTAGCGGGGGGCGCTATGAGTGTTTTCGCATTAACGCGCACGACCTTATGAAAGATTATATGGAACAAGAGTACGATGGCAGGCTGCCGTTCGTCATCGATCTCCCATTTTTTGAAGTCGAAAGCCGAGGTCTCTATCGTACCTATTTGAAGCGCGTTTTCGACGTCGCTTTGGTCTTGGTTGCCGCGATCCCGGTGCTTTCGATTGTTTTGCTCTTTGCGGCCCTGGTCGCGATGGATGGTAAAAATCCGTTTTACACGCAGGTTCGGATCGGTAAGGGCGGACGCAAGTACCGGATTTGGAAACTTCGCAGCATGGTGGCCAATGCCGACGATATGTTGGGGGTTTATCTTGCCAGCAATCCAGACGCGGCGAAGGAGTGGCAGACAACCCAAAAGCTGAAGAACGATCCGCGTATTACCCGCGTTGGTCGGTTTATCCGGAAGTCCTCGATCGACGAACTTCCGCAGCTTTGGAATGTTCTGAACGGCACGATGTCCTTGGTCGGGCCGCGCCCGATCATGGAAGATCAGGAGCAGCTGTACAGAGGCAAAGGTTATTATGGCGTGCGCCCGGGAATTACCGGCCCTTGGCAGGTCTCGGCGCGCCACAACAGTGGCTTTGCCGAACGTGTTTGGTACGACGACAACTACAACAGAAGCCTGTCCTTCAGGTCTGACGTCGCTTTGATCCTCAAGACGTTCAAGGTCGTTTTCCAATGTACGGGCGTCTAGACGGACCCGATTTGCGCCACCGGGGACTGTAAAACGTTGCCCCCTAACCATACCCGCGGCCCAGACTTGGGTCGCGGGTCACTTTGTTCTGTTCCTGCGATTGGATTCGCGCGACGATGTGACAAAGCTAAAATGAGGGTCAAATCCTTGAAGTCGATTGTAAGAATTCTCGTTGCCCTGACGTGGGTGCTGATTGCCGGAACGGCAACGGCACAGTCAGTTTATACGATCAAGGCCGGTGACACGCTTGACGTCGAGGTGCTTGAAGACAAGTCGCTGAATCGTTCCGTCGTCGTTTTGCCCGATGGCCGTTTCTCTTTCCCGCTGGCTGGAAGCATACTTGCCCGCGGTCGTACGGTTGATCAGATCAGCGCAGCAGTGGCTGACGCAATCAAGAGCAACTTTGCCACCCCGCCAACCGTTTATGTCGGCGTGCGCCCCGCGCCCCCGAAACCGGTCGTTCCGGCAGTGCAGCGTGCTCCCGTACCAGATCCAGTGATCGGTATTTACCTTATGGGCGAGGTCTCTAAAGGTGGTCGGATCGAAGTGGCGCCTGGAACGACTTTCCTTCAGGCACTGGCGCAGGCTGGAGGTCTTACGCCCTTTGCCGCCTCCAAACGGATTCAGATCCGGCGTACTGACCCCTACACCCACAAGTCACGCTTGATGACGATCAACTACCATGCATTGTCGCGTGGCGCCGCGTTGAACCAGGATATCGCCCTGATCGAAGGGGATGTCATTCTGGTACCCGAGCGCCGGCTTTTCGAATAAGGCGATCTGATGCAAATTCCCATGGCCGTCCAGAAAACCGCCGGTCTTGCGGTTTGGATTGCCCTCAGTCCCGTGGCCCTTCAGGCACAGGACCCCGCTGGACTCGAGGCAGGGGCAACGCTGTCGTTTGGGATCTTGGGTGAGAACAACGATTGGAAAGCCTACACTGGGTTGGGCTTTTCCCTCAGCTCCTCGACGCGGACACAAAGCCTTGGGTTTTCGGCCTCTGCCGGGTTTGAGTATCCCGACGCGAACGACGAGTTGAACCTTGTCGATCCGAATGTTCTGTTGACCTACAACCGGATCGGCCGCAACGCGCTGTTTCAGGCTTCTGCGCGCTATCGCCGGTCAGACCTCGGCGGCTTTGTCATCGATGAAGACTCCACAGTAGGGGAACTTGTTGCCAACACGGGCACCAAGAATGAGCTTCGCCTCGCCACCGCGTTGGAATTCGGAACGCAATCGCTTTTTGGCGGCAAAGTCGATCTGGATTGGCGGCAGGTAACGTATTCGGGCACAGCCACGCTGGCGGATTATGAAACGAGCCGCGCGGGGATCACCCTGCGGTTTTCGATCGACCCCAGAATAGACCTGCGCACGACACTGGATTTTCAGGAAACCCAAGCCGACGCCACCGGCACGGATCGCACGAACCAGGCGTTCGGGTTTGGCGCAGATTTCAAAGTGACGCAAACGCTGCAAACCTCGTTGGACTTGCGGTATTCCGAGTTTGAGACCCGTCCATTTGGTAGCGCGGTCCAGAAGGATAAAGGGCCCAGTTTCCGGTTCAGCGCTGTGCAGGATCTCAAAAATGGCGAACTCAACTTTGATCTTTCGTCGCGCGTCACCAGCAATGGCACCCGCAGCGATGCCTCTGTGGGCCGCAGTCTGAAGACTGCGCAAGGCGACGAAATACTGCTTTCCGCCGGGGTCTCGCACGGTGGAAACGGCGACGTCGACGGAATTTTCGCACTTGAATACTCCCGTGGCACCCGCGATGCCGAATTCAGCCTTGCCCTCTCGCGGTCGGTTGAGGCCGATCTTTTCGGTCAGGAAACACTGAAAAGCCAGTTCCGGATTGGGCAAAATTACACGATCAACGAAACGTCCAGCATCAGTGGCGCACTGGCATTTCGTGAAACCGAGTTCCTGAATTCGACGACCCCGAATACCCGCAAGCTTGAACTCAGCTTTGGCTACGCGCAGGAACTGGTGCGCGACCTTGATCTGGTGGCCGAGGTTTCTCAAACGCGCAGCTGGTCCGGAACTACCGGACCAACCCTTGAGAACAAGCTTTACATGGGGATTGAGCGCAGCTTTAGCTGGCGCCCTTGATCCCTGCGTAGTTGTGCCGGGTCGCGCCTTTTCCCGAAGCGGTCTTCGGCGTCTCAGCCGGTCTGGCCCCCTGAATAAAGCGGGCCAGACCATCGATCAAAGCGCCATGCTTGGGGCCCATCGCCATCCGGGCAGCCGCCAGATCAGGCGTTTGCAAAAGCGCATTCAACTCGTCAGTTTCCCAAGCGACATGCACGCCCGGAACGTCGACCAGCGCCCGCGCGGTGGCAAGCTGGTGATCGTTACGATGTTCCTCAAGGGCGTGTTGGCGCGGGACGACGATCAAGGGCCGGCGATAGCGTTTCGCCGACAAGATCGTGCCAATTCCCGCATGGGCCACGACAACGCGCGCCCGCGCAAAGGTTTCGTCGAATTCGAGCGGATCCATCATCCGGCGGACGGTCAGATTTGGAAGCGGCGTTGTCTCTGTCCCGACTTGCGCGATAATCGGCTCGTCGGTGGTTTCAGCATATCGGTTCATTGCCTCGGTGAGGCGGGGAAAAGCAAGTTGCGTTCCAACAGTCAAAAAAATCATAGTATAGCTCCTAAATAGTCGGATCCTTCGGCCTCGGCCACGTGGGGCCACTGGCTAAGCCAGAGATCGGCCACCCGTTTCGCCAATCGGCCCGACATCGACATTTCCTCGGCGTTGGCCAGGGAATCGACCCAAATGGTCTTGCGCCTCAACCCTTTGCCAACCGCCAGCGCCACCACGCCGGGCAATGCCCCGGTCGAGATGACAATATCGGGGCGGAAGCGCAGCATGGTGACGAGCAGAACGGCCGCCGTCCATGGAATGCGCCACGCCGAGTTGCGGTTGCACTCGGGAATGATGACCGCAGGCGCGGCGTCAAATTCTTCGGGCAAGCCTTTCAGGGTCGTCGCAAACATGACCTCGCAATTCGCAAATGACGGACGAAGCGCCATAAGCTGTTGCCAGTGACCTCCCGCCGAAGCGATGGCCAGCACCCGTGTCGGTCCGCGTTGCTTTGCTCTGCCAAAACCCATGTGATGCCCAAAACCCTTGAATAAAAACGTCGCGTATAACGCCGCCATTTCAGCAGCGATCGTAAATGTCTTCGTACCTTTCGATATCGTCCTCTCCGAGATAGGTGCCGGTCTGAACCTCAATCAGGTACATCGGAACCTTGCCCGGATTGGCCATGCGGTGGGTCGCGCCCAGCGGGATGTAGACCGAGCCATTTTCGGGCACGAGCTTGACCTCGTCATCGACGGTGACCTTGGCGGTACCACCAACAACGATCCAATGTTCCGACCGGTGGACGTGTGATTGCAGCGACAACACGCCGCCGGGCTTGACCATGATGCGTTTGACCTGAAAACGGTCACGCGCGATCAAAGATTCATACCACCCCCAAGGCCGGTGATAGCGCGGATATTCGCGGGCATGAGGCGTCTTGCGCGCTTCCAGTTTCTCCAGTGCTCCGGGAATTTTCGCCAGATGATCCCGGTCCGCCACCAGAACCGCATCGCGCATGGCAACGGCCACGACATTGGTCAGACCAATGCCGAGAACCTGCATGGCGCTTTCTTCGCAGCGCAACATGCTGTCACGGCAATCCACGGCCAATGCACCGCCATGGGCAGACACACCGTTTTGATCCTGATCCATCACGCTCCAGACCGAGCTCCAGTCCTCGAGCCCGGTGCAAGGGCCACCAAGTGGCATTTGCAGCGCGCCCTTAACGCTTTTCAGGATGTCACCCTCAAAGCTGTGGTTCGGGATTTCGGCGAAATCAACGGCCCCGTAGGTCAGGGTATTCGCTTCGGTTTTGCCCTGCTCAACGGCCTTGCGGCATATCTTGAGCATCTTCGGCGCACGGTCTTCGAAAGCCGCCAGCAGATCGGCGCGGCGCATCAGCGTCATGCCAAGCGCCTGTCCGTGCGGATCTTCGTCGTCTTCGCGTTCAGGCAGAGCGCTGACGCCTCCGCTGCGGGGTTCGGCAACCATTTCCTCGAGGATCTTCGCACTGCTGATCTGCGGCTGGGTGATCCCGTCAAGGAACCGAACGACTGCGCCCTTGCGCACGCGCGCTTCGGCGTTGCGAATGGCGGTCTGAAAGGCCTCGGCATCCCCAGCGTAATGCACGATGGGAGAAACCAGGATCAAGGCATCAGGATCATCCTCGACCGTCAGCGCGGCGCACAATACCGATGCGGCCGTCCCGCGGCAGTCGGGTTCAAGGTTGATCCGGGCATCCCAGACGCCGACTTCGCCGGCCTGATCCTCGGCCAGAAAGCGGAAGTCTTTCTGCGTGGCCACCACGGGTGCGTCGAAACCAGAGCCCGAGAAAAGCTCCAGCATGTTTTGATAGGGGGAGCGATCACCCATAATAGGGGCAAATTGCTTGGGAAATGTTTCGCGCGAACTGGGCCAAAGCCGGATGCCTGTGCCGCCGCAAAGAATAATGGGATGTACCATAATGTACTCGCTTTCCAGAAAGTGTTTCGGTCTAAATTCCTGTTCTCAAAAAGGTATGTAATTCGGCATTTTCGGCAGGGCGCTTCGCATCAATTTACGAATACGTTCCTCGGCTCCGGTCAGATCGTCCCCCTGAATGGGCGTGACAAACCGGATGATGGCGCCATCGCGACGATCGCGGGTGATGCCGTCAACAAGCATATCAATTTTCGCGACAAAGTCATTCGTTATCCGCGTGCCGCGTTGTTCGAACCAGTAATACACCAATTGCCGCTCAGTGCCTTTGATGATTTCGGCCCGGTTGGCGTCAAAGCTGCCATAGCCTGTGCCGGTCATGTCAAGGCGCCGCGTTCCGAATTCGGTCACCTCCCAGCCGTTGGCGGGCAGGCAGACCTGCGGTGAATGCAGCGCCGAGCCATTGGTCTGGTCGCTGTAATAGGCGGCAAACAGGTGCACGGGTGTTTCCGTGTCCCGCGAAATGTAGGTCATATCGACATAGTCATCGGCATCAATCACAGCCTCGACCCGTGGATCAAGCCGATTGGGGATGCCGAGCCAGCTGTCCAACTGGATTGGAAAGCGATCAAACGCAGACCGGTTCAGCTGCTCAGAAGTGTGCCCCGGCAGCAGCACCAGCGCCGAGAAGAAAACCCCTGCGATGACGGCCAACAAAAGACTCGGGGCAGGGGCAAGATTTTGGACCCGTCCCAGAACCTGCGGCAGCCCGCGGGTATCTAGGTCAAACACCCGTCCACCCTGTCTGGCCTTTGGTGTGAGGATCCGCAAAAACAGCATCAGCGCGGCCAGAATGACAATGCAGGCCAGCAGGATCGTCCAGCCTTCAAACGCGTGCAGGAACCCCTCGGCACTTTCGATGCCGTATTGATCAACAATGAGGGCGGTCAGGGCAATGCGGGCGGAATTCATCAACACAGCGAGCGGAGCCGACAAAGCCACCAACAGCACCTTGTGCCATATCGGCGCCCGGCTGATCGCCGCAAAGAGCAGTGCAAAGCTTATCACCGGAAACAGGAATTGCAGACCTGAACAGGCCTCGGCCACTTGCAGGCGATACACGCCCAGATCGATGATATTGCCATCAAGATAGACCGCCAACCCGACGGCGCGGATCATATCCACCCCCAACACAGCCGAGACATGCTGAAGGAAGGTTGTCAGTTGCCAGTACAGGAACTGCGGCAAGGGAAGAATGAACAGCAGCAAGACAACAGGGAGCCACAACCTGCGGGCGCGGTCCCATCCGAGCAGCAGAAAAACCATGCCGCCGATCCAGATGATCAGACCATAGGCCGAAACATCGCCAACCCGGCTAAGGGTTCCGATGGCACCAATCAAGAGTCCTGCCAGCACCAGAACCGCGCCGGGCCAGATGGTCTTGTCGGTGCGGGCGCGCAGGTCTTCGGGCTCATCCCTCAGCGCCCTGAGACCGATCCAGAGGGACATGATGGCGACGACAGGGCCATGGCTATAGGCTGGGGTGGACCAGCTTTCGGCCAATTCGATCAAACCAAGCGCAAAAACAGGCAAAGCAACCAATATCGCGCACAGCAGCAAAAGCAGCCCCCGCAGATCCATCCATCGGCTATGTCCGGCAGTCGGACCGATTGGGCGATATGTGGCCTGAGACACCATCAGTCGACGGCCTTCGACGCATCATGCGACGCCAGCGCCTCGGCCGCGGCTTTCGCCAATCCCGACGAGGTTTCATCGCTTGCGTCCAAAACCGCTTGGTAATAGCGCCGCGCATCTTCTAGGCGACCAGCGGAGGCCAATGCTTCGGCGGTGTGCCATTGAACTTGTGGATCATTCCCCAGAGCCTGTGCGGCTGGGATCAGCGCCGCAACGGCGGCCTCGGCTTCGCCCTGATAGAACCGGACCAAGCCGATAGTGTCCAGAAACTGCGGAATTGGGCTGCCGACCAGCGGCTCGACCAACTCGGCGGCGCGTGTGACGCTGGCCTCATCCTGTCCGCGTTCCAGCAACAAGGCCGCCAGATTGTTGCGAACCGGAGCGTTTTGAGGATGTTCGGCAAAGAGCGCCTCATAAGACGCGATGGCCGCGTCCACTTGTCCATTGGCCTGACGGGTCGTTGCAAGTTCCCATTTCAACTGAGGGCTTTCGGGAACAGCTTGCAAGGCGGCTTCGATGGTATTCAACAACACTTCGGACGAGCCTTGGCGTTTGCGAAGGGCAATAAAATCGGTCCAAAGCGCCTCGGTCTGCGGCGCTGCGACGGTCAATTCGGTGTAGATCTCGGCAGCTTTATCAAGGTCGCTCATGGCAATCGCCAGTTCGGCGGCGACGGCGCGCAATTCCGCGCTTTGCGGAAAATAGGTTGTGCCCAGGTCCAGAAGATACTGCACCAGATCAGGTAATCCGGCCTCAAGCCCTGCGCGCGCAAGCATGGCAAGGCCGGTCGCCGTGATCTCTCCATCCTGTGCGCGCAATTCGATATGGGACTTTGCCAGATCTGTTTTCCCCTGCGCCACAAGACGCTGGAATTGCAGGCGGTCCGCAAACAACCGCGCGGGCACCGAGCCTATGACACGCAGCCGCCCTTCGATCGTTTCGGCGCGGTCCCATTGGGCTTGCGCAACAAACAGCGCGCCCTGCCGAGCCATCAACGTGATGTTGTCAGGCGCCTTTTCGATTGCGCTAGTCAGAACGTCGCTTGCCGAGGACAGATTGCCCTGCGTCGCCAACCGCGCAGCGTAGTCGAGCGCGGTCAGCGCGTTGTTCTCGGACTCGTCAAATGCCCTTGCAAGCATTTGGGTCGCCAAAGCAGCGTCCCCAGACGCATCATAGGCCCGCGACAGCAGCAACAGGGTTTTGGGGTCTTCCGGGCTTACCGCCTGGGCCGTCTTGAGCAGCCTCATCGCCAGATCGGGCCGCCCACGCTCCAACAACCAGACAGATTGCAGTTGGGCCGCAGGCACATTGCGCGGATAGGACACGAGCAGCGTCGAAAGGGTATTTTCCGCCGCCTGCCGTTCGCCCGACGCGTCAAGCATCTGCGCCAACATGAAAAGTGCTCCGGCCGTATCTTCGCCACGCTCTTCGGCGGTTGCGACGGCTTCGCGCATTTCGCGGATCGCGCTCTCCGTGTCCGCATCGTCAAAGGCCATCGCCGCGCGCAACAGCCTCAGCGCTGTCGGGCGCCCATGCGCGGCGACAAGCTGTTCAAGTGTGATCAGAGCCTCTTCGCTGCCACGATAATCCGTGAGAAAACGCACCAGCGTCAGCTGTGCGCCGGTGTCCGTCGGGTCAGGCATGTTGCGCAGGACCGCCTCGGCAGCATCGAGATTACCCGCCTTGATGTACCACTCCACCAGCATCTGCCGGAAACTTTCCGCCGTCGGATGATCCCGAACGATGGCCTTCAACTGGGCTTCGATTTCGCCCGTCCGATTCAGTTGGTAGAGTATCGAAAGGCGAGACTGGGAAAGCTGCAGGTTCCCGGGATCCAGTGCCAGCGCCGCTTCGGCAGCCTTCAGCGCGTCTTCGGGACGTCCGGTGCGTTCGAAACCATCGATGATCGCGTAGTGCAGCGGGATCAACTTTGGAAAGTCAGGCAACAGGTTCAGCAATCGTGCATGGGCGGCTTGCAGGGCCAGAGTATCGCTTTGAGCCGCGGCATCGGCATAATCAACGATGGCCAGCCCGACACGCAGTTCTGGATTGTCGCTCGCGACTTCGGAAATTGCTTCAAGATGTTTTCTGGCTTCGGGCCAATTGGGATCATCCATGGCCATCGCGGCAAGTTTGAGGCGGCTGGGGATATGCCGTGGATCTTGCTCGACGATCCGCAACATTTGAGCATAGGCCTCGCGGCGATTGCCGAGCTGCTCTTCAATTCCGGCCAAGGCGAACCGCGATGCGATGTCGTTCGGCGTGATCCGCAGGACGTTCAAAAACTCCACCCGCGCGCGCGCGGCATCGTCCGCCAGAACGAATTCCTGCGCCTGCTTCAAATGCGCCGAGGCCTTCTCGTCATCGGTCTTGCAGGCAGAGAGCGACAGCAAGAGGCCGACAAGCATCAACATCCGCAACCCGAAAGACGCCACAGATTCAGGTGTAACGGCACCGGCATTCGCAGCAGGCAAGGTCTTTTTGAAGTTTTTTACTCGCAGGTTCTCGTTCAAAATTCGAACCGGCGTATTGGAGTTATGGGTCACACTAATAACAGTCCGCACCTGCGCACGGCCTTCAGTTTGGATCAATCTTGTTTCGTCTCGTCACCGCAAGGCCCAGATGTCTGTTCCGGCACCGCGGTCATACTGTCTAGGTCCAAAGTCGCCGCAGCCGTCAACCGGACCACGGAAAATTCCAAAAATTCTGCCAAAATTACAGGTTGATAGTGCGTCTGCGGCTGTTGCGAGTCAACGGAAATCTCCGGCTTGGGCGCCTGATTCCCGGACCCAAAACAACGATTCTGGCAATGATGTCCGTTTGCCGGAAAGTCACCCCGCATGTTCCCGATACGTTCCGGAACTTGGTGGCGATCATCGGGTCGCGGCGGCAATGGTAAGCATTCCTTAAATATTTGCCACAAAATGCGCGCCCTTTGCACAACCCAAAGATGTTTGCCTAAGAACAATAGCTTGACTGGTGGGGGGCACCTCAAGAGTGCACGTGCCACCCCTCAGCCCTTAATCAATTAACGAATTGGAAATCACTGATCCTTAGGCCCTCGCTCCTGCTGGTTGTCTCACCACGGCTTCACTCACGGCCAGCGCTCATCGACTGATCAGCAACAAGGGGAAAATTCTTAATGGCCACGAC
>NZ_JBMPIX010000032.1:0-44061 GCF_049341065.1 Pacificoceanicola algae | reverse complement strand
CGCGGGGTGGAGCAGCCCGGTAGCTCGTCAGGCTCATAACCTGAAGGTCGTAGGTTCAAATCCTACCCCCGCAACCAGTTTTAGCGAACAACTGTTCGAAACGAAGCCCGCCCCCAAGGCGGGCTTTGCTTTTGCAAGCATCTCCAACAACTTGCCAGACACATCCAGCTCATGATGCTCCTGATCGGCGGCCCACGTGACAACCACACGGTCGATCAGGCCATGCAGTTTAGGCCGCGCGTGGTGATAGCGGATGTGTCGGGTGCGTCGTCGGTCATCGGAGGCTCCGTTTGCTTTCGGTTGGCGGCTCAATAACAGGGCCGACCGCTGGTTTGCGTTGTCGGAACATTACGGTTTGGTAATCTGCGGTTTTTTCCGCCGGACCGATCGCGGGTCATGCAAGAGGCCGGGAGGAATGTCCTCCAGGCCTCTTTCGGGTCGTGTCGTTATTGGTGAAGCGGCTGGCCTGTCAGGCTGCGGCGAGGTCCCCTTACGAAAAAGGGACCGGCAGGCGGGCGGGTCACGTGCCGCCAGTCCTTGACAGACCATGCGGTCTACGGCAACTCGGGAGAGACAGGGGAGCGCCATGAAAATCTGTGCTTTGACAATGGTCTATCGAGATTACTGGGCGTTGTCGCACTGGTATGCCCATCATGGCACGCAGATCGGACCGGAACACCTGTTTGTCGTCGCGCATGGCGCAGATCCCAGAATACAAGACATCTGTCCAAGAGCCTCGATCATCACCATTCCGCGTGATGGGTTTGAGAACTTCGACCGCAATCGGGCTGCCTTGTTGAATGGCATTCACGCCGGGCTGTCGCAGGTCTATGACTGGGTGATCCGGACGGATGCCGATGAATTGGTCTGTTTTGATCCGGTTTACTTTAGCTCGATACATCAAGTCATTGAAAGTATTGATGATAACCCGGTTCTGACGGCATTGGGGTTTGATCTGGTGGAAATGTCGGAAGATCCGGAGCTGACAGGAGCACCAGTATTGTCGGAGAGGCGAAACATTGCCTTTTCTGGCCATTACTCCAAGGCGATTGCGTCACGACGGGCGATAGATTTTCTCTTGCACGGTGTCCGCGTCGCACCGCGAAGACTGGAGAGCTTTCCTTTTGTCATGCCGAGGGGGCTTTACCTGGCACATCTCAAATACGCCAATCGGTCTGCATTGGATGAGGCCAATGCAATTCGCATGGAAGTTGGCGGTATGGATGCGCCGGGCGTGCCCGGAGCGGGATGGAAAGACGCGGACGCCGATGCCGCGCAGTTTCAGGAAAGCTTTCAAGCCAAGAAATGGATCGAATGGGAGCGGGCCGAGCAAGAGGCTTATGATGCGCTGTCCATCAAACCAGCGCGGATTGAAAGATCTTCGGTCGTGAAGACACGCGCGCTCAAAATGCCCTTCCGCACCGAATTGCCTGCACGTTTTGGCGCGCAGGGGTGATTGTGACAAAGGCCCGATATGCTTGATCCTCTGATCTCTCTCTTGCCGATCTATTTCCTGCTTTTGGTCGGGGCGGTGTCGATCAAGACGCGGCTGGTTCCTGCAGACGCGCTGCCGCACCTCAGTCGCTTTGCGCTGGTGATCTGCATGCCGGTGATCGTTGCCTCGGCGGTGATGCGCTCGGGTGATCTGACCGAATTCAACTGGCGTTTTATCGCGGGATATGCGGTGGCGGCGCTGATCCTTCTGGGGCTCGGCAGTTGGATCATGGCACGGGTGTTCCGACTTCCCGGCGCTTTGGCCGCGATGATGGGCATGGGCATGTCCAGCGCCAATACGATCTTTCTGGGCTATCCTGTCGGGCTGGTTCTTTTCCCTGATCAAGTGGACCGGTTATTTGCCTGGATCATCGTCGCCGAAAATCTGGCCGTGATCCCGGTAGCCATCATCGCGGCCGAGGTGCTGGCGGGCGAAAAGGGGCGCGGGTTCTCCGCCTCTCTGCGCCAGACTTTCGGGCAGATGACCCGCAGCCCGGTGCTGATCGGGCTGGTTGCGGGGCTGGTGATCTCTGGTTTCGACATTCATTTACCCGGGCCCGTCGACAAGACGCGTGGGTTGGTCGCGGCTGCTGCGCCTTTGATTGCATTGTTTTTTGTCGGCGGCACGGTGGCCAATGCGCAATGGCGCGAAACCGGAGCGCCGGTTCTGGCGGTATCCTTTGGCAAGCTGGTGGCGCATCCCTTGCTGGCGCTCGCGGTGCTGAGCCTTTTGCCCGGCATTACGCCTGCGCAGGCCACCGCCGGGATGGTCTTTGCCGCCATGCCGATGTTCGCCATCTTCCCGATCCTTTCCTCGCGGTACGGCGGGGCCGAGATCGCTTCGTCAGCCTTGGTGGTCACGACCTTGCTGGGCGCCGTGACGGTCAGCGCCCTTGTCTTGGTCATCTAGGTCTCGCCCAGAACGCGGCGCAGCTTTTGCCGGGCGCGGGCGAGGCGCGAATTGATCGTGCCTTCGGGAACGCCGTAAAGCGCGGCCAGCTCGCTTGGGCGCGTTGTCCCGGCGACAACATGGCTCAACAGCGCGCGATCCGCTTCGGGCAGGGACGTGATCGCCTTTTCAACCTCGTGAAACAGGCAGGTCGTCTCGGCGTCCGGGACGATCGGTTCGGGTGCCTCTTCAAGCGGCGCCTGATTGGCGTGATACCGATGCGCCAGATGCGCCGCATGGCGCAGGCTTGTCATCATATAGGGCAGAGGCGCTGTTATCGCGCCACCGGCCTTGAGCCGTTCCAGATAGCCCAGAACGGCCTCTTGCGCGAGATCTTCGCCAGCGGGGCCGCTATGACCAAGGCGGGCGGCACGGGCGCGCAACCGATTCATAGTTTCTTTGTCCATGTCGCCAGCATGACAGCGGGAAAATCCCCGACCAGACGGGGGCTTTTCGCCTACCGGGCCGATGGGGGCTTTTTCGGCGGCGGCTTGCCTGAGCGGACTGGGTATTTCGGCAAAGGCGCGCGCGTCCACTTGGCCCGCGGGACGCGAAAACCGATTGGCGTCTCTATCTCTGTGCAAGGGGCGTGGCTCTTTGCACATGTGAAAACCAAAAGGAGACACCACATGACCAAGTCACTGCTCACCGCGATCACTCTTGTCGCTGCTCTGCCCGCTGGGATGGCCCTGGCCCAGGACGCACTGGACACCAGCGGCGACGGCATGGTTTCGGTCGAGGAAATCCAAGCGGTCTATCCCGAAGTATCGACCGACATCTTCCTTGAGATCGACGTCGATGGTGACGGGCTGTTGAGCGCCGAAGAGCTGGCCGCCGCGCGCGATGCAGGCCTCGTGCCCGAAGAGGCCAGCTGATTCTTGCCCGCCCCCGGTGGTTTCCCGCCGGGGGCGGAGCTTTAAGAAAGTCGTTTATCGTATTGAATTGAATTACTATATATTTACCCGCGCGGTGATCCTCCGGGTCTCGAGGCGCTGGGGCCGATGGGTAAGCCGCGGCACAAAGAAGGGGGCCACGTGGCCCCCTTGTGCTGAATAGGCAGGTGGTCTTTTGTCGAAAGCCTACCCTAGCCGTTCAGCGCCTTGTTCAGGTTCTCGTCGAGCTTCTCAAGGAAGCCCATCGTTGTCAGCCACCCCTGATCCGGGCCGACCAGCAGCGCCAGATCCTTTGTCATGTGACCAGATTCCACGGTTTCGACCACAACGCGCTCCAAGGTTTCCGCAAAGGCGCGCAGGGCGATGTTTTCATCCAGCTTGGCGCGGTGCTTGAGGCCTCCGGTCCAGGCATAGATCGAGGCGATCGAATTGGTCGAGGTCGCCTCGCCCTTCTGATGCTGGCGATAGTGGCGGGTGACGGTGCCGTGGGCGGCCTCGGCCTCGACGATCTTGCCGTCGGGGGTCATCAGCTGGCTGGCCATCATCCCGAGGCTGCCAAAGCCCTGCGCCACGGTGTCGGACTGGACGTCGCCGTCATAGTTCTTGCAGGCCCAGACGAATTTACCGTTCCATTTCAACGCACAGGCCACCATGTCGTCAATCAGCCGGTGTTCATACCAGATACCCGCGGCCTTGAACCTCTCTTCGAACTCTTCTTCATAGATCTGCTGGAACAGATCTTTGAAGCGCCCGTCATAGGCCTTGAGAATGGTGTTCTTGGTCGACAGATAGACCGGCCAGCCGATGTTCAGACCATAGTTGAGCGAGGCGCGGGCAAAGTCGCAGATTGAATCGTCAAGGTTATACATCCCCATGTAAACGCCCGCCGAAGGGGCGTCATAGACCACCTTTTCGATCACGGTGCCGTCATCGCCAACGAATTTCATCGTCAGTTGGCCTTTGCCGGGAAAATGGAAATCCGTGGCCTTGTATTGATCTCCAAAGGCATGGCGGCCGACCACGATGGGATCGGTCCAGCCGGGCACAAGGCGCGGCACATTCTTGCAGATGATCGGCTGGCGAAACACCACGCCGCCAAGGATGTTGCGGATGGTGCCGTTGGGGCTGCGCCACATCTGTTTCAGGCCAAATTCTTCGACCCGCGCCTCATCCGGAGTGATGGTGGCACACTTCACCGCAACACCGACTTCCTTGGTCTTTTCGGCGGCTTCGATGGTGATCTGATCGTCGGTGCGGTCGCGTTCCTGAATGCTCAGATCATAATACAGCAGATCCACGTCCAAATAGGGCATGATCAGCTTCTTCTTGATGAAATCCCACATGATGCGGGTCATTTCATCGCCGTCCATTTCGACAATCGGGTTCTCGACCTTGATCTTTGACATCACCTGTTCCTTTGATCGCTGGCACCTGTTGCGGCCTGTCTAGCCCATCTTCTTCCGGGCCTCAAACGCTGTATGCAGATGTATACAGTCTTGCTGCATATTTCATCGAATAGTCGTTAAAACTGAAGCGAAAACTAACAACTCTGAAACCAGCCAGCGTTTAGTGCTTGTCGCATGAAGTTTGGATGCGACGAAGCCCTTGATGCCGGCATGGCGCTGACCGCCGTTTTTCTGGCGGCGGTGATTTCCGTGAAAGGGCTTGTTGGTCCCTTGCCGGGGGGCGCTGGAACCCCCGTTCTTGTGGTTGCGTCGCCTTGGGGGCTGGGCGCGGCGCAACTGGTAATTCAGGCCGGTGGGCGGTTGGTGGGGCCTTATCAGGCACCTTTCAGTGCGCTCGCTGTTTTTGACGATCCGGAGCCAAGGGAAGAGCTGCTCTCGCTTGGTGCATGGATGGTGCGGGACGGTCGTTTTGTGGCGACCCTCTGCGGAGAATGGAAAGAATGATGGACGAGACGAACAAGGCAAACCTATCTGGCGAAGCTGGCAAGGCCGTTCTGGCATTGGCTTATGCGATGGTGATCGTGCAGGTGCTGTCGGATGGCATGCTCAAGAGCGGGTTTCTTGAGGGCACCGCGGTGACTGTTGTTCTGGCCTTGATGGCGACTTGGTCGGCGCGGCGTGCATCGCGGCTGGCGAATGACGTGATCGCAGTCTGTCTGGTTGGGCAGGTCGCTGTCCTGACGGCCAGCTATCGCGGCCATCCCTGGCAGATTGACACGCATATGGTGTATTTCGTTGTTCTGGCGGGAATTTCGACGCTGGGCAATATTCGCGCGCTGCTGGTCGGGGCAGGGGTCACGGCGGTGCATCACCTCGGCTTGACGATGTTCATGCCAGCGCTTGTCTATCCCTCGCTTGATCTCATGACCAACATCGAGCGGACGGTTTTGCACGGGTCGGTGGTTGTCTTTGAAACCGTCATTCTTGGAATGTCGATCGCCCGCAGCAACCGCTTGATGACCCGGATTGTCGAGCAGTCTGAATCTGTAGCCGACCAATCGCACCGGGCAGAAGTGGCCGAAAGCAAAGCTCGGCGCATGGTGGACGAGGCCGAGCAGGCTATCGGTTTGCTGCGCACGAACCTGCATCATCTCGCGGATCGCAGCCTGCGTTGCGAAATCCAGGAAGACATGCCCGAAGCCTTCGAGGATCTTCGCAGCGACTTCAACCTTGCGGTGACGCGGCTGGACGCGGCGCTTGGTCAGGCGCAGAGCATGGCACGCAGCTTTGACGGTGAGGCGCAGCTTTTGGGCCAGTTTCTGGAAACGCTGGCGCAGGGGACAAATGCACAGGCCTCGGGACTTGGAACACAGTCCGAACTGGTCGAACAGCTGAGCGCGCGCCTCAAAGCCTCGGCTTCGCAGGCGGAGCTGGCGGCGCAGCGCGTTTCCACCGCGCGGGCGGAGGCGGATCAAGGCGGCGAAATCACCAAAGAGGCGGTCGCCGCAATGGAGCGGATCGAGCGCAGCTCGGGCGAGGTGGGCAACATCATGGACCTGATCGACGACATTGCCTTTCAGACCAATCTTCTGGCGCTGAATGCCGGGGTTGAGGCCGCTCGCGCCGGAAGCTCTGGCCGGGGTTTTGCGGTCGTCGCCGGTGAAGTCCAGGCGCTGTCGCAGCGCACCGCCGAAGCTGCTCGCGGGGTCAAGGAACTGATTGCAAGCAGCGAGCAGGAGGTCGCCTCGGGTGCCAAGCTGGTGCATGAAGCCGGGCGACGTTTGTCGATGATCGTGCAGCACGTCAACGAGGTGAACGGCATGATCGAAGACATTCGCCAAGATGCCGGAAGCCGTGCCGCCGAAATGGGGCGCGTTTCCCAGGAAATGTCCGAACTGGACAGCGAGGCACAAAAAATCCTGGCCCAAAGCTCGGAAATGTCGGCATCGGGACACCGGCTGCGCAACCACGCCGATGAACTGGCGCGCGTGATGGCGGAATTCAAACTGTCAGGCGTCGACGGCGAAAAGCAAGAACGCATCGCCTGACGGGGGGCTCAAATCGCCGGCTGCGCCAGTTCGGCGCGGCCCAGCCGTTGCATGGCGATCAAGGCTCCGATGACCTGAACCAGAATGCCAATGGCTACGGGCAGCGGCGTGCCGTCAAACATCAGGCTGACCGGGACGGCCAGAATGACGGCGCCGACGGTTGCCAAGGCTCCGATGACCGACGCGGCTAGACCCGCGATATGGCCCATAGGCTCCATCGCTAGCGCGTTCAAGTTGCCCAATGTCATACCCGCCTGAAAGAATACCGTCGCCTGCCATAGAACAAATGCCGCAAACAGCGCGTTGCCAGACAGTCCAAAGCTGATCAGCAGAACCATCATCGTGCTGAACAACACCTGCGCACTGAGCATACCGACCACCAGACGGCGCATCCCGATCCGCATCACCAAAGCTGCGTTCAAGAAACTGGCCGAGCTTGACGCAATGGCAATCGCGCCGAACCACAGCGGAAAAGTTTCTGCCCTGCCAAAGAAGCCGTCATAAATCGGCTGCACGGTCGAGATCATGCTGAAAAGCGCAGCAAAGCAAAACGCCTGCGCGATTATCGACAGGCGCACGACCCGGTGAGACAGAACTTCGGTCAGCGCGGCGCGCAGCTTGGAGAACCGAAAAGGCAGCCGGTTTTCCGGGGCCAGAGTCTCGGGCAGACGTATGGCAAGCCATGTGGACGTCATCAGTGAAAAGATCGCAAAGGCCCAGAAAACCGCAGGCCAGCCCCCCAGAATGATCAGACGCGATCCCAACAGCGGCGCAATTGCAGGCACCACTGTAAAGACGATCATCACAAAGGACATGATCTGGGCCATGCCGCGCCCGGCGTGCAGATCGCGCACGATCGCCAGAGCCACGACCCGCGGACCAGCAGCGCCAAGCCCCTGAAAGAACCGCGCCACCAGCAACAGCTCAAGGCTTTGCATCCAGATGGCGGACAACGACGACGCGATATAAAGCGCCGCGCCGCCCAGCACCACGGGTTTGCGGCCAAACGCATCCGAAAGCGGCCCGGTGAACAGCGTCCCAAGCCCCATTCCCAGGACAAATATCGTCACCACCAGTTGAACGCGATTCGGATCATTGGGGGAAAAGCTGGCCGTCAGTTCCGGCAAGGCGGGCAACATGGCGTCGATTGCAAATGCAATGGTCGCCGTAAGCATTGCAATAATAGCGACAAATTCGCCTTTGCTGGGCAGCTTGGACATTGGAACCTCGGGATTTCCGGACGCGGGCTGCAATGCCCGGCGCGGTGCCCAAGCTCTACACCCGAAGGGCGGGAGAGGAAAAGGGGCCGAGGCGCAAAGCTGATCTGACCTGACGGAAGATCAGGCTTCGGTTTGCGGTGCGCCGCTGCGAGGAGCGTCGTCGCTGTTGGCAGGTTTCTCTTCGTCTTCGCCAAGTTGCGCGAAAAGCCATTCGGTATGTTCTTCGCGTTTGCGCATGGCGAAATGGCCGAACTGCTGGATCGCGGCCGCAAAGATGCCAAGGCCAAGCAGGATAAACAGCGTCGTACCAATCTTGCCGGCGGCGGTCATCGGCACAAGGTTGCCATAGCCGACGGTCGAAATCGTCACCACGGTAAAGAAATAGGAATCAAGCCAGCTCCACCCTTCGACCAGTCGGAAAAACACCGTTCCGCTGGCAATGATCCCCGCGAGCGTCGCGATCAGGGTGAAGATCTTGATCTTGGTCATCCTTGACCAGCCTCGGAAGGGTGCGCCAAAAGCTCCTCGATCACCTGCGCCCACAGTTCAGGGGGCTGGGCGCCGGGGACGGCGTGCTTTTGATCGACGATGAAGGTCGGCACGGAATTGATGCCCATGCCGCGCCCCGCAGCATCGCGTTCGACGATCTCGCGCTTGTCCTCGTCCGTCGCCAGAAGGCGCAACACGACCGAGGCATCCATGCCCGCGCCATCGGCGATATCGGCCAGCACTTCGGCTTGTCCAATGTCCCGGCCATCGACAAAATAGGCGCGAAACAGGGCCGAGACCACGGGGGTCTGCACGCCCTCCAGCTCGGCCCAGTGGATCAAACGGTGCGCGTCGATTGTCGAGGGCGTCCTTTGAATGTTGTCGAGGTTGATCTTCAGTCCAACCGCTTCAGCGTGCTGCGTGACCGGCATATAGGCCTCGACCGCGCCCTTCTTGCCGCCGAACTTGGTCTCAAGGTATTCGCGCCGATCAATCCCGCTTTTGGGCATATCCGGATTCAACATAAAGGGCAGCCAACGCACCTTGAAGGGATGGTTGGGGTTGGCTTCGAGCGCGCGATCCAGATTTGCCTTGCCGATGTAGCACCACGGGCAGATCGGGTCTGAGAAGATATCAAGCTGGATCATGTCGGTCCTTTCGTTCCGCCTTCATATAGCGATCTTTGCATGGAAATGCGAGAGTGAGCGGCATCTAAAACGGCGCGATATCCTTGAGCCTCTGGCGCAGCAGTTTGCCGTTGGGATTGCGCGGCAGGCTGTCCACATGGACATAGGCGCGGGGCTGTTTGTAGCGGGCAAGGCGGGTGGCGGCCTCGGCCTTCAGCGCCTCTTCGTCCAGCGCAACGGGGCCGGTGTAAAAGGCGGCAATCACGCGCACATCGGATTTCACGGCGATGTCGGTCACGGCAATCTCGGTGACACCGGGCAGACCGGCCAGCGCGGACTCGACTTCCAGCGGGGACACGCGATAGCCGCCGGCGTTCATCATATCGTCCGAGCGACCAAGGTAGGTGATCTGGAAATCGCCATCCATTACGCCGCGATCCCCGGACAGGAACCAATCTCCGGCGAATTTTTCGGCAGTGGCCTCTGGCGCGCCGATGTAACCCAGCATCAGACCGGGATCGTTGCGGTGCACGGCAATCACACCTTCCGAGCCCAAGGGCACTGGTGCGCCGGTGTCGTCGATCAGCGCGATATGGCGCCCGGGCTGAGGCGCTCCGAGGGTGCCGGCGGCATTGGGGCGGCCCGGCGCAGAGGAGATGAAGGTTGAGCATTCAGACATGCCATAGGCTTCGAAAATCTCGGTCCCGGTGGCTTCGCGCCAGCCGTCGCGGACGGTGTCCGGCAGCTTTTCCCCGGCGGCAAGGCCGTGTCGCAGCTTCGGTAGAACAGGCAGAGGGTACTTGAGGATTTGTCGGTAAACGCCCGGTGCACCTGCAAAAATCGTCACATCGTTGCGCTTCATCAGCAGCGCAAGCTGCGCCGGATCGGTGCCAGCGGCGGGGATCAATGCAGCCGCGCCCTTGGTCCAGGGGTCCATAAGTCCCGTGCCAAGCGTGAAGGTCCAGTTGAACGCGCCCGCGTGCAGCAAGCGGTCCGAGGGCTGCAACCCGTACCAGCCCTGCATCATCATCTGCCTTGCCCAGATGGCGCGATGGGCATGCCCCACGGCCCGCGGCGTCCCCGACGTGCCCGAGGTGTATACGATGTAGGCCAGCCGCTCGGGATCGCCCATGTCGAAGTCGGCGGGCGGCAGGCTGTGCCAAGCTTCAAAGGTTTCGGGGCCATAGGTCGCCAGCTCGGTCTCCGGACAGGCAACGCCAGCGCCGAGTAGGATGGCCTTGGGTGACAGATGCGCGATGATCTTGGCAACCTCGGGTTCCGTCAGTTGCGACGAGGTCGGGACCGGCACGATGCCCGCCGCGATGGCGCCCAGATAGGCAATCGGAAAATCCACTGTATTGCCAAGGCGCATCAGCAGGATGTCCCCGGGTTTCAGCCCGCTTTGCAACAGGCCGGTGGCGGTGCCGCGCACCGCCGCGATCAACCGGGCATAAGACCACCGCTCGGCGCCGGTGGGTTTGACAATGGCCAGGGCAATCTTGTCGGGCGTGGCAGACCCCGCCTGCAACACATGAGCGGCAAGATTGAACGGTGCGGGGCAGGGCGCAAAGGCCCCCTGATCAAAGAGCGACAGCATAGTCAGTGGATTAGGCCGCGCCGGGCGCGCTTGCAAGGGGGCGGGCCGCGGCCTATAGCAATTGGCATGACACGCGATCCCAAATCCCTGATCCGCATTGCCCGCGAAAACGGCGCTGAACATGGCGCCGAACCGCTTGACCTTGGCCAGCGCGTGCGCGAGCTGCGCAAGGAAAAGGAATGGACGCTGGAACAGGCCGCAAAGCAGGCGGGACTTGCGCGCTCGACCCTTTCCAAGATCGAGAATGGGCAGATGTCGCCGACCTACGATGCCTTGAAAAAGCTGGCGGTCGGGCTTGAGATTTCAGTGCCGCAGCTGTTCACACCGCCGCAGCAGGAAAAGGTCAACGGCCGCATGACCGTGACCCGCAGCGGCGAGGGGCAAAGTCATGCCACTGCCACCTATGAGCACGAGTTGCTGGCCGAAACGCTGACCCGCAAGAAGATGTTGCCCTATCGCGCCCGCGTTCGTGCGCGCGCGATGGAAGAATTCGACGGTTGGGTGCGCCATGACGGCGAAGAATTCCTGTATGTGCTGACCGGGGTGATCCGGCTGTATACAGAATTCTATGAACCGGTGGAGATGCGCCGGGGCGACAGCGCCTATTACGACAGCACCATGGGGCACAACGTCATTTCGGTCAGCGACGAAGATGCCACGATCCTTTGGGTCACGTCCCTGGGCTAACCGGCCCGCAGCTCCATCGCCTGACGCGCCAGATCTTCGAGCCCAAGAAAATCGCGCAGCTCCTCGCTGGCTTCCATCGGGGTCAGGTCATGCTGTTCGGCCAGATGCAGGCTGAGCGTTTGCGGATCGCTTACCGGGTCGGCAAGTCGCGCGGGGTCCACATGTGGAAAGCGGTGCTGCAAACGGTCCAGAAAGTTTGCCCAGTTCGTCGAGAGGTGTTTCAAAGGCATGGTATGTCTCCTTCTATCCCGCTCATGGTCTGCGCAAACTCTCTATAAATCGTGTACAAACGCGTAAGCGGCCCGCACGGCTTACTTTTCCGGCAAAAGCCCCTTTGGACTGAAGCGCAGCACCAACAGCAGGATCACCCCCATGGTCAGCAGTCGCAGATGTTGGGCGCTGTCCTGAAGATGCGCCTTGATCGCCGAGCCTTCGGCCATGCCCGAGGTGATAAGCGCCATCAGGCCCTGCGCCATGGGTTCGACCTGCACCCAAAGGAACCAGATGAGGAAGCCGCCCAGAACGGCGCCAAGGTTGTTGCCCGAACCGCCGACAATCACCATTACCCAGATCAGAAAGGTGTAGCGCAGCGGTTGGTAGGAGCTTGGGGTCAACTGGCCATCCAGCGTGGTCATCATGGCGCCGGCAATGCCGCAGATCGCGCTGCCCAGGATAAAGACCTGCAAATGTCGGAAGGTCACGTCCTTGCCCATGGCCCGTGCGGCGGTTTCATTGTCGCGGATCGCCCGCATCATCCGGCCCCAGGGCGAATTCAGCGCCAGTTGCGCCAGCACCAGAAGGATCACCAACACCACGGCGAACAGCAGCGAATACTCCAGCTTGACATACAGCGTCGAGGCCGTGGTGGCATCCAGCCCCCAGCCAGCGGCGGCATCGACAAAGCCCGGGTCGTTTTGCAGATCAACCTCGTAAGGAACGGGCCGGGGCAGGCCGATGACGTTCTTGACGCCGCGGGCCATCCAGTCTTCGTTCTTCATCACGGCGATGACGATTTCGGCAATCCCGAGCGTGGCAATGGCCAGATAGTCGCTGCGCAACCCAAGCGCCGTCTTGCCAATGACCCAGGCCGCACCTGCAGCCAGCAACCCGCCGACAGGCCAGGCCACCAGCACCGGCAAGCCCATGCCGCCAAGGTAGCCGGCCAGCGCCGGATTGACCGCCTCGATCGCCTCGACACCGGGGTCAAGCAGGGCGCGGAACAGGATGAAGCCCGCGATCAGGATCAGCGCCACGCTCCAGGCCTTGTGGAACCGCGTCCAGACCTTGGCCGCCGCCACCAGCGCCGCGCCGCCCAGAACCAGCGCTCCAATCACGCGCAAACCGCCCGCGCTCCAGGCTTCGGGGACGGGCGGCATTGCGGTCAGAACCACGGCGAGACCGCCCAAGGCGACAAAGCCCATGATCCCGACGTTGAACAGCCCGGCGATGCCCCATTGCAGGTTCACCCCCAACGCCATCACCGCACTGACCAGCCCCATGTTCAGGATCAAAAGAGCGGCGTTCCAGCTTTGCAGAAAGCCAGTGCCAAGGATCAGCACTGCGACCAGCGCAAACAGTCCCACGGTCCGCATCGTCATACCGATTTCCCCTTGAACAATCCTGTGGGTTTGAACAGCAGCACGACCACGAGGATCATGAAGCTGACGGCAAATTTGTAATCCGTGGACAGCAGCTGAACCAGTCCATCGGGCTCAAGGCTGTCTGGCAGGGCATGGCCCAGCACTTTTTTCCAGGCATAGGTGATGCCAACCTCGGAAAAGGCGATGACAAAGCCCCCCGCGATAGCGCCCAGCGGACTGCCAAGCCCGCCGACAATGGCCGCAGCGAAGATCGGCAGCAAAAGCTGGAAATAGGTGAAGGGTTTGTATGATTTATCAAGCCCGTAAAGCACTCCGGCAATTGTCACCAGCGCCGCCACGATCACCCAGGTCACGCGCTCGACCTTCTCGGGATTGATGCCGGACAGCAGCGCAAGGTCTTCGTTGTCGGAATAGGCGCGCATGGATTTCCCGGTACGGGTCCGGTTCAGGAACCAGAACAGCGCGGCCACGACGATGACCGCAATCACAACCGTCAGCGCCTGCGTGGTGCGGATCGCCAGCCCCTCTTCCAACCCGGTCATTTCCTTGAAATCGCGCGCGGAAATCAGGAACCGTTCGCCATCGGCAAAGCGTTGGTCGTCCGGGCCAAGGATGATCCGCGTGATGCCGTTATAGACGAACATCACCCCAAGCGAGACCATGACAAGGATCACGGGTTTGACCTTTTGCGCACGGTAAAAGCGATAGATCACCCGGTCCGTCCCCAGCACCAGCATCGAAGTGGCCACAATCCCGAAGGGGATCGCCAGCAGCGCCGTGGGCAGCGGCCCAAGCGAGATCCCCATGCTCTGAAACCACCACGTGAAGAGGATTACAACCATGGTGCCGAAGGCCATGGTATCGCCATGGGCAAAGTTGGAGAACCGCAGGATGCCATAGATCAGTGTGACGCCCAAAGCCCCAAGTGCCAACTGGCTGCCATAGGCAACGGCGGGGATCAGAACGAAATTGGCCAGCGCCACAAGGGCGTTAAGAAGATCCATCACTCAGTCTCCAGACATTGGCCGCTATATGAAATCATCATGACCGGATCGGTGTAGTGCACGGTGTACCGCGCGGTGCCGCCCTGCGCGATGGTCAGCATATGCCGTCCTTCAAAGCCGCCGCCCGACAAGACGTAATTGCCGCCATCGCGTGCTCCGACCATTCCCACATCGCCACTGTCCGACGACATCGCGGCATCGACAAACAGCGTCTGCGCATCCATCCCGCCGGCCTTGCCGCTGAGGATCACGCCGAACCCGGACTCCTGACAGGCTTCGGCCTCGTAACACTCCGTCGCAAAGGCACAGCTGAGCGCGACCACCTCCTGAACCGGGGCGGTGTCCAGCGTCAACTGTTCGACGTCACTCGTCTCTGCGCCGTCGTCATGATCGGCGTGCTGCGCTATGGCCCCGCCCGCCACGAACGTCAGAACCAAGGCCCGCAGCAGATCACACACTCTCAATCGCATATTCAACTTCGTCACGCGCTCATCCCCCCAGAAAGGACCGGCGAACCTCGTCGTCCGCCAACAAGTCCTTGCCCGTTCCTGTGTGGGCATTGGCACCCTGCACCAAAACATAGCCTTTATCCGCAATTTCAAGCGCTTGTCTGGCATTCTGCTCGACCATCAGAATGGAAATCCCGGTCCGTGCCACTTCTATGATGCGGTCAAACAGCTCGTCCATGACGATGGGCGACACGCCTGCGGTGGGTTCATCCAGCATCAGCACCTTGGGCTCGGTCATCAGGGCGCGGCCCACCGCCACCTGTTGGCGCTGGCCGCCCGACAGTTCGCCTGCCGCCTGATGGCGTTTTTCCTTCAGGATCGGGAACAGGTCGTAAACCTGCGCCATGGTCTGGCGAAAATCGTCCCCGCGGATAAAAGCCCCCATCTCAAGGTTCTCTTCGACCGTCATCGAGGTAAAGATGTTGTGCGTCTGAGGGACAAAGCCCATGCCCTGCCGAACCCGCGCCTGAGGGCTGAGATCGGTGATATCCTCGCCGTCCAGCATCACGCGCCCCTGACGCAGATCCAACATCCCAAAAACCGCCTTCATCGCCGTTGACTTGCCCGCGCCGTTTGGCCCGACGATCACGGCGATCTGACCTTTCTCCACGGCAATCGTGCAGTCGTGCAGGATATCCGGCCCGGATTTGCCATATCCCCCGGTCATCGTCTCGCCGATCAGAAAGGGCCCTGGCGCACCGGGTCGTGCCTTGCCGGTCCCGCGATAGCCATCGACCGTGCCCATGCCCTGTGCATTGCCCAGGCTCATGTCCTTGTTGCCACGATCATCATATCTGCCAGCGCTCATGCCATGCTCCGGTGTTTCTTTGGGCTCAAAATACCTCGGGGGAGTCGCGCAGCGACGGGGGCAGAGCCCCCAACAGCGCGCCGCAGGCGCGCGCCCGGGCGATGCCGCAAGGCAGCGCAAAACCTCATCCGACCTGATCCTTGTTCTTCAACCCGGTGCCGAGATAGGCCTCGATCACGGCCTCATTGGCCTTGATCTCGTCCAAGCTGCCCTCGGCCAGCTTCTTGCCTTCGGCCATGACGATCACCGGATCACACAGGCGCCCGATGAAATCCATGTCGTGTTCGATCACGCAAAAGGTATAGCCGCGCTCCGTGTTCAGGCGCCGAATGGCGTCGGCAATTGTGTTAAGCAAGGTCCGGTTCACACCAGCCCCCACCTCATCCAAAAAGACGATCTTGGCGTCGACCATCATGGTCCGCCCAAGCTCCAGCAGCTTTTTCTGACCGCCCGAAATGGCGCCCGCCGGGTGGTCTGCCAGATGCTCGACCGTCAGGAATTCCAGCACCTCATCGGCCTTGGCCCGCAGCGCGCGTTCTTCATCGGCAATCCGTTTGCGTCCGAACCATGTGTTCCAAAGCGTCTCGCCCGATTGTCCTCCCGGCACCATCATCAGGTTCTCGCGGCAGGTCATCGAACCGAATTCATGCGCAATCTGAAATGTCCGCAGCAGCCCCTTGTGGAACAACTCATGCGGCGGCAGTCCGGTGATATCCTCATCACCCATGAAGACGCGGCCAGAAGTCGGCGGCAAAGCGCCCGCGATCACGTTGAACAGCGTGGTCTTGCCCGCACCGTTCGGCCCGACAAGCCCGGTGATCGAGCCTTCGGCGATTTCCAGTGATGCACCGTCCACGGCGTGAAAGCCGCCGAAATGGCGGTGAAGATTATCAACCCGGATCACAGCTTATCCCCTCGGAGCATTTTGCTCTCTTTGGTTATGGCAAACGGCGCGAAGGTCGCTTCGCGCCGCCTGATGTCTTGGTTTGCGCCTGCGCTCAGTGGTACCCGACCACTTTCAGCGCGCCGTCTTCCACGGTGTATTCCGCGTAAGAGCCCGCCGCTTCGCCCGGTCCGACCAGTTCGACGCCAGTTGCGCCAGCATAGTCGATTTCGCCGCCATTCGCGAGAATGTCGAGCGCCTTGCCCAGCTCACCCGGAAGGATCACTTCACCCGGTGCGTTGGCCACGTCCATGACCTTGCCGGCATAGTCGCCCGGCTCGGTCGAATTGGCAGCCGCCATCGCCAGCAGGAGCAGCGCCGCCGCGTCATAACTTTCGCCCGCATAGACTGCGGTGCCGTCGATGCCAGCTGCGCTTGCCATTTCGGCAAACTTGGTGCCGCCTTCGTTTTCCGACCCGGCAATGGTGCCAATGGCGCCATCGATGTCGCTGCCGAAGGTTTCGGTCAGCGAGTCGCCGATCATCCCGTCGCCCAGCGCGAACAGGTCAAAGGCGCCCGAATCCAGCGAGGCCTGAATGATGCCTGCGCCGCCTTGGTCGACATAGCCCAGAACCACCAGCGCATCGCCGCCCGCCGAGGCCAGCGCGCCGACTTCGGCAGAATAGTCCGCCTTGCCATCTTCATGCGCCGCAGTCAGCGTCACTTCGCCGCCGCCTTCGGTGAAGTTGCTGTTGAACGCGTCGGCAAAGCCCTTGCCGTAGTCGTTGTTGGTATAGGTCACGGCCACCGACGTGATGCCCTTGTCCAGAAGGATCTGGGCCAGAACCGCGCCCTGACGTGCGTCAGACGGGGCGGTGCGGAAGAAAAGACCGTTGTCTTCTGCTGCGCTCAGCGCCGGAGAGGTCGCAGAGGGCGAAATCATGACCATGCCGTTGGGCACGGCCACGTTGGCCAGAATGGCACCGGTCACGCCGGAGCAGTCCGAGCCCATGATGCCCTTGACACCTTCGCTGGTGATCAGGCGTTCCGCCGCCGAGGTGGCCGCGGCGCTATCAACGCAGGTGCTGTCTGCGCGCACCGGGGTGACCATGGCGCCGCCCATCAGCTTGCCGCTGTCGGTGGCTTCTTTCATCGCCATCTCAGCGCCTGCCGCCATCGCTGGGGTCAGGGATTCGATGGGGCCGGTAAAGCCCAGGATCACACCCAGTTTGATTTCATTTCCGTGGCTTTCGGCAAAAGCCGCGCCAGCAAGCATGACACCGGCCGTTGTGGCCATGAGTAGCTTTTTCATTCGGTAAACTCCCTAGTTGGAACTTGTGTCCAGCGGTCAGACTACGTGCGGCAAATGCAAAAGAAAAGAGGCTTCACCAGCCCTGCCGCCGGGTCACTGCGCCTTGTCCGTCAGGGGCATGAGACCATATTCCTCACAGGAGGTTCCATAATGCGAAATTCAATTCCCATTATTCTTTCTGTCGGTTTCGCCTGCGCAGCTCAGGCTGGCCCGATCGAGACCAACGCCGGAACCCTGCAGGCGGTTTCGGTTGTGGATGGGCTCGAGACGCCCTGGGCTTTTGACTTTCTGCCCGATGGCACAATCCTGATCACCGAGCGTGATGGCGCGTTGATCGCGGTGCGCGATGGGCAACGCTGGCAGGTAAATGGGCTTCCGCGGGTATATTCCGATGGTCAGGGGGGATTGCTTGACATTCTGGTGCCCGATGATTTTGCCACAAACCGCGAGATTTTCCTGACCTATGCTCGCAAACAGGGGCTGTTTGGCGCCGGAACCGCTGTCTTTCGCGCCCGGCTGTCTGATGACGGTCGCAGTCTGAAAGACGGCAAGACGATATTTGAGATGACGCGGGGCTCTGGCGGCGGGGTTCACTTTGGCTCGCGTCTGGTCGAGGCACCGGATGGCACGCTGTACGTCACCGTCGGTGATCGCGGCGATGGGGAAAAGGCGCAGAACCTTGCGCTGCATAATGGCTCGGTTCTGCGGATCACGCGGGACGGGGCAGCGCCGGCCAATAATCCCTTTGTCGGCACTGGTGGCGCGCAGCCGCAAATCTGGTCCTATGGTCACCGCAATCCGCAAGGCGCGGCTTTGGACGGGTCGGGGCAGCTTTGGACTGTTGAACACGGCGCACGGGGCGGAGACGAGGTGAACAAGATCACCCCCGGCATGAACTACGGCTGGCCAGTGATTTCCTACGGGGTGAATTACAACGGCAGCAAGATCGGCGAAGGTACGCGGAAGGACGGCATGACCCAGCCCGAGCATTACTGGGATCCCTCCATCGCCCCCTCGGGCATGACGTTCTATGACGGCAAAGTTGCCGACTGGCGCGGCGATGCCTTTGTCGGATCACTCAAGTTCAACATGATCTCGCGGCTGTCCGGCGATCCGCTGCGCGAGGTTGAACGGATCGAGGGCCCCGAGACCCAGCGCGTGCGCGACGTGGCGCAAGGCTTGGACGGGGCGCTGTGGTTCCTGTCGGTCTACAACGGTGCGCTTTACCGGCTTGAATAGGGAATGCGCGACTAGGCAAGCAACGCGTGCAATGCCACTCTGAGCGAAAACCTTTGTTCGGAGTATGCCATGCGCCCTGTTTTCAAACTCTTTGCATATGCCCTGTCCGGCCTGCTTTTGGCCGTGCCTGCCGCCGCGCAGGAGCAGGATGCGATCTTTGCCGACTACAACGCGATGCGCAGCGAAATGGATCGCCTGATCCAAAGGCGCAATATTCAGGATCTGATGCTGCGCTTTGGTGGCGCCGACGAAATGACCATTCAGCAGTTGGACAATCTCGACGCACAGGTGGACCGCCTGTACCCGGATGACTTCCAGAATGTCGCTGTGATCCGCAGGGTGACGCTTGAAAACGGGTTCAGTCAGGAACTTTTGGCCTATTGGACCGGCTACAGCTATCTCTACGCCTATGTCTTTTACCATGATCGCGGCGATGAGGTCATCTCGATCAACTTCCGTTTCAACAGCGACTTCGCGACGCTCAGCGGATTGTTTTAGGGCCGGGGCAGGGCAAAGACCGCCGTGTCGCACCATTCGGTGCCGTCATAAAGAAAGTCTTTCTCGCGCAGCTCGACCTGCTCAAAGCCCAACCGCCCGAGCAGGCGAATGGAGGCGATGTTGCGCGGGTCGGCCTCGGCGGTCACGGCAGGGATGTCGGGGAACTTGGCGAAACACATCGGCAGGATCGCCTGCATCGCCTCGAAGGCGAGCCCTTTGCCCCAGTGATCTGGGTGCAGCAGATAACCGACCTCGGGCTTTTTCCACATGCCGGCCTTGCCGATGCACCGCCCCTCGAACTCCAGAATGTAATCGACCCGCTTGTCCAGATCGCGGTTGATGAACCATTCGAGGAATTTTTCGGTACGATCGATGTCGTCATGGGCGGCGTGGGACCAATAGCGCATGGCACTGGGATCAGAAAAGATCGCATGCAGATCGTACAGGTCTTTGGTCTGCGCCTCGCGCAGGATCAATCGCTTGGTCTGGATCACACCGACAGGCGCGCCGCATGGGCGCCGCGTTCCCGATAGGGCGTGGTGTCATAATGCGCCCGGTAGCATTTCGAGAAATGCGACGGGCTGGCAAAGCCGCAGGCCAGTGCCACGTTGATCACGCTCATGTCGGTCTGCATCAGCAGATTGCGCGCTTTTTGCAGACGCAGTTCCATATAATAGCGCTTGGGGGACCGATTCAGGTAGCGTCGGAACAGACGCTCCAGCTGCCGGGTCGACATGCCCACGTCCTTGGCGAGGATCGACGGGCTGATCGGTTCCTCGATATTGGCTTCCATCTGCTGGATGACCTGACTCAGCTTGGGGTGACGCACGCCGATGCGCGTCGGAACCGACAGCCGCTGGGTATCCTGATCGGTGCGGATCGAGCTGTAGATCTGCTGGTCCGCCACGGCGCTGGCCAGTTCTTCGCCGTGGTCATTGGCGATGACCTGCAAGAACAGGTCGATGGACGATGTCCCCCCGGCGGTGGTCAGCCGGTTGCCATCAATGGTAAAGACGGACTTGGTCAGGATGACGTCTTCGAATTCCTCGGAAAAGCTGTCCTGATTCTCCCAATGAATCGTCGCGCGCTTGCCATCCAGCAGCCCGGCCTTGGCCAGAGTGTGGGCGGCGGTGCACAACCCGGCAAAAGCAACGCCCTTGCGCGCCTCGCGGCGAATCCAGTTCAGCAGCTTCTTGGTCGAAGCGTCCTGAACATCCGCCCCGCCGCAGACCACGACAGTATCATCGCGGTGCAACTCTTCCAAGGCGGCGTCCAGCTTGAATTCGGTCCCGGTAGAGCAGGCCACGGTGTCGCCAGTTTCGCCAACGATCTGCCAAGAATAGAGTTTCTTGCCCGACATCCGGTTGGCCAGGCGCAGACAATCAAGCGCCGCAGCAAAACTGAGCAGCGTGAAATTGTCCAAGAGCACAAACACAAAGCGGCGCGGTTTGCTCGGAACTGTTTCCAGTTCGACAATTTGGCGCTGTGCGGGTGGCAGCATCTGGTGGCGTCCTTCTCGGCTCAAAACGACACGATCAGTCGTCTTACGACACCGACTTGGTCAGATGCGGCTCGGCACGTCAAGAGACAGGGCGGAATTTCATGGTTGGGCTGGCCCGCACCTTTCGCTATAGAGCGTGGACGTTAACGCTCACTGTTGAGAAACCGGAGAAGACCAATGACCGAGTGGCAGAAATCGACCTGGCGCCAAAAACCTCGGGTGCAGATGCCTGATTATACGGATGAGGCCGCGCTGAATGCCGTCGAGGCGCAGCTTTCCAAGTATCCGCCGCTGGTTTTTGCCGGCGAAGCGCGCAAACTGAAAACCGCACTCGGGTCTGCTGGCCGCGGCGAGGCGTTCCTGCTTCAGGGCGGCGATTGCGCCGAAAGCTTTGAGCAGTTCAGCGCCGATGGCATCCGCGACACCTTCAAGGTGATGCTGCAGATGGCGATGGTTCTGACCTATGGCGCCAAGGTGCCCGTGGTCAAGGTTGGCCGCATGGCGGGCCAGTTCGCCAAACCGCGCAGCGCCCCCACCGAGGTCAAGGATGGCGTCGAGCTGCCCAGTTACCGCGGTGACATCATCAACGAGCTTGACTTCACTCCCGAGGCCCGCATTCCCGACCCGAAAAAGATGCTTCAGGCCTACACACAGGCCGCCGCTTCGCTGAACCTGTTGCGCGCCTTTTCGACCGGCGGTTATGCCGACGTGCATCAGGTGCACCAGTGGACGCTGGGCTTTACCGAAGGCGAGAAGGCCTCCAAGTATCGCGATATGGCGAACCGGATCAGCGATACGCTGGACTTCATGAAGGCCGCCGGAGTCACCGGCAATCAGGCCCACACGCTGCAATCGGTGGACTTCTATACCTCGCACGAGGCGCTGTTGCTGGAGTACGAAGAGGCGCTGACCCGTCTGGATTCGACCTCGGGCAAGTGGCTGGCAGGGTCGGGTCACATGATCTGGATCGGCGACCGCACGCGCCAGCCCGACGGGGCACACGTGGAGTTTGCCCGCGGCGTGCTGAACCCGGTTGGTCTGAAATGCGGCCCGACCACCACTGCCGAAGATCTCAAGCTGCTGATTTCCAAGCTCAACCCGAGCAACGAAGAAGGCAAGCTGACCCTGATCGCGCGCTTTGGCGCGGGCAAGGTGGCGGAAAACCTGCCGCGCCTGATCAAGGCGGTGCAGGAAGAGGGCGCCAATGTCACCTGGGTCTGCGATCCGATGCATGGCAACACGATCAAATCGGCCACCGGCTACAAGACCCGCCCGTTTGACGCGGTCTTGCGTGAAGTGCGCGAATTCTTTGCGGTGCACGCATCCGAGGGCAGTATCCCGGGCGGTGTGCATTTCGAGATGACCGGTCAGGACGTGACCGAATGCACCGGCGGCGTGCGCGACGTGACCGAAGAGGATCTGAGCGATCGTTACCACACCGCTTGCGATCCGCGTCTGAACGCTTCGCAAGCGCTGGAACTGGCTTTCCTTGTCGCAGAAGAGCTGACCGACCGTCGTCAGTCGGCGGCTGAGGCAGCCAACGGCTAATCCAACAGCTCCACTAAAAAAGAAAACCCCGCTGTGCCAAACGCACGGCGGGGTTTTTCATGTTCGGGTTCCACTCGGCCGTTCAGAGCGTCGGGCCGGTGCGTTGCAAACAGATATGCGGCCTGTGTTTCCTCTGTGGGAACAGAAACAGGACAGAGAGGTCTTCTCTGTCCTGGGCGCAAGGACATTCGCGGCCCTGACGCGGCCACGCATGTCGTATCAGTCGTTGGAAACCACCAGCCGCAGATGACCGCGGTGCGGGGCCTCTGGTTTGCTCGGCGCCTCCAGCTTGCCTTGATAGGCGGTGCGGGTCTCGGCAAATTCGGGTTTTGGCTTGGGGGTGGTCAGCCCCAAGGCAGGCAAGGGCGCCTTATCACCCTGATCGGCAGGCGCGATCGGCCGTGGTTCGCAGGTCCTTGCCCCAAGTGCAGGCTTCACATCGATATGGGTGATGTTGAACCGGCGCGGGGTGCGGCCAATGCGGCCTTGCGTGACCAAAGCGCCCAGCGCCCGGCTGATATCGCCAAAGTCCGAGCGCAGCGGCAGGATGATCATATGGCCTTCGATGTCAGGCTTGCCAAAACCGCCTTCGCCGCGCAGCTCGATGCGGATCACCGCAGGCTGGGCGAAAAGCTGTTCGATCACCTGACCGAATTTCTCGCGATCTGCCGGGGCGATCAGTGTTGACAGCGGCATCCCGGCGATCTGCATGCCCATCAAATCGGACAGGTGGGTACCCGCGACGCGGACCTTGCCCATGCTGGGGGCAATCTTTTCCATCAGGAAGGCGTTTTCCAGCGCACTTTCCATGCCGCGAGGATCGACCTGACTGCGCAGTGGAACCTGATCTTCGCCGCACAGGCCCAACCAATAGCTTTCAACCGCCCTGATCGGGGCCAGCCGCTTTGCTTTTTCCCGTTCCGTCATCGACACCACGTCCCGACCTTTTCCGCCATTACCCAGCATTGTCTTCGCTCCTAGCGCTTGATCGCTTGGTAGGAGCCCCCTTCCACCAAAGCAACTTAATCATTCTTGCTGAGTCCTTACTAGCAAAACTCTGACCTAATTTCGCCTCATTTGTGTCCAAAAGGTTAATGATGGGCTATGTTTTGCCCAATCAGAGGGGGTGGGGGTCATCCTATAATATCGCGCAAGGTCAGCATGTTAACCTTTCTTAACGCCTCTGCGGCTTGCCTTGCCTGCGATCTGCCGATAGGCCGTTTGCATTAAGCATAAAGGAGGCCGGAATGCGGCAATCGATGACAGGTTTTGCCGCGTTGCAAGGCAAAGGGTTAACGTATTCCTGGACCTGGGAGCTACGCGGCGTCAACGGCAAGGGGCTGGATCTGCGCACGCGGCTGCCCGATTGGATCGACGGGCTGGAGGCGCAGGTACGGGCCTTGGCCGCAAAGGCGCTGACACGCGGCAATGTACAGATCGCGCTGCGGATCGCCACTTCGGGGGACGAAGGGGCCTTGCGGTTGGACGAAGGGCAACTGGGCGCCGTTCTGGATGCGATGACCCGGATCGAACACGAAGCGATGAGCATTGGCCTGTCACTGGCGCCGTCAACGGCGGCGGATATCGTGGCGCTGCGCGGCGTGATGACTTCGGAGGCCGCCGAGGTGGACCAAAAGACGCTGAACGCGGCGCTGCTGGACGATTTCGCCAAGGCGCTTGAGGCTTTTGTCCAGATGCGCCGGGCCGAAGGGGCGAAACTGGCCGAGGTTCTGACCCGGCAAACCAGCGACATCGCCGCGCTTGTGGATGAAGCCGAAGAGCAGGCCAAAGCGCGTGAGGTGGCGCAGGCCGAGCGCCTCAAGACCCAGTTGGCGCGGGTCATGGACAACAGCGACACCGTGGACGAGGGGCGCATCGCGCAGGAACTGGCGCTGATCGCGGTCAAGTCAGACGTTACAGAAGAAATCGACCGCCTGCGCGCGCATGTGCAGGCCGCGCGTGATCTTCTGGCCGAAGCGGGCTCGGTCGGGCGCAAGCTGGACTTCCTGATGCAGGAGTTCAACCGCGAGGCCAACACGCTTTGTTCCAAATCCGGCGATCCGGTGTTGACCCGAACGGGGCTGGCGCTCAAGACGGTGATCGAGCAGATGCGTGAACAGGTTCAGAATGTGGAGTAAGATATGACGCGGCGCCGCGGCCTTTTGATCATTCTGTCGTCGCCTTCGGGTGCCGGCAAATCCACCCTGTCCAAACGCCTGCTGGAGTGGGACCCGTCGCTGAGTTTTTCGGTATCGGCCACCACCCGCGCCCCGCGCCCCGGTGAGGTGGACGGGACGGATTACCATTTCCTCAGCGAAGACCAGTTCAAGCGCGACGTGAACAACGATGGGATGCTGGAACACGCGCATGTGTTCGGCAATTTCTACGGCAGCCCGCGCGCGCCGATACAAGAGGCCATCGACGCTGGCAACGATGTGCTGTTCGACATCGACTGGCAAGGCGCGCAGCAGATCGTGAACTCGGCTCTGGGGCGTCACACGCTGTCGATCTTTATCCTGCCGCCCTCGATTTCGGAATTGCGGCGCCGGTTGATCAGCCGAGGGCAGGATTCCGACGAGGTGATCGCGAAGCGGATGCAGAAAAGCTGGGATGAAATCAGCCATTGGGGCAGCTATGACTATGTGCTGGTCAATGATGATCTGGACCGGACCTTCGGCGATTTGCAGACCATCGTGACGGCAACGCGCCTTCGGCGTTTGCAACAGCCAATGCTTGTGGAACATGTGCGCAAACTTCAAACGGAATTCGAGGAGCTGTCATGACACTGTATTCTTTGGATGGGATCGACCCGGTTGTGGCGGCAGATGCCTGGGTGGCGCCGGATGCCAATGTGATCGGCAAAGTGGTTCTGGAAGAACGCTCCAGTGTCTGGTTCGGCTGCACTCTGCGCGGCGACAACGAAGAGATCCGCGTCGGGGCGGGGTCAAACGTGCAGGAGAATGTCGTTTGCCATACGGATATGGGCTATCCTCTGGTGATCGGAGCGGGCTGTACCATTGGCCACAAGGTCATGCTGCACGGCTGTGTGATCGGAGAAAACACGCTGATCGGCATGGGCGCGACGATTTTGAACGGCGCGAAGATCGGCAAGAACTGCCTGATCGGAGCAGGGGCCCTGATCACCGAGGGCAAGGAAATACCCGACGGCAGTCTGGTGATGGGGATGCCGGGCAAGGTCGTACGGCAATTGGACGAGGCCGCGATCGAAGGCCTGCGCGCCTCGGCTCGGCATTATCAGGACAACGCGGCGCGCTATGCCAAGGGGCTGCGCGCGCTCTGAGGGAATCGGAAAATTTTTCAGGGAAAATTTTTCAGGGAAAATTTTGTTGGGGGCTCTGCCCCCGCGCCTTTGGCGCTCCCCCGGGATATTTTTGGACCAGTGAAATCAGGAGAGTGGGATGAAACCGACATTGCAAAGACCTGTCGTGCCTTTGGTTGGGGCGTCGCGCCCCGTGGTCACGCCGATCATGCCGTCCGTGGTCTATGCCTCTGACAGCCCGGATGCGCTGGATGCGCAGTATGAAGGGCGGGTGCATGGGCACACTTACGCGCGTGAAGGGCATCCCAATGCCGATGTTCTGGCCGCGCGGATTGATGCGCTGGAAGGTATGAGCGGCGGGATCGTCATGGGGTCCGGCATGGCGGCGGTTGCGGCGGTCCTGCTGGGGCTGTGCAAGGCGGGCGATCATGTGGTTGGTGGCAATCAGCTGTATGGGCGGTCCTTGCGGATGATGTCCGAGGATCTGCCGCGGTTGGGGATCAAGACGAGCCTGGCTGATCCCACGGATGTGGCAGCGATCGAGGCGGCCCTGCGACCTGAGACCCGGATGGTGCTGATCGAAGTTGTGTCGAACCCGACATTGCGGGTGGCCGATCTGGACGGGATTGCCGCGCTGTGCAAGGCGCGCGGCGTTCTTTTGGCGGTGGACAATACCTTTACCACACCCGCGGCTGTGCGTCCGGTCGAGCATGGCGCGGATATCGTGATCCAGTCCGTGACCAAGCTTTTGGCGGGGCATTCCGATGTCACTCTGGGATGGGTTGCCGCTGTGGATCCGGAACTGGCGGCGCAGATGCGCGTCTTTGCGGTGACCACGGGGCTGACAGCCAGCCCCTTTGACTGCTGGCTGGCCGAGCGCGGCCTTGCGACCTTTGGCTTGCGCTTTGCCCGCACGCAGGAGACCGCCGAGCGGCTCGCGGCGCATCTGGCGGGGCAGACCGGGGTTCGCCGGGTGCTGTATCCGACACGTGCGGATCACCCCGACGCCGCGCGGTCGCAGGGGTTGCTGCAAGGGCAGGGCTGCAACATGGTCAGTTTTGAGATCGAGGGCGGGCGCGCCGCGGCCAATGCCTTTGCCGAGGCTGCCAAGGGCATCGCCTTTGCGCCGACACTTGGAGATGTGGGCACGACGCTGTCGCACCCGGCGTCCTCCTCGCACCGCGCCCTGACGCCCGAGGGGCGTGACGCGATAGGTATATCCGAGGGGTTTTTCCGTGTCTCAGTCGGGCTCGAAGACCCAGAGGCGCTGATCGCCTGCTTTGACGACGGGCTTGCCGCTGCGCGGAAAGTCTGAGCCGTGTCTGCCCCGCAAGCCTATCTGGATGCGCTGCCGCTGCCTGCGGTGCTGATCCGTCCGGACGAACGGATTGCAGGGGTGAATGCCCCTGCAACGGCACTTTTGGGGGCAGGGCTGACGGGCGGGCATTTTATCAACGCCTTGCGCCAACCGGGGCTGCTGGACGCCATCGAGGGATGTCTTGCGCAGCGCAGCCCGCGCGAGGCCGACTATCTGACCAGCGACGGCGATCAGGACACCACCTATTTCGTCACCGTGCGTCCGGTGCCTTTGGCGAACGGCGACATCGGCGCGCTGGCCTGTTTTCAGGACGTGACCCATCTGGAGCAGTCGGACCGGATGCGACGCGATTTCGTGGCCAATGTCAGCCATGAATTGCGCACGCCTTTGACCGCCATCATGGGCTTTATCGAAACGCTCAAGGGGCCTGCGCTGAACGACGCACCGGCGCGGATGCGGTTTCTGGACATCATGGAGCGGGAAGCCTCGCGGATGAACCGGCTGGTCGGGGATCTGCTGTCCCTCAGCCGGGTCGAACAGGAAGAGCGGGTGCGCCCGACGGGACGGTTGGACCCGGCCGATCTGATCCGCAGCACGTTGCACGGGCTGGATCAACTGGCACAAGAGGCGGGCGTGACGATACGGACCGAGCTTCCCGATCAGGGGTTCGAGATCATGGGCGATGCGGACCAGTTGCGTCAGGTGCTGACGAACCTGATCGAGAACGCGATCAAATATTCCGGGAGCGGAACGCAGGTCACCGTTCGGCTGTCCGCGCCCGAATACCGGCCGCGCCTGCGCTGCGAAGGGATTCGCATCGAGGTCGAGGATACCGGACCGGGCATCGACCCTTTGCACGTTCCGCGCCTGACCGAGCGTTTCTACCGTGTCGACAGCCATCGGTCCCGCGAAAAAGGCGGGACGGGGCTGGGGCTGGCGATTGTCAAACATATCGTGTCGCGTCATCGCGGGCGGCTGAATATCGAAAGCGCCTTGGGCAAAGGCAGCCTGTTTCGCGTGACCTTGCCGGTCAAGTAAAATCGTTTTGAGTCAGGGTGTTGCCGGGGGTTTCTCAGGCGCAACCTTCATGGGGCATGCTATTGTTTTTCCTGCATTCAGAATATTTCCAGCGGCAAAAGCCTCTTGTCATAAAACAGTTACACAACTGTCACAAAAGCATTGCCCAAGACCCTTAGCACCCGGTCTCAAGGCGGATGTCACAGGGACATTCGCCATCGAGAAATCAGGAGTTCGATATGAACGTGAAACTCACCGCCTCTGCTCTGGCGATTGCTGCTGTCTCCGCCACTACTGCCGCCGCGCGCGACAATGTTCAGGTTGCCGGGTCTTCGACCGTGCTGCCCTATGCCTCGATCGTGGCCGAAGCCTTTGGTGAAAACTTTGACTTCCCGACACCGGTTGTTGAATCGGGCGGCTCCTCGGCTGGTCTCAAGCGGTTCTGCGAAGGCGTGGGCGAGAACACCATCGACATTGCCAACGCGTCGCGCAAGATCAAGGACAGCGAGATCAAGGCCTGCGCCGACGCAGGCGTGACCGACATCATCGAAGTCCGCATCGGCTATGACGGCATCGTCTTTGCCAGCCAGATCGATGGCCCGGCCTTCACTGCGTTCCAGCCGGTTGACCTGTTCAACGCCTTGGGCGCCAAGGTCGCCAAAGACGGCGCGCTGGTCGAGAACACCAACACCATGTGGTCCGATTTCAACGCCGACCTGCCGGCCGTCGAAATCGCCGCCTTCATCCCGGGCACCAAGCACGGCACCCGCGAAGTGTTTGAAACCAAGGTGATGTTCGAAGGCTGCAAGGAAGCTGGCGCATTCGATCTGTACATGGCGGAAAATGGTGGCGACAAGAAAGCCGCCGAGGCCGCGTGCTTCGAAGTGCGCACCGACGGCAAATCGGTCGACATCGACGGCGACTACACCGAAACGCTGGCCCGCATCGACAGCAACGCCAATGCCATCGGCGTCTTCGGTCTGGCCTTCTACGAGAACAACACCGACAAGCTGAAGGTCGCGACCATGGGCGGCGTTGCCCCTTCGACCGAAAGCATCGCAACCGGCGAATACCCGGTGTCGCGTCCGCTGTACTTCTACGTCAAGAAGGCCCACATCGGCGTGATCCCCGGCCTGAAAGAATACGCTGAGTTCTTTGTCGCCGACGAGATCGCCGGCCCCGATGGCCCGCTGTCCGAGTACGGTCTGGTGTCCGATCCCGAATTGGCCGACACGCAGACTTTGGTTGCCGACGAGAAAACCATGGGCGCCGACATGTAATCAGGCCCCGGCCTGACACGACAGGGGCGGCATATTCCGCCGCCCCTTTTCCTTTTAGGACCTTTTCAAAACGCCCCGGGGGATACATGCCGCTACTATGGCTTGCTGCACTACTGATCGCGCTCAGCGTCCTTGGCTTCGCCCTTGGACGCTTCAAGGCGATGGCCTCGGTTGGGAATGACCGCCGCAAGTTGCACTCGCTGCCCAACTATTACGGCTGGAACGTTTTTCTCAAGGTGGCGACGCCTGCCTTTGGTCTGCTGGTGGTTTGGCTTTTGGTCCAGCCGCTTTTGGTGAATTCGCAGGTGTCCGCGCTTGTCCCCGACAGTGCCATTTCCGAAGGCAGCACGCGCGGTCTGGTGATGTCCGACGTGCGACGGGTGGCCGATGGTCTGGATCTGGCGGTCGGGCAGGGGCTATTGACGACCCGCCAGTCGGGCGAGATTGCCGCCGAGGACGTCAAGAAGGTTCTGGGCGATGCGGGCGTTGCCCTGGGCGCCGAAGTCAGCAACGAGGTGCTGACCGCAGCGGGCGTCTACCGGGACATGACCGAGACCGGGCGCCTTTGGATGGCAATTGCCACGGTGGCCGTGGCGGTCCTTGGCCTTGGATTTGGCCTGCTCCAGTCCAAGGGAGACTACCGGGCGCGCAACGTGGTCGAGCAAGGAGTGCGGGGCATCCTTCTGTTCGCCGCCTCCATCGCCATTCTGACAACCGTTGGGATCGTCCTGTCGTTGATCGGCAACACGATCCGCTTTTTCGAACTGTATCCGGCCAGCCAGTTCTTTGGCTCGGGCACCTGGCTGCCCTCGTTTGGCGGCGGTGTCGACTCGGATGGCAACCCGCTGTCCAAGTTGGGCATCCTGCCGCTGCTGTGGGGCACACTCTATATTTCGGTGATCGCGCTGGCCGTGGCGGTGCCGATTGGCCTGTTCGCTGCGGTCTACCTGTCGGAATACGCTGGGCCCAAGACCCGCGCGATCGCCAAGCCATTGCTCGAAGTACTGGCGGGCATCCCGACCATCGTCTACGGCCTTTTTGCCCTGCTGACGGTTGGGCCGATGTTGCTGAGCGTCTTCGGCGATGGGGGGCTGGGCTGGATGCAGGCCGGAACGGCGGTGATGACCGCAGGTCTGGTGATGGGTATCATGCTGATCCCATTCGTGTCCTCGCTGTCCGATGACATTATCAATGCGGTGCCGCAGGCGATGCGCGATGGATCCTATGGATTGGGCGCGACGCAATCCGAAACCATCAAGCAGGTGGTCCTGCCCGCAGCCCTACCGGGGATCGTCGGCGCCATCCTACTGGCCGCCAGCCGCGCCATCGGCGAGACGATGATCGTCGTGCTTGGGGCCGGGGCCGCTGCACGGCTGTCGATGAACCCCTTCGACGCCATGACCACCGTGACCGCCAAGATCGTTTCCCAGCTGACCGGGGATGCCGACTTTGCCAGCCCCGAGGCGCTGGTGGCCTTTGCCCTTGGCATGTCGTTGTTTGTCCTGACTTTGGGGCTCAACATCTTTGCCCTTTATATCGTGCGCAAATACCGGGAGCAGTACGAATGACCGATGCCAGCATGAATGCCCCCGACCGGCGGCGCGCATCATTGACCGATGCCGACGCCCGCACCGTCAAGCGCAACCGCGCCGAGCGTCGCTTTCGCGCCTATGGCATTGCCGCCATCGCGACCGGAATCTTTTTCCTTGTGGTGTTGCTGACCGCGATCCTGTCCAACGGGGTTGGCGCTTTTCAACAGACTTTTATCACCACGCCGGTCTATCTGGATCCGGCCAAGTTGGACAAGAACGGGGAAGGCAACATTGAGGACATCAAGAAGGTCTCGACCTTTGGCTACAGCCCGCTGATCGAGAAGGCCCTGTTCGCGCAGGTGCAGGATCTGGGAATTGAAACGCCGCTGACCAAAGACAAGGATATGAAGGCGCTGGTCTCGGCCTCGGCGGCGGCGCAGGTGCGCGACGTGGTCATCGACGACCCGTCCCTGATCGGTCAGACGGTTGAATTCCGCATTCTCGCCTCGTCGCGGGTGGATGGCTATATCAAAGGCCGCGTCAGCCGCGACAGCATTGCCCGCGACAAGAAGATCGCACCCGAGCATCTGGATCTTGTCGACGCGCTGCGCGACGCCGGGGCGCTGAAGCGGTCCTTCAACATGGATTTTGTCTTTGGGGCCGATGCCTCGGAAAGCCGGCCCGAACAGGCGGGCCTTGGCGTGTCGATGCTGGGATCCTTGTTCATGATGCTGGTGGTGCTGGTGCTGTCCTTGCCGATCGGGGTCGCCGCCTCGATCTACCTTGAGGAATTCGCCCCGCAAAACCGCTTTACCGATCTGATCGAGGTGAACATCTCGAATCTCGCGGCGGTGCCCTCCATCGTCTTTGGTATCCTTGGTCTGGCGGTGTTCATCCAGTTCGCCCACCTGCCGCAATCGGCGCCGCTGGTCGGCGGTCTGGTGCTGACGCTGATGACCTTGCCGACGATCATCATCTCGACACGGGCTTCGCTGAAATCGGTGCCGCCCAGTATCCGCGATGCGGCGCTGGGGGTCGGAGCCAGCAAGATGCAGGCGGTGTTCCATCACGTTTTGCCCCTGGCCATGCCCGGCATTCTGACCGGTACCATCATCGGCCTTGCGCAGGCGCTGGGTGAGACCGCGCCGCTGCTGCTGATCGGCATGGTCGGCTATATCGCCACCAACTATCCCGACGGCATCGCCAGCGGTTTTCTTGATCCCAACTCGGCCATGCCGGCGCAGATCTATGAATGGGCGAAACGCTCTGACCCGGCCTATTACGAACGGGCCTGGGGCGGGATCATCATTCTTCTGGTGTTCTTGCTGACCATGAACATCATCGCCATCATCCTGCGCCGCCGCTTTGAGCGCCGCTGGTAAGTAAGGTACACAACATGTTTGACGCACCCGGAACGGAGAGACTCGTGGCCACAGACACCATCAAGATCGGCGCACGTGGCGTTCAGGTCTATTATGGCGACACCCATGCCATCAAGGACGTGAATGTCGATATCGAAGACAAGACGGTGACGGCTTTCATCGGCCCCTCGGGCTGTGGCAAGTCGACCTTCCTGCGCTGCCTGAACCGGATGAACGACACCATCGACATCTGCCGCGTCGAAGGCGATATCCGCATTGATGGCGAAGACATCTATGACAAGCGCGTTGATCCGGTGCAGCTGCGCGCCAAGGTCGGGATGGTGTTCCAGAAACCCAACCCGTTTCCCAAGTCGATCTATGACAACATCGCCTATGGCCCGCGCATTCACGGTCTTGCCCGCAACAAGGCCGACCTTGACGAGATCGTCGAAAAGGCCCTGCGCCGCGGCGCCATCTGGAACGAGGTCAAGGACCGGTTGAACGCCCCCGGTACCGGCCTGTCGGGTGGTCAACAGCAACGCCTGTGCATTGCCCGCGCCATTGCCACCGAACCCGAAGTGCTGCTGATGGACGAGCCGTGCAGCGCGCTTGACCCGATTGCCACCGCGCAGGTCGAAGAACTGATCGACGAATTGCGCCAGCAGTATTCGGTTGTGATCGTCACACACTCGATGCAGCAGGCGGCCCGGGTCAGCCAGCGCACTGCCTTTTTCCACCTTGGGCATCTGGTGGAATTCGGCGACACCGCCAAGATCTTCACCAACCCCGAGGACCCGCGCACCGAGTCCTACATCACCGGACGGATTGGATAAGCCATGCAGGATACACATCAGCATATCTCCTCGGCCTTTGACCGCGACCTTGAGGGGATTCAGGCAAAAATCCTCAAGATGGGTGGGCTGGTCGAGGTTGCGATCCGCGACAGCGCCATTTCCCTCGAAAGCCGCGATGAAGAGCTGGCCGAACAGGTCCGCAAGGGCGACAAGGTGATCGACGCGCTGGAAGAGTCGCTGAACGACGAAGCGGCCCGGGTGATTGCCCTGCGCGCGCCCACCGCCATTGACCTGCGGGTGATCCTGTCGGTCATGCGGATGTCGGCCAATCTTGAACGCATCGGCGATCTGGCCAAGAACATGGCCAAGCGGACCGGCGTTCTGGTTCAGATGCCCTCGATCAACGGCTCGGCCACGTCGCTGCGGCGCATGGCCCGCGAGGTCGAGTTGATGCTCAAGGATGCGCTGGACGCCTATATCCAGCGCGACGAGGCGCTGGCGCTGGACGTGATCGACCGCGACCGCGAAATCGACCAGATGTACAACACCATGTTCCGCGAATTCCTGACCTTCATGCTGGAAGACCCGCGCAACATCACTGCCTGCATGCACCTGCATTTCATCGCCAAGAACGTCGAGCGCATGGGGGATCACGTGACCTCGATCGCCGAACAGGTGGTTTTCCTGACTTCGGGCAAGAAACCCGAAGAGGCACGGGTGAAAAAGGACATCACCTCAAGCGATGCCGATATGAGCCTGAAGATCGACGAGAGCGAGGATTGATCCCATGTCAGCCGATCAACCGACGGTTCTGCTGGTCGAGGACGAGCCCGCCCAGCGTGAGGTTCTGAGGTACAATCTCGAAGCCGAGGGCTTTCGCGTCGCCTGCGCCGAGAACGGCGAAGAGGGGCTGATGTTGATGGACGAGGAATGCCCCGATGTTGTCGTGCTGGACTGGATGCTGCCCAAGGTTTCGGGGATTGAGGTCTGCCGTCAGTTGAAGACCCGGCCGGAAACGCGCTCGGTTCCGATCATCATGCTTTCGGCCCGTTCAGAAGAAGTGGACCGGGTGAGGGGGCTTGAAACCGGCGCCGATGACTATGTGGTCAAACCCTATTCGGTGGTCGAACTGATGGCGCGGGTGCGCGCGCAATTGCGCCGCGCGCGGCCTGCCACCGCCGGGCTGGTGCTGGAATACGACGACATCCGCCTCGATTCCGAGACCCACCGAGTGACGCGCGGGACCGAAGCACTGAAGCTTGGCCCGACCGAGTTCCGCCTGCTGTCGACCTTCATGGAAAAGCCCGGACGGGTGTTTTCACGCGAACAGCTTTTGGATCGGGTCTGGGGGCGCGACATCTATGTGGATACGCGTACCGTTGACGTCCATGTCGGCCGTCTGCGCAAGGCATTGTGCAAACACGGCGGCGAAGACCCGTTGCGCACCGTGCGCGGGGCTGGCTACGCCCTTGGCTGAAGGTGCAGCCTGGTGGCTATGCGGGCCTTTCAGACTGCGGTACAGCGTGATCTTTCATCAGGCCAGCGCGAATTGTGCCATGCCTCAGACCACCGGACCGGTGGCCAGCTACTGATCCCTTCCCGGGTCGTTCGGATTGCTTGAAAAAAGCGCGATCTTGTTGCCTTGGGGATCGCGCAGGTAGCCAACGTAAAAATTGGGCCCATAGGCGTCGCGGAAGCCCGGTTGGCCCTCGTCTCGGCCGCCAGCGGCGAGTGCGGCGGCGTGAAGGTCGCGGACTTGTTGCTGGTCTTGCGCCTGGAACGCGACCATTGCACCGTTTCCTGCCGATGCTGGTCGTCCGTCGAAGGTCGGCTTGACGTAGTAGTCAGGTGAAACGGCAGGCTGGCCCTGATGACCGGGCAGCATATAGCTCAAGCCCTCCGGGCCTTCCTTTAACCCGTAGCCAAGGGCCAACATGAACGCCGAGTAAAAGCGCTTTGCACGCGGGATATCGTCGGCTCCGACCGTGACATAGCTGATCATGCGAATGGTCCTTTGCCGAAGGTTCGGGCATTGCGGGCGGGTCTGCCTGACGTTTCTAGACAAACGTCTCATGCGGCTCAAGATGCCGCACAAATGCATCGGCTCATGCCCGGCCATTCAAACCAATCGCCGCAGCGGGCAGGGGGTTATTTGACCAATTGGCAAATACGCCGGACCCCTGCGGCATAGCTTTCCAGACCGAGCCCCGCGATTACGCCGTCCGCGCGCATCGAGATAAATGAGTGGTGGCGAAAACTTTCGCGTTTGTGCACTTGGCTGATGTGGACCTCGATCACCGGGCCTTCGAAGGTGTTGAGCGCATCCAGAATGGCCACCGACGTATGGGTGAAAGCTCCGGCGTTGATCACGATTCCGCAGCCGTCCTCGCGGGCCTCGTGAATCCAGTCGATGATCTGGCCTTCGTGGTTCGATTGTAGCTGCCGGATGTCAAAGCCGTCGTCGGCAACACTGCGGCAAAGCGCGGCGACATCGTCCAGCGTGTCATGTCCATAGATGTCGGGCTGACGCTTGCCCAGCAGGTTCAGGTTGGGACCGTTCAGGACATAGATGGTTTTCATCGCATTTCTCGCTTGGATTGGCTTTCCTTGGACCTACCCGAGGTGCTTGGCAAAGAAAAGAGCAAGGCGCATCCGGGGCTGGCGCAGATCATCGGGCTGCCAGGGTTTGTTGTCCGTCCAAAGGGCGGGAGCGCCGGGTGAAAAAACTGCACTTTTCCCGCAGCTTCACCTATGCTGCGCCAAGCTGTCTGAACCACGAAACCGGAGGGGCCAATGGCGACTGGAACTGAAAAGAGGACACATGTGACCTCCAGCCATTGGGGGGCGTTCGAGGTTGATGTCGAGGGCGACCGGATCGTTGCAACCCGGCCCTTTTCGCAGGACCCGCATCCTTCGGCGATCCCGGCAATCCTGCCTGCTGCGGTCCACCACCGGTCCCGGGTTGCACGTCCGTCCATTCGGCGCGGCTGGTTGGAAACCCGCGACCGTCTGGGGCGGGGATCGGAGGGGTTTGTCGAACTGCCTTGGGACGAAGCCCTGGACATTGCCGGGGCCGAAATCGACAGGGTTCGGAAATCCCACGGCAACGAGGCGATTTTCGGCGGATCATACGGCTGGGGCTCGGCCGGGCGTTTTCACCATGCGCAAAGCCAGGTTCATCGCTTTCTCAACTGTGCTGGCGGCTATGTCGCTTCCTTCGGGAGTTATTCGACCGGCTGCGCACAATCGATCATGCCGCATGTCTTCGGCACGAATTTCCTGACGCTTCTCTATGAACATCAGGACAGCTGGCAGACCATCTTTGATCATACCGAAACACTGGTGATGTTCGGCGGGATCAACCCGAAGAATTCTCAGGTCAGCATGGGCGGGATCACCGAACATGAAACCGGCGGCTGGTTCGACAGGTTTGCCCAAAAGGGGATGCGCTGCATCAATGTCGGGCCGCAACGGACGGATGCGCCGGCGAACTGCGAATGGCTTCCCTTGAAGCCCGCCTCGGACACCGCGCTGATGCTGGCACTGGCCCATGTGCTTGAAAGCGAGGGTCTGACCGACAGGGCGTTCCTGTCGCGCTGCACCGTCGGGTATGAGCGGTTCAGACCCTACCTGCTGGGCGAAACCGACGGCCAGCCCAAGACGCCCGAGTGGGCAAGCCAGCTTTGCGGGGTCGCGCCGGAGGCCATCCGAGAACTGGCGCGGCGCATGGCGGGGACTCGCACGCTCATCACTCTGGCGTGGTCGCTTCAACGCGGCGAACACGGCGAACAACCCTATTGGATGTCTGCCGTACTCGCGGCGATGCTGGGTCAGATCGGACTGCCGGGCGGCGGTGTCGGATATGGCTATGGCGCCATTGGCGGGATCGGGAAATCGCTGGCCGGGCTGAGGGGTATGACCTTTTCGCAGTTTGACAACCCGGTTCAAACCGTGATCCCGGTGGCCCGTATCGGGGATATGCTGCGCAATCCCGGGAAGCCTTACGATTTCAACGGCAAACGTGGCCCTTATCCGGACATCAAGCTGATCTATTGGGCGGGGGGCAATCCGTTCCATCATCATCAGGATCTCAACGGGTTGCACGAGGCGTGGCAAAAGCCGGACACGATCATCGTGAACGAGCCGTGGTGGACAGCAACCGCCAAACGCGCCGACATCGTGTTTCCGGCGACCACGCCGTATGAGCGTGAGGACATCGGTCGCACGAACCTTGACGACTATCTGTTCCACATGCCGCAATTGATCCCGCCGGTTGGCGAGGCCCGGGACGACTATGACATCTTTTCCGGTCTGGCCCGGCGCATTGGTATCGAGACAGAGTTCACCGAAGGCAAAAGCTCTACGGAGTGGATCGCGCAGCTTTACGCCGATTTCCGTGATCGCGCGGCGGCGCAGAACGTGCCGGTGCCGGAACTGGAAAGCCTGAAAGAGCAGAACTGGGTCCGCCTGCCAATCCGCGTGGATGGACCGAACCGGACACTTTTCGCACCGTTCAGGGAAGATCCCGAAAGCGCGCCACTTGGCACGCCATCGGGCAAGATCGAGATATTCTCGCAAACCATTGACGGTTTCGCCTACGACGATTGTCCCGGCCACCCAGTCTGGCTGCCACCAGCTGAATGGTTGGGTACAGCGACGACGGCCTGTCCATTGCACCTTGTCTCGCCGCAACCGGGCGACAAGCTGCACAGCCAGCTGGAAAGCGCGCTTGCGGATGTCGATGGTTCACGGCCCGAAACGATTGTCATTCATGCGCAGGACGCATCCGAACGTGGCATCACGTCTGGTGACCTGGTGCGGGTATTCAACGCGCGCGGGGCCTGCCGGGCGCGGGCTGCCGTTTCGGACGAGATCCATCAAGGCGTCGTGGCCCTGCCGACAGGCGCATGGTTTGGCGATCCCGACGACAATATTGATCCGCATGGGAATCCAAATGTCCTGACCCTGGACGTGGGCACATCGCGGTTGGGGCAGGGGTGCAGCGCACATACAGCGCTGGTCGAGGTGGCCAAACTTGAGAGGTGACGCCGCATCTGGCCCCACAATTGACCGCCCTTGGTGCCATGCGCAGCCTCAAGACCTCACCTTGAAAAAATTTTTGTGGGCAGGGTTGATTACGTTTGAACGCAGGTCTGATTAAGCGTTTTCATGTTCGGGAAACGACGCTTGGCCTGCCTCCTGTGGCCGCCTTGAATACTTGTCTGAAAGTTTGGAAGGGTCTCACATGTTTACCAGACGCTACATGATTGCTGCTCTGTCGTCGCTGGCGGCGCCCGCATTTGTCCGGCCCGCTTTTGCCGCCCCCAGCGATTGGGACGCTTGGGATGCCGAGGTGACGCCTGCGAACTTCGATCTGGGCACCAGCAATCCTTGGGGACTGCATCCTCGATTGCTGCCGGTGCGGGTGAAGGCGAACCCGGGGCTGAAGCCGGGCGATGTCCATGTGGATGCTGTTGCACGCTACTTGTATCACATTCAGGACGACGGCAGCGCGATGCGTTACGGCGTGGCCATCGGGCGCGACGGGCTGTATGAACCCGGCGTCTATACGATCAAGCGCAAGTCGAAGTGGCCCGGTTGGACCCCGACGCCGACCATGATCAAGCGCGAGCCCGATAAATACGCCCGCTGGGAAGAGGGCATGCCTCCGGGTCCGGGGAATGCCTTGGGATCACGGGCGCTGTATCTCTATGTCGGAAATCGCGACACATATCTGCGTATCCACGGCACACCTGCGCCGCGCTCTATCGGGACACGGGCAAGCTCGGGCTGTGTGCGCATGGTGATGGCACATATCAACACGCTGTATGATCAGGTGGACACGGGCGTCACCGCCTACCTTTATCCGACTGACGGAAGCGCGCTGTAACGCGCTTTTTGATCAGCTTTGCGGTCTTGTGCAGATCGGATTGCCAGCCGCCGTGCGCAACGGCAATTGGGTGGTCTCGACCGGCCCGCGATGGGTGTACCAGTAACAACCATCCTCGGCCCGAATGCGGGCTGTAGAAAGATCCTGATACGACGCTGCGATCGAGGACACCGACTCTGGCACGGTCACAAGACCTGCCGAGCTCGCATCGCCCGTGGCTGGCACCGGCTCACAGGCTGCAAGCCCCAGGAAGATTGCCGAACCTGCAAGAAAAGCCTTGAAACTGATCATGTTGCACCCACTCCGGTAAGTCGTTCTGCGATGCAAAGTTGCATTCTATGACCAGCGCCGCAAGCCCGTCGTTTCGGCTGAGGGACAGAAGGGGCAAAGCTGTCGCGGGCATGAAACAAGGCGTGGCAGGAGCAAAGGCCGAACGACCGTCTGCGCCCTTTGTCCCCGCGCTGGATCATTGCCTGATCACATCTCGCGCAAATAGGCCTGCGATACATATCCCTTCAGCCCGGGCGCCCGATCCAAAGACACTTTGCACCAACGGGTGCTTCCGGTTTGCTCGCAACTGTCGATGCGCACAACAGTGCCGTTCGGAAGGCCCACGATCACGATGTAGCCGGTCCCGGGACCGGCGCGCATTTTCAACATGTCGTCGTCCTCGACCCCGTAAACCTCATATCGGTCGCGCCAGCCCGCAGCTGCGGGTCCGCTCATCAGAACGGTTGCCAAAATACCGGTCATCAGCGCAGTCAAGAATGTTGCGCGCATGGTTCTCTCCTGTTTTCTGCCTCGGATCTTAGTTTAGTCATTTGGACGGCCGAAAGGAACGGGAGATAGCGGCAAGCCGCACATCAGAGGTGCGACCCCGCTTAGCAAGGTAGCATTTCGTGGACCTGTCGCGGTTTTATGTCGCTCTGATTGCTCACTTAAGCGACCCTTCTTTCGAAAACCGATGGGTTTTTCATCCGAGGGCTGAGTGTCTACGGAGTTGATTTTAGACGCTATTTAAATATTCGAAGACGACGACCTCAGCAACGCGGCGTGTCCGCGTGACCGTGCCAATGCAGCTTGGCCATGATTGTCTTGAAGAAGATCTCGACGGTCGCGTTGAAGCAGCAATCGCCGGTTCCGCTCATCGACATCTTGAAGCCGCGCTGGCGCAGAACCTTGTCGTCGTCGCAGCCATTTTGGCTGCCACGATCAGTGCGCTGGATGCACCCCCAAGTGCGTTCTGTGCAGGGCGATGGCCATGTTCAGGGCCCGGACTACGAGATCACGGTTCATCCGGTTGCTGTACCACGGCCCGGCCAGCGCATTCCGCAGCAATGTCACGCGATAGGGGGGCCAGACGATGATCCCAAAATCTCCGGTAACCTGCTTGGGCGGCAGCTTGCCTGTCAAAGCCAAGCGCAAAGCTTCGCCGCGGACTCCCGGGATTGGTTTCGATGCCATTTTCTTTCTCCTTTGTGGCAAAATACCAAGTCAAATGAGCGGAACATTTCCGCGACAGGTCCACTGTTTGCATGCAAAGGGAGAGACCGATTGAGACGAGCGGCACTGAGAAAGATCGCGACGAAAAACTCCGCTCTGATTCAGTCTTGAACAGTCGGCTGGATGCGTCTAAACGAGCGTCGCATTGCCTCAATAGTTCAGATGGTAGAGCAGGTTTTTCGTAATTGGCGGGTCGCCGCTCGAATGACTTGCAAAGCCAAAGAATGCGGGGCAAATGAGAAGAACTGGTAGGGCCAAAGTAGGGTCCGGAAAGCCGCTGTAGCTCAGCTGGTAGAGCACGTCATTCGTAATGATGGGGTCGGGGGTTCGAGTCCCTTCAGCGGCACCAATTCTATAAAGAAAACAACCACTTGTACCTCCAAGAGTTCCCGAGTTGCATACAGGCCTAGACTTGGCACCTCCCTGACAAGACAGAAACCTCGCAACGCTGTATAGGCCTCGCTAAGGTCTGCTGCGATGTCACTTGGCCTGATCGATGACCCCGTCAACAAAATCGAAGATCGGGCGGAAATGCTCGAAACACTCGGCACCTAACCCTGCCACGACGTCTTTAGCGAAGGCCACCTTGTTCCCTTGAAATTTTATGCAGTTACCCGGCCTATCTGCATCTGGGACGAAGTACTCTTCCAAGCCAGGTGCATCTGCAAAGAGCAACTCGATGGGTATAGTCATGCCTGGTTTTCTCGAAGAAACGCATGGCGTCTCGTGCCGCCTGGTAGAGATCCACAAAGAAGCGCGCGTGGCTACCGGGTCGTGATTGGATGGCCAGCTCGGTCACCAAGAAGTCCGACGGTGCCAGTTGCTCACCAAAGATCTGCCCGCCGATCAGGGGGGCGAACACGAAGCCGGAGATGATGCTCAGGCGCGCTCTGCACGCGCGTTGCTTCCGGTTTTGCCTCCATGACAGACGCCTTAGTCCTACCGAAGTGGCGTGTGGTGATCGAGGTGCGTGGATGCTTCTGGCACAGGCACAGGGACTGTCCCAAGGCTACGACGCCTGCGACGCGGCCCGATTTCTGGCAGGACAAGTTTGATGCGAACGTCCGTCGTGACGAAGCGAATGTCGAGGCCCTTCTGACAGCCGGTTGGCGTGTGCTGATCGTGTGGGAGTGCGCGATGACGCCGGGACTGTCGGAGCCCGTGCTGGACGAGGTGACAGCTTTTGTCATTGGCAGCGTGCATCATGAGATTCGTTGCCGGGAAATCGGGTCCGTCTGAACGGGGCTATTGAAGGGAATACAGTGATTTCAGGAATGGCGGCGTGTGGCAGACGAAATGGTGGATGAGTCAAGCGAAAAATATGGCACGAAATCTCCTTGATGTGGTTTTCAATTCGCCTTTTTCCGGCTTCACATCGTCTATCAATTGGTTAACAATAGTTTGGATTGGCAGGGTATTTCATGGGTTTGGCGAGTGAAGGCATTATTCGGGCTGGCGGCGAGGGCAATGTCTCGGCCGCACTGAAGAATGCTTCCTTTCCGCTCCATGACGCTGCCAGCGAAGGTCGGCCTCGTGTTGTGCGACTTCTGCTGGATCGTGGACACAGCGCAACCCTACTGGATTCCGAGGGTCTGCGGGCGTCCGAAAGGGCGCGTCGGGCCGGGCATCACGCATTGGCTGACGAGCTGGAGGATCGAGAGGTTGAGAGCCTGTCGACGACTTCTGTGCATGCCGAGGTTGAGCGCCTTTCCATCAAGGAGTTAATCGGTCTCGTTCAGGGCAAGCCTGATGCCGTGACCCAAATGATTTCCGCAGGACGTGTCCATGCCATTGACGGCAAAGGGGATACAGCGCTGCATATCTGCGCAGTGCAGGGGCAGCTTAAGTTCTGCGACCAGTTGATCAAGGCCGGTGCAGATCCTGCGGCCAAGAATTTCGAGCGCAGGAAGCCGCATGATCGAGCCGCGGAGAACGGGCATGCCATGGTGGCAGGTCTGTTGCGCAGCTTGCTGCCGGATGCCACCCCGGAAGCTGCGATACCTCAGGAAAGGAAACCTGAACCCGCAAGGGCCAAGCCCGCTGCACCACAGCCGATCGCGGAGGAAATCGAAGCATCCTTCGATTTCGATGACTTCGATCTCGACTTCGAAGGCGAGGAAGAAGCAGAGGAGTTCCACCACGATATCGAGCGGGATGACTACACGGCCTCCTTCGACGCAGTAGAAGGGCGGGTCACACGTCTGGGTGACGACGATGACGCTGAATTCGACTTCGATGATGTCGGCGACACCGGATTTCGGATCGATGCCGACGATATCGTCGGACCGTTGGCGCAGACAGCCGAGAATGCGGACGGCGCTACCTTCAGATCGTTCCTCGACGTTCACAGGGGACGCAGGTCAACTGTTGAAGCGACGGCACCGTCGACGCGATACCACGCCATTTCCGAGACCGCGTTGCTGGAATGGGTCGAGAATGCCGTTATTGCGGAAGCCTGCACGGAAGAGGATGTCAACGCGCTGATCGGGGAGATCCGTGGCAGTTTCGATCCGGAAATCGTCAGGGCCAATCTGGTTCATGAGCTGACCAATCTTGGATTGCTGGTGATCGAGGATGACGCTGACGGGGCCTTTGTCGCTGGCGAGGTGCCTGATCCCGAGGATATTGACGATCTTCTGTCGTGCATCTGCAATGGTTCGAACATGCGCCCGGGCATGGAGTTCAAACCGCTGTCCGCTCGGGCAGAAGCGCGTCTGTTCCGGGAACTGGCTGCCTGCCAGCAGGAAATCTGCCGGACGCTCGTCAGCGACGCGATGCTGGTTTCTGTCGTCGTCATGCTGGGCGAGCGGGTCGATACTGGCGCTGCTGCCCCCAGCCTTTTGACCGACCTGGAGATCCAGCATCGGCGGCAGACGCCGGATGGCGAAGTGCTGTCGGCGGCGCTGTCCTATCTCGTCGGTTACCAGACGCTCCTTGAGGTGGGGCAGCGCCTCGGAGACAGGCTGGACTTGATGCAGGTGTGGCAGCGCCAGGATACATCCGGCCCTCTGTCGAGGCTCCTGTGGGAGTGGGCCTGCGTCGTGAACTCGGTCTTCACCCGCGTCGGCTCCGGGACGCAGTTCTCGGAACTAGCAAAGCGTGCGGCCACATGGGAAGCTGTGCAGGCCGCGCAGTACCCTGAGCTGTCCGAGATGGTGCCGGAACTCCGCCAGATGCAGGAGGCATGAAACTCTCCATGGATTGCCTGTCCACAGTGCGTCGAAGATCGCATTCTTGACGTCAGGCGCACTGTGCAACACAGGTGACCAACACCATGAGATGCGGTGGCGTGGTTTCCCTTGGAACCATGGCTCTGACCTGAACAGGCTAGCTAGGCTGAGTATCCTACAACCCCGGCGACCCCCATGCCGACAAACTCACTTCCAGCCGGGGCAATGTCTCAATCGCCGACAGTTTGATCGCCATGGGCGTCTCATCCCGGTATGTGGACGTGTTGGTGTTCTGAGCTTCGGCGCCTTCCACATGTCCGAAGAGGTCATATCTGGTGACCTCATGGATTTCCTTTATGTGGATCAGAGTGTTGTTGGCGAAATGGCGCAGGCTGTGGATGCACAGCTTTCGCGGGTTGCCATCCAGCGAAATTCCCATGGACTTGCGCCAACGATCGTCGAAGCGTTCTCCGAACTTCTCAACGAGAAGGGCCGGATCTTCGGCTTTTTCTCGTGCAGACCCCTTGGTAAGCGACGGCCACGCCCCATTGATTTCGCACTTGCTCGGTGTCGCGGCGGGATGAAGCGGAGGACGGTCGGTAGC
>NZ_JBMPIX010000031.1:0-47144 GCF_049341065.1 Pacificoceanicola algae | reverse complement strand
GCGCTGGAGCGCGAGAACCGCGAGTTGAAGCAGGCCAATGAGATCCTGCGCGAGGCGTCGGCATATTTTGCTCAGGCGGAGCTCGACCGCCGGTCCAGGACATGATCGCCTTCATTGAAGAACACCGCGACGATATCGGGGTCGAGCCGATCTGCAGGCACCTGCCGATTGCCCCTTCCACGTTCTACGATCACATGGCCAAGCGGGCGAACCCTGACCTGCTGTCGGATCGGGACACGGTTTTGCGGTCCGAGATCGAACGTGTCTGGGAGCAGAACTACAAGGTCTACGGCGTTCGCAAGGTCTGGCATCAGCTACGCCGGGAAGGCTTTGATCTGGCCAGATGCACGGTGGCACGGCTGATGAAGGATTTGGGCCTGGAGGGCGTCATTCGCGGCAAGAAGGCCAGGACGACGATACCCGACAAGGCGCAGCCATGCCCGCTGGACAAGGTGAACCGCCAGTTCCGGGCGCCTGCGCCGGACATGCTTTGGGTCAGCGATTTCACCTATGTGGCAACGTGGCAGGGCTTCGTTTATGTGGCGTTTGTCATCGACGCTTTCGCCCGTCGTGTTGTCGGCTGGCGGGTGAGCCGCACGGCCAATGCAGGCTTCGTGCTTGATGCGCTGGAGCAGGCCGTCCATCAGCGACAGCCAGGGGCGGGCTTGGTGCATCATTCGGATCGCGGGTCGCAATACCTGTCAATTCGCTACAGCGAACGGTTGGCGGAGGCAGGCATAGAGCCATCAGTCGGCAGCGTCGGGGACTCGTATGACAATGCCCTGGCCGAAACGATCAATGGCCTATTCAAGGCCGAAGTCATCCACCGCCGTGGCCCATGGCGCAGCTTCGACGCCGTAGAATATGCCACCCTCGAATGGGTCGACTGGTTCAACAACCGCCGCCTGCTGGAACCCATCGGAAACATCCCGCCGGCAGAGGCCGAAGCAAACTACCATGCGGCTCTGGAAACTCAGATCATGGCCGCATAACTTAAATCAACCTGCCTCCGGCAAACCCGGCGCGGTTCAGAGAGCCAAAGACCGTCTTCCTGCATCCACTTGCGAACCGTCTCGCGCGAGACTTTAAACCCATGATGCTCGGCCAGCATCTCCGCTACCAGGGTCGGCCCAAAGTCGGGATAGTTCTCTTTGATCAGCGACAGCGCGTAATCCCGTTTGGCTTTGTGGATGCGATTGTTCGGGGGCTTGCCGCGCGCCTTGTGCCGGATCGCCGACGCGCCATCCTGACGATAAAGCTTCAGCAGCCGGAAAATCTGCCGACGCGTCAGTGCCAGCGTGTTTGCGGCATTATCGATGCTCAACCGTCCGTCATCGACTTGCGCCAACCTCTACGCGGTTCAACTCGCGCTCGCTCATAACCACCCATCCCATGCCCAATCTCCCTCAGTCTAGGACGGGAGAGTGACATTCCTGAATTGCTCATTGGTGACAATTTAGCTTTGCGGCTACAACTGTTGCAACGCATAATCCTTGTTATGTTACTAAAGCCCAGCCACGAGACCCGGAGTCGCATCCTCAAGCGGCGGGAGTGGCCCTGCCGCTCAGGGCCTCGACAAGCTGATTGCGCGCCGCGTCATAGTTCGGGACGGCATCCGCGACCCGGACCGAGTTCTGGCCTTTCTTGAGCAGCGCCTCGGTCACCAGCGCCTCGTACTGCGGATGCGCCTTGGGATCGATCGCAAGAAAGCTCAGCGCATCCTCGACAAGGATGCGACCAGAGGCGGGATCGGTATAGATGTCCTCAAAGCACACCCGGTACGGGGTCTGCCCATGCGCCTCGAACAGGGCGTCCAACGCCGCCCGCCGCGCCGCGCAGTGATGCATATGGGCCAGCGCCCGGGGGATATCGATCGGATCAAGCGGGCTGCCACCCTCTTCGATCTGCCGATAGATCCGGCGCGCCTGATCGCTGCCCCAGGCCCCGGTAATCTTGGCCAGTTCCAGCGACAGGATACGGTCGGCCTCGGCACGGCGTTCCAGGACGATATGGCGGTAGCCAAGCTCGCTCGACACTTCCATCAGGGTCTCGTTCAACACCGGCGGCAAGAGTTCGTGGCAATGTTTGATCACCGGGCGCGGCGCCAGCACTCCGGCCATCTCATCGCGCAAACGGGCGGGGTCCTGCCAATGCGGCGCGACATGACCAAAGACCCGATCCTGATTGAAGGGCTCATGCTGGACCCCGGGATGCTCTGACAAGGTGGCCAGCAGCGTGGCCAATGTCGTCCCTCCGGTCCGCTGCATTGTCCAGATGATATAGGGAAAGCTCACCTCGTGTACCTCGAACCGGCTGCCAATTGGTCGGTTGGGTAGCACCTCACCCATAGCGGAGCAAGAGACCCGGGCGAACAGGCTGGATGGCCTTTACCTTGCGGGGCCAATACGGAACAACAGACCGCATGACGCATGATCCGGCCCCCAAGCAAGCCCCCCCTTCCGCGCAAGGCGCAGCGCAAACCGCGCCGCTGATCACTGTCATCGTCCCGGTTTTCGACGTCGAAGCCTATGTCGGCGCCTGCCTGACCAGCCTGCGGGCGCAGACCCTGCGCGATTTCGAGGTGCTGGTGGTGGATGACGGATCGCGTGATCAAAGCGCCGCGCAGGCTGTTGCGGCAATGGGCGATGATCCGCGCTTTCGTCTGGTCCGGCAGGAAAACCGCGGATTGTCGGGCGCGCGCAATACCGGGCTGGACCAGGCGCGCGGCCAGTTCATCGCCTTTGTCGACAGCGATGATCGCGTCACGCCCGATTACCTGATGCAACTCTGGCAGGCGCTGGGCGACAGCGGCGCAGACTGGGTGTCCTGCGCGGTCCGCTCATGTTTTCAGGAGGGCACCAGCCATGTGCATTCCGCCATCCACGACGCCCCCGAGATCACCGCCCATCCGATGCACCGGCGCTATGCCCTGAAAACCTGGAGCGATGTGATCCGGCATTTTCCCTCGGCCTGGAACAAGCTCTACCGCCGCAGCCTGATCGAGGGGCTGCGCTTTGACGAAGGCACCTGGTTCGAGGATCACAGCTTTTTCTACCGGGCCGCCGCGCGCACCGACCATCTGCTGCACCTGCCCCAGCCGCTCTATCTGCAAACCCGTGGACGCGACGGGCAGATCACCGCCAGCGATGATGAGCGGATCTTTGAGCAACTTGATGTGCTGCGCGGCATGCGCACCATCATGGCCAAGGGGCCACACTCCGGCGCCGATCAGGCCTTTGAGCGGATCGCGACGCGGCTGCTTTTCGAACGCTCGGGCGCGCTGCGCGATCCTGAACGGCGCGCCAGGTTTGCCAGGGCCTCGGCCATTTTTCTGCAGGAACAGGGTCTAAAATACGATCCCGATTGGGACAAGGATATCTCCCGCGCCTGGGCGCTTGAGATGGACGGACAGCTGCCGCTCAGCGTGATTGTGCCATGGGACGGGCAGCAGCCCGACGCCCTGCACCAGACACTGACCAGCCTGTCCGACCAAAGCGGCCCCGGGCGCGAGGTGCTGGTGATTAGTTCCGAAAAACAGGCCCAAGACCTGGTCTTGGGGTTTCCCGGAGCGCATGTTGTTTCCGCCCCACGGTCCGGACTTGGCGCCGCATGGCGCGCGGGGATCGAGGCCGCTCAGGGGGTCTATGTCATCTGTCTGCGCCCCGGCGATCTATTGCGCCCCATGGCGCTGCACGACTGGGTGGAAACCATGTTGCGCAGCGGCGCAGACAGCGGCCTAAGCCAGTTTTTGCTGGGCACCTCCCCCGACGCCGCGCTGCACAATGGCTTTGACGATATGCGCCCCCTGCCCGGCGGTACGCCGTCACGCGGAGGGCTGAGCCTGGCCCCAGCCGCTGTCCTTGGAATGTCGCCCGAACTCTCTGCCCGCATCTTTCGCCGCGAGGCACTGCGGGACCTGCCCGGCTTTACCGATGGCGCGCGCCCGCATTGGGCGCTGTGCCTTGCCGCGCCTTTGATGGGCCCCTGCGCCTATATCGCCTGGCCCGGTCTGGCGGTGGATCTGTCCGAAACCGGTGCAAGGGCGCGCCAGACCCCGCGTGGCGGCTCCACGCTGGGACGCGGGCACGATGCGCTGGTCCGCACCCTGCCCGCCGCAGCCGCGCAACGCCTGCCAAAAGGCTGGCAGCGACGGCTCTTTGCGCGGGCCTTGCGGGACGAAGTCAGCCTTGGCCTGCCCCGGGGGCGTCCGGCCAAAGTGCTGCGCCTGGCGGACCTGGCATGGGCGGCGCTGCGCCGCAATCTGACGGGCGCCAACCGCGATCCGGCAGGATTCGACCCTGCCTTCGGCCCGAAACTGGCGCGCCTGATGAACCCGGCACAGGTTCTGGGCGGCGCGCCCCTGCTGCCCCATGCCTCGGGCCTTGCATCTGGTCCGGGGCACGCGGATAACACAGGGCAATCCGCAACGGGGCTGACCGGAGACCATCTGATGTACGCCTTTCCTTTGAATGGCCGCGGCCGGTTCCGTTTTCGCGCCGATTTCCACAGCGATCCCTATGCCAACCTGTCCTTTGTCGCCGCCGACGGCGTGTCTATCCCCTTTCACCTGTCGCTGCGCCAAGCCGAAGGATTGGTCGTGGCCAATGACAGCCGCGCCGATGGCGCCTGGCGGGCCGAACGGCAGGTTGCCCATCCTCTGCCCAAAGCCGGGGTCGAGGTGATCGTCGATCTCGAGCCGCCGCATGTCCGCGTGCAAATCGATGGTGTGCCGGTTCTAAAGTTGGGACGACGTACCCTGCTGAACCGCTCCGGCGTGACCGGACTGGACGGGATCAAATGGCTGACGCTTCAAGGCGGCGTAAGGGTACTGGACCTGATGCCCTCTGCCCCGGGGCCTAAGCTGGCCCTGGACACAAGGCTGCAGTTGCGCAGCCGCGCCGCGCCCGATGGACAAGACCTGAAACTTGCCCATTCCGGTGAAACAGTGCCCGTTTTGCTCGCCCCTGCCCTGTCCGGGACCGGCGCGCTTGTCGATCTGCCGGGACGGTTCTGGACAGGTCTTGCGGCCGATGCCGCGCTGACCCTGACCGATGCCTCAGGCGCCACGGTCTTTTCGATCACACGCGAGCAGATGGCAGGTCGGATCCGTGATCTGATGGCCGCGCCTCCCGGCGCCGCCGACAGCGCTCTGGTCCTGCAACTGCTCGACCACCTGCGCCATGGCCAGCTTCACAGCCTCCTTGCCGCCGAGACCCTGACCACCCTGCAAGCCCTGGCCGAAAGCTATGGGCTGACCGATTACATCGCCCCCGACGCGCCCGCCACACAGCCGCTCGACCCGGCCCTGCCCGAGATTACCGACGCCGCGCAGATCGACGCCGCCCTCGCTCGTTTTGCCCAAAGCCAGCAAACCGACCCCGCCCCTGATCCACTAAGCGTGGTGAAGGAGCTTGCCCTGCCTTCCGGCCCGCAACGCGGGCTTTACATGGCGCTGACGGATATCTTCTGCCGCGAGGGGGGGGATTTTGACGGGCTGTTCGATCTGGCCGCCGAGACCGGCCTGAGCCAGCTCTTGCCCCCCGAAGATGTCTGGAGCCAGTCGGCCCTGCTGCCCTATCTGGTGAAGGCAGGCCGCTATGACACCGCCGTCCAGTGCCTGAACACGCTCGCCCACCCCGGCCACGGCTGGGTGCTGACCCCGCCCATCGCCTGGGTGGCCCGCCGCGCCGTCACCGACCACGACATTCCTGAGAGCGCGCGCGAAGGGCTGCTTTACGCCTTCATGAATTTCGCCAGCTCAAGGGCCTGGAGTTACTGGGATCGCACCCCCTGTCACGAACTGACGCTGGCCGCGACCACCCTGTTGCTGGACCTTGGCCGGGATGATTTTCCTGGCCGCGATGTGGCGGCCTTCTGTCTGCGTACCTATGGGTTGTCCCGCCAGTTCTGGACCACCCTTGCCAAGCGCGCCCGCAAGGATCACCCGCTGCCGCCGCAGATCCGCACCGCGCAGACCCTCTTTGCCGAGATCATGGAAGGGCACGATCCTTCACGGATCGATCAGGCCCTGCGCTTCTTCGAGAGCGCCGGATGCGCCGATGCACCGCGTCTGCGGGTCGAACTTCTGGGCCCGGCGAGCCTGCCATTGGCGCCCGGCACTTCGCCAACCGCCGCGGATCTTGTTCAGGCCAGCGCAGCTCCGGGGCTGGCGGCCCTGCGCCATATGGCCTGTCCCGGCACCGCAAAGGTGGATGATGACGTTTCAGACCTTGTGGCCCAGACCCTGCCGGACCTTTACCATTCCGTCCCGCAAGCGCCCTATTGCGCGCTGCAAAACCGGGTGGCGCGGGCCATAGGCCAGTATCTGGCACAGCCCCCTGCCCCAACGGATCCGGCATGGTTAGAGACTATTCTGAGCGATCTGGCGCAGCTGTGCCACCCGCGATCCGAGTTTCTGGGCTTTGGACTCGCCGCGATCCTGATCCCGCCGCTGCGCGCTGCCGGCGATGGCGCCTTGGTGCAGCGGGTGACCGACTGGCTCTTGGCACGGCACGCCGCGCTTTCCGCCCCAAAGCAAGAGACCCTGTCGCGTGCCCCTGCCCTGCGCGGCCCTCTGGCGCGATTGGCCCCGGACGACGCAGCCCTGGTCAGGGCGCTTGGCGGCGCGCCGCCTCTGCCCGCGCAAAACGACGATCTGCGGGGCGGCTCGCCGCTATATGACACGCTTGTCGTGGTCTTCTCCTGCCAAGCCTACCTCGATACCCGCATCCCGGCGCTGCAATCCGGTTGGCTGTCGCTGCTGGAGGCGCTGAACATCCCCTATATCGTCGTGGTCGGGAATGGCGACGGGCGGCGCGACGGCCCGATCGTCCATCTCGACGCCCCCGACGATTACGAAGGGCTGCCGCAAAAGACCCTCGCCGCGATCCGCTGGGTGCATGAGAACACGGCCTTCGGCCATATGCTGAAGATCGACGACGATTGCTTTCTCAACGCACCGCTGTTCTTCGAGGGGCTGACCTACAAAAAGCATGACTATTACGGCCGAAAACTGACCCGCGGCGTCGGACAGATGGACCGCGTCTGGCATCAGGGCAAGTCCGCCTCGGAGCGGGGCAGGCACGAACTGGACCGCTCGCCAGAGCCGTCTTTCTATGCCGATGGCGGGTCGGGTTATGCACTCAGCCGCCGCGCCATGGCCGAGGCGCTGGACGCCGCAAACAGCCCCGAGGGGCAGCGGCTCATCGGCCTGTCCTTCATGGAAGACAAGATGCTCGGCGATCTGCTCGCCCTGCGCGGCATCCATGTCATGGACGAGGACTATCGCGTCTCCGTCCGCCGCCGCACTTTCGGCAACGCGACGCCCGTCGCCTCCTGGGTCAATTCCTTCTTCCCGGGGCCTTCCGCGCCGCTGCAGCTGATCCACCTCGACACCGAAAAGGACCAGCAATTCGCGCTGGAACGGCTGCACACCCCCGGCCTTTACCCACCAAAGATCTGGCCCAGCTATCAGCCGGTGAAACTGGGCTACCAAAGCAACGCGCTGGAATTGCTGTCATCGCCGCAGAGCATCAACCGCGCCAAGGAGGCAGAGGTCGCCGTGGTCGCGGTGATGCGCAACGAGATGTTCATGCTGCCGCATTTCCTCGCCCATTACCGCGCGCTCGGCGTCACCAGCTTCCTGATCGCCGACAATGCCTCGGACGACGGCACCCGCGAATACCTGCTCGAACAGGACGACGTGGCACTGTTCTCCGTCGATACCGATTACAAGCTCTCGCATTACGGCGTGGCCTGGCAGCAGGCGATGATCTCGGCCTTCCGCACCGGCAAATGGTCGCTCGTCGCGGATGCGGACGAGCTGCTCGTCTGGCAGGAAAAACAGAGCCAAACCTTGCCGGATCTTCTCAAAACTGATGATTTCAAAGGGGCCGAGGCCGCCCGGATCTTCATGCTCGACATGTATCCCGAAGGGCCGCTCGAAGCGGTGGATTTCACCAGCGGCGATCCCTTTGCCGAGGCGGGGTTTTGCGATGCGCGGCCCTTCCTGACCAACACCCCGGCGCGCGGCCCCTATTCGGACCAGCCGACATGGACCTCCGCCCTGCGGCACCGGCTGATCCCCGGATCGCGCGCGACGCTCTTCGTGGCGCAGAAACTGGCGCTTTTGAAGTATCACCCCTTCATGCGGCTGTCGGACGGGCTGCACTACGTCGGCGACGCCCGGCTGGCCCGGCGCGAGCTGCTGTTCGCCCATTTCAAATACAACGCCGCCTTCCGCGAAAAGGCGCAGACCGAAGTCACCCGCCGCCAGCATTTCAACGACGCCGAGGAATACCGCAAGTATCTGGCTCTCGCCTCCGAGGGGCGCAGCGTGATCTACGAGGACGATATCTCTGTCCCTTGGCAGGACAGCGCTTTCGTCAAGGCGCGGCTGGTCTAGCAGCCTTCTCAGCCTGTACTCTGGTCCCCATCGTGCCGATCCGTTGCTCCGTAAATCGCCAGCAAATCGGTCAGGTGGCTGTCCATGTCCACCGGCGCCATCGCTCCCTGCCAATAGGCCTGCATGTCAATCTCTCCGGCCAGCAGCGCGGCGATGCGGTCGTGGAATGACTTTATATCCCCGGCGGCGAAGACCATATCGGGGCAACGTCCCAACTCTGCCGCGCCTCCCATATCGGCGCACAGAAGCGGGATGTGGCGGGCGTGCATCTCGATCGCCACTTGCGGCAGGTTGTCGTGCCAAAGCACCGGGACCAGCCCCACATCGACTTTTTCCAAAAGCCGGTCCAGATCGTCATGGGCATAGCCGTTCGCATGGGTCAGTTCAGCCAGCTTGGAGGACAGTTCAGACAGCCGGTCCATGGTGGCGCGGTCACTGCGGCGCGCAGCCACCTCAAGCCGCAACCGACGGGCCATGTCATGCGGCATCGCCTCAAGCGCCTGCAGCAAAAAGTAGAACCCCTTGTCGCGGCGCATATAGCCCAGATAGGCCAGCCGCAACGTGCTGTCCGAGGCCTGCGGAAAGGCACGCGGAGAGGTCTGGGCAAAGGCTGTCGCTTCGCGGGTCCCGATATAACTTCTGTGCAAAATAGTCTCTGTTACGCCGAAACTCTGCGCCAGACGGCAGACCGCCTGCGACACGCCCAGCACCGCGTGGCAATGCGCGTTGATCAGTTCAACAACCTTGGCCCTGCGCGCAGCAAAGGGCGCTCCATCGGGCGGCGACATCGACCGCAACTGGCCCGGGCCTCCCCTCCGTCGCGGGCGGCGCACGGGCAACCCCTTGAGACGGCGTATCACACGGGCGCCCCGCCCGCCGATCCGCATCGTCCAGCGAAAGGCCTGATCAAAGGTCCATGTCCCCGGCGTCAGCCCTGCCAGCTTCAGCCGGTACGCCAGCCCCCCGGACAGGCGCAGATGGCGGGCATCATGCACATGCGGCAGACAGTGCACACATTTGCGCCCCTCATCGAAATCCGCACAGGTCGCGCGCTCCTGGTGCCAGAGGTTCACCTGCGGACAGAAGGGATAGTAGTTATGCAGCGACAGGATCACCCGCATCTGCGGCCAGCGCGCACATACCTTCAGTACCGCCGCAGGCAGCCCTTCAAGCGTGTTGAAATGGATCACGTCATAAGGGCCGGTCTTGTCGATGAAATCGCCAAAAGCCGCCTCGGTTGCCGCATCGCTGACCTGCGCCGGATCGCCAAAGCCGTGATGGGCCGGCGCCAGAACCGCCGAGTTGATGATCTCAAAGCGCCGCGCACGGTCCTGATCAGGCCCATGGCGCATCTGCTCCCATCGCGGCGCGCCACCGGGCAGATCGTAGGACACACCGGAACACAAAAAGCTGGCGTCGATCTCGGGCGTATCGGCCAGCGCGGACATCAGGTTGCGTTGGTAAACCGAAACCCCGCCGCCGCGCTTTTCATCGTCCAGATAATCGACCCAGTTGTAATAGAGAATGCGCCGTGGCTTCACAGCTCGTCCTCAAGCCATCGTTCATGGCCAATCGACTTGAAATAGTATCGAATCGCGCGCGGATCTTCGAACCGATCCTCGATCGTGTTGGCCCCCTGCTTGACCAACTCGCTTTTCATCTTGGCCGAGGGCGCAACCCCGAGAAAATCGCAGATGCGCGTTTCGAACCCGGGCGCGAAAAGTTCGCGGTATTCCAGCGAAATGTGGTCATGCGGCTGTTGTTCCAGCCAGGTGGCGAAAAGATGATCCATCATGGCGTTTTCGTGCCAGCGATGGCTGATCTGGCGCGGCGAGGCGGTGATCTTGGCCTCGACATGCGAGTCGCGGCGGGTCTGGGCCCAGCGTTTGCTGCGCGATGCCTTGATCAGCGAAGCCACCTGCGCCAGCCGGTTCTCGCGCCAGACATAGATCAGCTTGATATCAGGTTGCTCGGTCAGGGCCTGAAACCCGGCGACATTGTGCCCCAACATGAACTTGAACCCCGCCATGTCCACATCCCGTGGCACGTCCCGTGTAAAGAACCGTTCGAGAAAGCCCGCGGGATCCGCATCGCGTCCGGCCACAACCGCCTCGAAACTGTCGTCCCGCTCGCCGCCGATACCGACCACGGCATAGGGGTTGAACTGCTCGCCGCTGCAAAAGATCCGGGGGTGCGAATTCAGCAGGGTCATCAGATAGGTAGATCCGCTGCGCGGCAAGCCGAGGATGACAAACCGGCGCGGAGCCGGGCCCCTCACACCAGAAGCGGATTTCTGCATAGCGGACAACGTGCTCATGGCCTCTTTTGTATCGGGGCCTTATGAAACAACGGATTTGAAGTTTCAAGCTGGCTTGGCCTTTGCAGCTGATCTCTGCGGTACGAACGCGCCTACCGATTGCGGATCAGCTCGAGATGGTTTTCGATGGCCTCTTCGACGTCCTCGAAATACTGCAACTTGCCGTTCGACAACACGACTCCCGCGTCGCAGAATTCGCGCACCTGCCCCATATCGTGCGAGACGAGGATAGCGCTCGCGTTCTTAACCCGATCGGCGAAATAGACCCTGCTCTTGGCACGAAACATGGCGTCACCCACGGCCGTGGCCTCATCCACCAGATAGGTGTCAAAGCGGATCCCCATCGAGGCGCCAAAGGCCAGCCGCGATCGCATCCCCGAGGAATAGCTACGCACCGGCATGTGGAAATGTTTCCCGATTTCGGCAAATTCTTCGACAAAATCGACCAGTTCATCAGAATCCACACCATAGATCCGGGCAATGAACCGCACGTTTTCGGCCCCTGTCAGTTGCCCATGGAAGGATCCGGAAAACCCCACCGGCCATGAGATCGCGCCGTCGCTGACCACGCGCCCGGTGTCAGGACGGATGGTGCCGGCAATGATCGCCATCAGGGTCGATTTTCCCGCCCCATTGCGTCCCAAAAGCGCCAGAGAGGCCCCCGTGGGCAGGGTGGTATTGAGGTGGTCGATCACCACCTTGCGCTCGCCGCGGACCCAGAAACTTTTGCTTACGTTATCAAACCGGATCATGGCAGACGCCTAGCTGCGGTCACGTATCGAATAATAGATCAGCGCGCATGTCGCCCAGACCAGCAGCAGGAACAGGCCAGCCAGCCCCACGATGGTGAAGCGCTGCGGATACTCGCTTGTCTGGGCATGGGTCGGCTCGACATAGGTGGCCAGATAACGGCTTTGCCGCGAGGCCTTGGCCCGTGCCACATCAACCGCCGCCAGCGAGGCGCGATAGCTTTCCTCGGCAAACTCGCGGTCCACCACCAGACCTTCGTATTCCGCGATCAGGCTGGGATAGTCTTCACCGCCGCTTCTGCTGCCAACCGTGTCCGAGGTGAAGGCCCGCCGTTCTTCGTCGATGCGATTGCGGATGGCTTCGATCCGGCGGCGCACCTGATTGAGCCGCGGGTCGTCCTCGTTGGTCTGCTCGCGCAGCAGGTCGTATTCGATTAGGGCAGCGGCCAGCTGCTGTTGCAGCCCGTTCATCACGCCCATTCGGCCCTGAAGGTCGGCGTCCGGATCGACGATCGTGGTGCGCGTACGGAACGAGGTCAGCGCCTCGCGCGCCTCTTTCAGACGGGCCACGGCCTCATCCAGTTCGATCTCGGCATAGCGCATGGCGTCTTCGCGGGCCTTATCGTTCAGCGCGTTGATCATCGCCTGGCCTTCCAGGATGATCTGCCGAGCGATGGCCTGCGCCTTGTCCGGATCAAAGGCCAGCACCTGCACTTCCATCAGGCCCGATCCCTGATCAAAGGAAATTCGCACGATGCGCTGCCAGTAGGCCTCGAGATCCTCGATGCTGGCATCCCGGGACAGCGCAAAGATCGGGTCCGAGGACCACCGGCTGCTGTAATGCTCTCGCAGGCCGATCTTGTCGTCGATCGTCTGCACCAGGGCCTGGCTCAGGATGAATTCATACAGGATGTTGCCGTCAGAGGCCGTGCTGGAGCCGGTCAGCTGCGCCAGCCCGCCCAGAACCGCAGAGGCGCCGCTGTCTTCTTCCTGACGCACGGTGAATCCCGCCGTCGAAGAATACTGATCCTCGGCCACCAACCAAAGATAGAGCCCAACACACAGGAAGGGGACCACCACAACCACCAGAAAAGACAGCGCAAGCCCCCAGTGACGCCGCTTCATCCGGGCCGATGATGCCATGGCGCGCGGCTGCTCTGTTTTGAGGTCCGCCGCACCTACCGGTTTTGCGGACGGCACGGCTTTGGGCACCGCAAGCACGGGCTTGGGTCCTGTCGTCCCGCCGCCCTGTGACGCATCATTCATGGTAATTCACAATAAGCCGTTTTGATTTCTGCTTCTCTTTTACATACAGAGGGTGTGAAAGCCAACATCGGAACCACATCATGCCCCTGCAGCTCCCACTGACTGCGCCACAATCCGCCCGGCCTCGCCCGACCCGGAGTTTTGCCAGCTTTCGGGCGATTTCCGCCCTGATGCTGCGCGAAATGGCGACCCAGTATGGCAGAAGCCCCGGCGGCTATCTCTGGGCGCTGCTCGAACCTTTGGGCGTGATCGTCGTGATGGCGGCCGCCTTTTCGCTGTTGGTGCGCACACCGCCTCTGGGCAACAATTTCATCTTGTTCTACGCCACCGGCTTCATGCCGTTCCTGCTGTATATGAACGTCTCCAACGTCATTGCCAGATGCATCGATTTCTCGCGGCCGCTGCTGCAATACCCTGCCGTGACATGGGTGGACGCAATGCTGGCCCGGCTGTTTCTGAACACGCTGACTGGGGTTCTGGTAACCTTCGTTCTGATCACCACACTGTTGGTCGTGACAGACACCCGCGTGCTGATCGAGCTGCCTCCAGCGCTCATCGCCATGTGTCTCGCCGCTCTGGTGGGGGCCGGGATCGGCACGATGAACTGCGTTCTGTTCGGCCTGTTCCCGGTCTGGTCACAAATCTGGGGAATTTTGACGCGGCCGCTTGTTCTGGCCTCCGGGGTGATCTTTCTGTTCGACGGTCTGCCCCCGGTGGTGCAGCATATCCTGTGGTACAATCCACTGATACATATCACCGGGCTGATGCGCACAGGGTTCTACCCGACCTATCGCCCTGACTACGTCAGCATTGTCTACGTCGCCATCATAGGGGTTCTCTTGTTGTTCTTCGGGATCTTGTTGCTGGGGCGCTATCACCGGGAACTGCTGAACAACCGCTGAGCAAAGCAGGCTCTAGCCGCGCTTTTTGGCCCAGCCCAGAACCGTGGCGTGCGGCACGTCGGTGCGGCTAAGCAGCCCGTCGCGCAGCGCCCGCAGCACAAGGCCGGTAAAGGCCAGCCGCTCGCCCGAGTGGTGGCGCAGCTTGAGCAGCCATTTGCCCGCCGCCGCTGGCAGCACCAGCCAGAACACCAGCCCCGAGGCCATGCGATAGACCATCAGCAGATTTCGGTAGTGGTAATAGCTTTTCCACAGCGGGCGAAACCGCTTGTCCTCGTCGGTCATGGTGGAAAAGTCATGCTCGAACCGCAGGTCAGGGTCGAACAGGATACGCCCGCCGGCATGGCTCAGGCCCAGCGTGTAAAGCACGTCATCACCGTAAAGGAACAACCGCCCGTCGGGATAGCCAACCCGCTCGATCCCCGCGCGCGAGATGAAAAACCCCACGAAAGAGGTGCCGTCGATGGCACAGGGGGTGGTGGCGCTGTATTCCGCCTGCCCGATGTGGAACCCGTCGCGCCCCTTGCCCAGGATCGTCCGCCACAGCACCTGTTTGTGCCAGAACGGGTTGATCGATGGGCGGTTCATATCGCAGATCCGGCCATCAAGGTGATAGACCGCCGCTGCCCAGGCCTCGGCGCCGCTGCGGTCCTGCGCGTGAAACCGCGTCAGGGCATCGGGTTCAGGGCGGGCATCGTCATCCATGACAACTATCCAGTCGGGATCGAACCCGGCCACCGCCGCGCGCATACCGGTCTCAAAGCCCCCTGCCCCGCCAAGATTTGTCTCGCAGCGCAGCACCTGCAAACGCGGGTCATCCTCTTGCGTGGCCAGCCAGGCCGCCGTGCCATCGCTCGAGGCATTGTCGACCACCAGAACCGCCGCAAGCTCGGTCTCGGGGCGATTCAGCAAACGCGGCAAGGTCACCTGCAATTGCGCCAGCCTGTTGTAGGTCACCACAACGGCCACCAGCCGTCCTGCCCCGTGCTTTGTGCCCATCGTCATTACGCTCTGCTCAGCCCTTCTGTGCCTTGTCCAATTCCGGGGCAAAGGTCACAAACGCCCCCCCTTGTCAAATGACGCGTTACCCCTCAGGTTAGCGCCGCCTGCCCGGCCCCCTCGGAATGACCATAAACAGAAAAGCGGACCCTATGGAGATCGAACCCACAGCGATTGACCGTCTCGTCTTTCTTACTCCTAAACGCTTTGGCGATAATCGCGGCTTCTTTTGCGAAAGCTGGAACGCCGATCGCATGCGCGAGGCGGGCTATAATATTGATTTCGTTCAGGACAATCACTCGATGTCGGAAAAGCCCGGCACCCTGCGCGGGCTGCATTTCCAGGCACCCCCGCATGCCCAGGCCAAGCTGGTGCGCTGCGGACGCGGGCGATTGTTCGATGTCGCCGTTGACGTGCGCCGGGGCAGCCCGACCTACGGCGAGTGGGTCGGCGCCGAGCTGAGCTTTGATAACGGCAAGCAGTTGCTGATCCCCGAGGGATTCCTGCATGGCTTTGTCACGCTGGAGCCGATGACCGAGATCATCTACAAATGTTCGCACGGTTATTCCCCCGAGGCCGATGGCGCCGTGCATTGGGACAGTGCCGGGATCGACTGGCCGCTCGACGGCGCCCCCCCCATCCTGTCCGAGAAAGACACCAAGGCGCAAAGCCTTGCCGATTTCCAAAGCCCTTTTGAGTACCAAGGATAAGTCATGAAACTTCTGGTAACAGGTGGCGCAGGCTTTATCGGCTCTGCCGTCGTTCGTCTGGCCATCGCCCGCGGCCATGAGGTCGTCAATCTGGACGCGCTGACCTATGCTGCCTGCCTTGATAACGTCGCCAGCGTCGCAGAGGCCCCCGGATACAGCTTTGTGCAGGCCGATATCCGCGACCGCACAGCGCTGGACGCTACCTTTGCCGAACACAACCCCGATGCGGTGATGCATCTGGCCGCCGAAAGCCATGTGGACCGGTCGATCGACGGCCCCGGCGATTTCATCGAGACCAATATCACCGGCACCTACAATATGCTCGAGGCCGCGCGCAGCTATTGGATCGCGCAGGGCAAGCCCGACGGCTTCCGCTTTCACCACATCTCGACCGATGAGGTGTTCGGCTCGCTGCCCGCCGACCCTGCGGTCCTGTTCACCGAGGACACCGCATACGATCCGCGCAGCCCCTATTCCGCCTCGAAAGCCAGTTCCGATCATCTGGTGCGCGCCTGGCACGAAACCTACGGGTTGCCCGTGGTGCTGACCAATTGCAGCAACAACTACGGCCCCTTCCACTTTCCGGAAAAGCTGATCCCGGTGATCATCCTGAACGCGCTGGCGGGCAAGCCTCTGCCGATCTACGGCGATGGCAGCAACATTCGCGACTGGCTGTATGTCGAGGATCACGCAGACGCGCTGTTGCTGGTGGTGGAAAAGGGCGCGCTTGGCCGCTCCTACAACATCGGCGGCGAGAACGAGCGTACCAACCTTGAGCTGGTCCAGACCCTGTGCAGCCTGCTGGACGGATTGCGCCCGCGCGACGATGGTAAACCCTATGCCGATCAGATCACCTTTGTGATCGATCGCCCCGGCCATGATGCGCGCTATGCCATCGACCCGACCCGCATCCGCGAAGAACTGGGCTGGCGTCCCTCCGTCACTGTCGAAGAGGGTCTGCGCCGCACCGTGCAATGGTATCTGACCAACGAAGCCTGGTGGCGCAAGTTGCAGCAACGGCACGGCGTTGGAGAGCGGCTCGGGAAAATGGCATGAGCGTTCTGGTCTTTGGCAAAACCGGGCAGGTCGCGACCGAACTTCAGCACTTGGGCAAGGTAACGGCCCTCGGCCGGGATCAGGCGGACCTGAGCGACCCCGCCGCCTGCGCCGAGGCGATCCGCGCCGCCGCCCCCGGCGCGGTGATCAACGCCGCCGCCTATACCGCTGTCGACAAGGCCGAAGAAGAAGAAGCGCTGGCGACCACCATCAACGGGGCCGCGCCCACAGCCATGGCGCAGGCCTGCGCTGCGCTGGATATCCCCTTTGTGCAGATCTCGACCGATTACGTCTTTGACGGCTCTGGCAGCGATCCGTGGCAGCCAAACGATCCCGTCGCGCCGCTGGGGGCCTATGGCCGCAGCAAGCTGGCGAGCGAAGACGGCATTCGGGCCTCTGGCGCGCGCGCCGTGATCCTGCGCACATCCTGGGTGTTTTCGGCCCATGGCAACAACTTCGTCAAAACCATGCTGCGGCTCTCGGAAACCCGCGACGCGCTGAAAGTGGTCGACGATCAGATCGGCGGGCCGACCCCGGCGCGCGACATCGCAAGCGCCTGTCTGACAATCTCCAAGGCGTTGATCGCAGGGCAGGGCGGCGGCACCTATCACTACGCAGGCACACCTGCGACCAGCTGGGAATGTTTCGCGCGCGAAACATTCGCTTTGGCCGGGCGGCAGGTGACGGTCACCGGTATTCCCACCACGGATTACCCAACCCCAGCGCAACGCCCGCTGAATTCGCGCCTCGACTGTTCATCCCTGACAAGGGATTTTGGCATTTCACCCCCTGATTGGAAGGCCGCCTTGGCCGAAACAATAATTGAATTGAGATCATGACACAGCGCAAAGGCATTGTTCTGGCGGGCGGCTCCGGCACCCGTCTTCACCCCCTCACCACCGGCGTCTCCAAGCAGTTGATGCCGATCTATGACAAGCCGATGATCTACTATCCGCTCAGCGTTCTGATGCTCGCAGGCATCCGCGAGATCGCGATCATCACCACGCCGCAGGATCAGAGCCAGTTCCAGCGCACGCTTGGCGACGGCACCCAATGGGGCCTCACGTTCACCTATATCGAACAGCCCTCCCCGGACGGTCTCGCGCAGGCCTATATCCTTGCCGAAGACTTCCTGGATGGCGCGCCCTCGGCGATGGTTCTGGGCGACAACATCTTCTTTGGCCACGGCCTACCGGAACTGCTGGAGGCCGCCGACAAGGCCCCCGGCGGGTCGGTCTTTGGCTACCGCGTGACGGACCCCGAGCGCTATGGCGTCGTCGATTTCGACAAGGACGGCACGGTCAAGGCGATCGTCGAAAAGCCCAAGGTGCCGCCCTCGTCCTACGCCGTCACGGGTCTCTATTTCCTCGACGGCTCCGCCCCTGCGCGGGCGCATAGGGTGCAGCCCTCGGAGCGCGGCGAGCTGGAGATCACCTCGCTGCTGGAAACCTACCTGCATGACGGGATCCTCAGCGTCCAACAGCTTGGCCGGGGCTATGCCTGGCTTGACACCGGCACCCACGCCAGCCTGCTGGATGCGGGCAACTTTGTGCGGACGCTGGTGACACGGCAGGGCTTGCAGGTCGGCTGCCCGGAAGAGATCGCCTATTCCCAAGGCTTCATCGACGCAGAGACCCTGCGGGGCCATGGGGAAACGTTCAAAAAGACCGCTTACGGGCAGTACCTGCTGGGCCTGCTGAAGTAAGGTTTGGGGCGGAATAGGGTCTTTTCTGCCTCACGTCCCAACCTTTAAGAAAATGTTTCGCACGCGAAACGTTTGGTCGGGGGACAGCCAAATCGGGGCGATCCGGGGAACCTTCCATGGTGCCACACGTTGGGGGACTAAGCAGAACAAAGGACACCAACATGGCTATGAATTCGCTCAAAGACATCTATCTCGACCAGCTGCAGGACATCTGGAGCGCCAACACGCAGGCCATGCCCGTCGTGACCGAACTGGGCCGCGCCGCTCAGGACAAGGATCTGTCCGAGGCTCTGATCGACGGTGGCAACGGGATCGCCGACGGCATCGCCGAGATCGAAAAGCTGTGCAACGATCACGGCATCAAGCCGGACGAAGAGCATTGCAAGGGCATGGCCGGCCTCGTGAAGGAAGCGCGCGCCCATGGTCTGTCCGACCAGATCACCGACGCCGACGTGCGCGATGCCGCCATCATCCCGCAGTACCAGCGCATGGTGCACTACGCTTTGGCGGGCTATGGCACGCTGGCGGCATTTGCCAACCGGCTTGGCCTCGACGGTGACGCGGCGGTTTTGAAGAACTGCCTTGATCAGACCTATGACGGCGACCGCCGCATGACCCAGATCGCTATGAAGGGCGGGGTCAACAAGGAGGCTGCCGCCTGACCTTCACAGAAATTGGGAAATGGGGCCGTGCGAGGGATCGCGCGGCCCTTGGCGTGTCTTCGCCTAATCCTGCTGCGAGGCGAGCCAGTCGGCGAGGGCGGCGCGCAGATCGTCCGTCAGGCCTGCGCCGCTGATTTCCAGGCGGTTGTCGCCGGGGTGATAGCGCAGGCGCATGTCGGGGCGGGGGCGGGTTTCCTGTGGGGCAGGGGGTTTGGGCTTTTTGGGCTTGGTTAGAGACGGATCTTGCGCCGCTTCCTCGGCTTCGCACCCTGCGGCCCAGGCCGTGAGGAGGGTCAGTTCCTCCTCTGGGGTGTCGAACCGCGTCATCGCCAGATCGCCGCGCAGATCCTGAGCCTTGGCTTCATGGGTTTCAAGCTGGCGCGAGAGGCGCAGGCCGAGCCGTTCGCCGATGGCCTCGGGGAAGGTCAGGTGGCCGTCGAGGTGGTCAACGACGGTGATAAAGCTGCCGATCTTCGAGCGTTTGGGGCGCGACGCGGTGCCAAACAGACCCTGAAGCGCCGCCTTTTTCGTCTCGAACACGCCTTGATTGACCGCAACGGCCACGATGCGGGCGCGTTCGAAATAGCTCAGGTCGGCGCGGATTTCGTTCTCTTCGACCATGGCCTGATAGGCATGGGCGGCGCTTTCGGGGCGGCGTTCGAGCGCCAGAACCATGCCGTCGCCCACCTCCCAATCGCGCAGGCGGGCCAGCGCCTTGCAGCGCCGCCAGCCGGAGATGAGGCCATAGCGGCCATCGCCCAAGGGGGTGACTTCGATCGGGGTCTGCTGACCGCGGCTCTGGATCGAAGTGACGAGCGCCTCCATGTCCTCTTCGTTCATCGCGGTGCGGTCGCGCACGAGGTGGCCCATGTCGATCTGATCGAGCGAGAGGCGCAGGATCATCCGCCCGCTGCTGCGCGCATCTTCGAGTTCGCGGGCCATCGCCTGCATGGCGGCGGTAGCGGAGCTGTCGGCGGCGACATTGGCGATGGGGGCGCGGGTTTGCGGTGAAACAGTCTCTGCATCGCCCGAAGAGAGGAAAAGCGGGTTGGCGGGGGTCAGGCGTTTGCGGGCCATATCGGGGCCTCCTACTCTGCGGCTGCGGTGGCTGCGGCCAGTTCATCGCGCCGCCAGCTGCCCACGAGAAGCTGTTTGAAGGCGGCATAGGTGGCATCAAAGGTTTCGCGCCCGCGCACATAGGTCTCGCGGTTGAAATCGCGGTAGTCGGCCTCGTAGATGCCGCGCACCTGTTCGCCGGCCTGACCGATCAGCGCGGTGAAGTCCTGCCGGTGCGGAGAGAGGGTGGGGCCGAGGTAGCTTTGCATGAGGGCGGAGAGTTCGGCCTGCTGCGCGCCGTCGTAGCGGGTGATGACAGCGCGGACAGCGTCCCATTCGAAGTTGAGCTCGGACCGGCCAAGGGCCCGGGCGGCGAGGTTTTCGGCCTCTTCGATGGAGCCGAAGGTGGCGTGCAGCATGTCGAAGAAGCGGCCCGTGCTGTCGAATTCCAGAAAGGACGCGCCGAGCGGGACAAGCAGGATGTCCGCCGCCGCCAGCCCGTTGATCGTCAGATAGCCAAGGGCGGGGGGCGTGTCGATGAAGATGACGTCGTATTGGTCCAGCAAGCCATCGCGGTCGAAACTGTCGGTGAGCGCCTCCCAGAGCTTCCAGCCGCGGGCCTGCATCCGCCAGACCGGGACCTGGAATTCGGCCCAGTAGAGGTTCAGCTGCGCCCCGATGAGGTCGATGTTGGGCCAGTGGGTTTTCTGGACGAGGTCGGCGGCACTGACGGTGAGCGCTTCGGACAGGGTTTCATCCAGCGGCAGCGGAGCCTCGCCCAGATCGGCGCGGCGCTGGTTGGCCTCGCGCAGATGGGTGGCGTAGTGGCGGGCAAAAAGCGGAAAGACCGTCTGCCATTCGTCTTCGACCTTGCCGCCAAAGATCGAGGTCATGCTGCCCTGACTGTCGAGATCGACCACCAGCACCTTGTAGCCATCAAGCGCGGCGCTCATCGCCAGATGCGCCGCCGTGCTGGTCTTGCCGACGCCGCCCTTGAAGTTGGCCACGGCGACCATCTTGGCGGGCAGGCCCTTGGGCCGGTAGGGCAGGTATTCCTTTGCCTTCGAACCTTCCTGGCCGAAATGCGCCTTGAGCCGCAGCACCTCGTCAAAGCTGAACCATTTGGCGCCGCCTGCGGTCTCTGAAACGCCCTGCGGCAGGTCGGGGTTCTGTTTCAGCACGCGGCGGAAATGGCCCTGGGCCACGGGGATCAGATAGCGGGTGATTTCCCAGGTTGAGAACCGCCGCAATCGCCGCGCGCCGCTTTCCTCAAGTCCCCGGCCCGCCAGATCGCTGCGCCCGGCTTCGCAGGCGCGGGCGATGGATTGGAAACCGCCCGTCGTGGCAGGCTGGCCAAGCGCGGCGCGCGCCTCATCGGGGTTGATGTTGAAATAGGGGGGCAAATCGCCCCGTGTGTCTGCTCGCATGACTGCCCTCTGCCTTCGCGCCTTGATGTGCGCCGTTTTGTGTAGTGTAGCCAAAAACCGCGCACATGAAAGCGAAAGCTGAACATCCCTTGGATTTTCTCAGCATTTCAAAGCTCTATTCCGGAAGACGAGGGGTCTGTTTCGGGACGGCCCGGGAGATCTTGCAAGCCTGTGCCTGTTATTTTTTGTTATCTATACGTTACAGACATCATTCCTTTTGTGCAATCTTTTGAAATCCTGCGTTTTTTTGGCCTTCTTGAAGAGGCAGGCGACTCTGATCCCCCGATCATGCGACTCCGATACACCGAAGCAGCGACTCTGATCCGCCGATCTCTGGCTGGACGCACCCTGTGGATAACTCTAGGCTGAGTGTCACTGAAACCCCGAAAGGAATCGGGGGCATTGCAGGCCGCGCAAACGATGGCCGCACCGAGGAATGAGCAAGGGGATCCGGGCCAGCGTCCAATCCCAAGGGCAGGCGAGAGGTATATGACAGAACCAAGCCGCGCGAAGGCGCTTTTGCCGGATCGTCATCCGACGGGCGATTTTTTCGTCTGCGATATCTTCGGGGCCAGTCCCAAGGATGATCTGGGCAGCATGGAACATCCGATCTTTTCGCTGAGCACCCGGCCAGATCGGCGCATCCTGCGCTACGATCACAACGGGGTCAGCGTCGAGGTCACGCCCTCGGTGCGGGGGCGGGCGACGATCCATGACAAGGACATCCTGATCTATTGCATCAGTCAGCTGGTTGCGGCGCTGAACGCCGGGCGCAGCATCACCCGCAGGCTGACCCTGCGCGCCCATGATCTGCTGGTCGCCACCAACCGCGACACGTCGGGCGACAGCTATACCCGCCTCAAGGAGGCCTTCGAGCGGCTGGCCGGCACCCGCATCACCACCAATCTGGAAACCGGCGGGGTGGAGACCACCAGCGGCTTTGGCCTGATCGAAGCCTGGGAAATCCGCCGCCGCAGCCGGGGCGGGCGAATGATCTCGGTCTCGGTCACGCTCAGCGACTGGCTGTTCCGGGCGGTGCAGGCGAAATCGGTTCTGACCCTCAGCCGGGATTATTTCCGCCTGCGCAAACCGCTGGAGCGGCGGGTCTATGAACTGGCGCGCAAGCACTGCGGCCGCCAGCCCGAATGGACGGTCAGCGTCACCACCCTGCACAAGAAGTCCGGCAGCGCTGCCCCGGTACGGGTGTTTCGCGCGGCTTTGCGGCGGATGGCCGCCGAAAACCACCTGCCCGGTTATGAGATGGTGGAAGAGCCCGGGGACCTGTTCCATTTCTCTCGGCGCGGGGCCGTGATCGAATCGAACGACGCCCCGATCTTGTCACCGGACGCGCTGGAGGCGGCGCGCGGGCTATGGGCGGGGGTCGATGTCTATGCGCTTGAAGCCGAGTGGCGCGCCGTCTGGGCGCGCAGCGGTCAGGCCCTGAAAGACCCCGATCGCGCCTTTCTGGGCTGGGTGAAGAAACGCCGCACGGCGGGATGATGTAACGGAGAGCCGCAGATGCGTGGAACAGTTCTGGGTCTTGTCATGGGCGGCTGCGCGATCGCCCGCTGTCTGGCGCCGGCAGGGGCCGAAGCCGGCAGCACTGCGGCGCCGGTGATCCACCTTGAGTGCGAGATCGCGCAGAGCGGCGGGAAAATCTCGGCCGAGATGCTTTGCGAGGCGATGCAGGGCTCGCTGGCCCGCGTTGCCCCTGAGGTTCGTACAGAGCCTGCTGCGGGCGGCTCAGAGGCCAGTTTGGTGCTGGCGGTGCAGGTCACGAAAGCCGGGCAAAGCGGGCTGACGGGCCATCTGCAATGGCACAGCGCCAAGGCGCCCGGACTCCGCAATTCCCCCGACGTTCAGTTCAGTGCAATGGATGCGCAGTTAAACTCGGCGATGTTGGGGGGCTTTACCGATGCCTTGATCGCGGCTGACCCGGGTTTTCTGGCGGTGCTGGACGCTTTGCGCCGATAATGACACGCGGGCAGCCGATGCCCTTTGAAAATGAACGAAACTGGCCCTATTGAAGCCACAAAACTTTTGAATACAGACGCGCGAAGCTGCCAGGCAGGGCCAAACCCATTCACACTTCCGCCCGCAAAGCTTTTGCAGGACAGACAATCCTTCTATCGATGGTGACAAAACATGCTTACGACTTCCAATGAAACCACCAACTCTGGCGCCGCTCAGGCCGAGACCTCGGTGACGATGACCGCTTCGGCCCCTGTCGGCACGCTGGACCAGATGACCGCTTATCTGACGGATGGCTACTGGCTTGATCGCGGCGGGGTTGGCGCGCAGTGGAACACCAACACAAGCAATGTGATCACCGTCGATTTGTCCGGCCTGACCCCTGAGGGCAAACAGCTGGCCCGCTGGGCCTTTGAAGCCTGGGAAGCGGTCGCAGATCTGGAATTCGTCGAAACCGGCCCCGGGGCCAAGATGGTCTTCAGCGATGACCAGCCGGGCGCCTATGCGACCTGGAACAGCATCAACGGCTACATCACCAGCGCGACGGTCAACATCAATGTCAGCTGGCTGAACGATGGCACGACAATCGATTCCTACGCCTTCTCGACCTATATCCACGAGATCGGCCATGCGCTGGGTCTGGGCCACCAGGGCAATTATGATGGCAATGCCGTCTACGGTGTGGACGAAAACTTTGCGAACGACAGCTGGCAGCTGTCGGTGATGTCCTATTTCGACCAGCTGGACAACACCAGCGTCAACGCCAGCTATGCCGATCTGCTGACCCCGATGATGGTCGATATCATCGCGATCCAATCCCTTTACGGCGCCCCCGATGCCAACAGTGCCACGGCGGGTGATACGGTCTGGGGGACGAACAGCGCGCTTGGTGGCTATATGGGCACCTTCTTTGGCGGGTTGGAATCCGGCAACTTCGGCGGCATCTACGAAGGCTACCCGGTTGCCTTCACCATCTACGACCGCGGCGGCAATGATCTGATCGATGTGACATTCAGCCCCGAGAACAACAGGATCGACATGCGCCCCGAGAAGTTCTCGGATGTGGATGGGGGCATCGGAAACGTCGGGATCGCCCGCGGCACGGTGATCGAGAACCTGAACACCGGCGACGGCAACGATACGATCACCGGCAACTCGGTGAGCAATGTGATCAACACCAATGGCGGCAATGACAGTGTCACCGCCGATGGCGGCGCAGATACCGTCTGGGGGGGGACGGGCAACGACACGGTTTGGGGCGGCACCGGCGATGACGTGCTGGGCGGCATGGACGGCGTCGACAGCCTGTACGGAGAAGCGGGCAATGACACGCTTTATGGCGGCGGCTGGTCCGATTATCTCAATGGCGGCGACAACAATGACTACCTGCGCGGCGACAATGGCAATGACACGCTGATCGGCGGCGATGGCGATGACGTGCTGGGCGGCCGCCTGCACGAGGACAGCCTTGATGGCGGCGCCGGGGATGATGGTCTTTGGGGCGGTGCGTGGAACGACACGCTGATTGGTGGCTCGGGCAACGACACCCTTGGTGGCGGCGATGATGACGACCTGCTGCTGGGCGGCGACGGTTTTGATGATCTGCGCGGTGGCGGCGGCCAGGACACGCTGGACGGCGGCGGCTGGGCCGACAAGGTCGATGGCAGCTATGGCAATGACACCATCTCGGGAGGCAATGGCAATGACACGATGTTTGGCGGTGTCGGCGATGACGTCGTCAACGGCGATGCCCATGACGATGTTCTCTGGGGCGGCTGGGGGAACGATACCTTTACCGGCGGCACCGGGGCGGACACCTTCATCTTTGGCGGCGATTTCGGCCTCGATGTAATCACCGATTTCAACATTGCCGAGGGCGACGTGGTGCGGCTGGACGACAGCCTGTGGACGGGTCTCCACGGCACCCTGAGCGAAGCCCAGGTGATCGCCGAGTTCGGCAGCTTCGATGGCTCGGGCAATCTTGTGCTGACCTTCGATGGCGGTCAGAGCCTGACCCTGACCGGAGTGACCACCACCACCGGCCTTGAAGTGGGTCTGGAGATCTTCTGAGCCGCGCCAAAAGCCAAGGCCAGCCTTTCAGGCTGGCCTACGCCTACCCGGGCTGCCCCAGAAACCAAGGGCAGCAACCTTACAGCAGGCGCGCGGGCACACCACCGAACCGTGCGCCCGGTCCCGACAGGTCGCGATCGACCGCGGCGCCGATCCCGACGATGATCTGAGGGCCAACCGTTATTCCGTTGCGGATCGTGGCGCCCGCGCCGATCCAGCTTTCGGTGCCGACAGTGACATTGCCGGTCAGCACGGCCCCCGGTGAAATATGGCAATAGTCTTCGATCAGCCCGTCATGATCAATCTGCGCGCCGGTGTTGAGGATGACCCCGCTGCCGATCCGCGTGCCGCATTGCACAATGGCCGCCGCCATGATCGCACAGCCCGCCCCGATCTGCGCCGAGGGGCTTATGATGGCCGAAGGGTGGCGCACCGTCGCCATCGCCTGGCCCCGTTGCAAAAACTGTTCCGACACCCGCTTGCGTGTGGCGTTGTCCCCGATGGCGACATGCAATTGCGCCCCGTCAAGAAGCTCGGCGTCGAGCGTGGCCGCCACGACAGGAACACCCAGAACCCTCTGTCCGACCAGACCGGGGGTATTGTCGACAAACGCGATCGCATCGAAGGCTGCCGAGGCCATCGCCGCTTCGGATACGACACGCCCATGGCCGCCGGCCCCCAGGATGATCAACTTGCCGGGCATGTCCCTCTCCTCTGGATGGCCGCAAGGCTGTTCTGCGCGCTGTGTTTGCCGCGCGTGAAGCGTTTCAGGAAAAACTGGAATCGCCAATACCCTGCCGCGCGGTGCGCTGTCGGGATAGGGGCGATCCCCGGTGTGTCAGGGATGTCCCGAAAGATCCTCAAGAGGCGGGGACGCCCGCCAGTTCGGACATGACCGCGATATCCTGCCGGGTCAGAACGCTGCGATCGAAGGGGACATAGGTCTTTCCCTCGGTTCCGCCGCCGTCAAAGGCCTCGGTATATTCGGTGATGCCGGTGTCGCGTGCGGCGGCGAAGGCGGATTTGATCACGGCCTCGTCCAGATCCTGCGGGACCGCACAGTAATTCACCAGATCGCCATCCAGCTGGATGGCGTCCTCGCGCATGCGGATGATCATGCGCTCCATCTGCGGGCGGGTCAGCCGCGCGCCCAGGATCTGCGCCGAGGCGGCGATAAAGACCTGCTGTTTCCAGGTGAATTTTTCCGTCTTGGGCAGCGGACCGACCTGATCCAGCCCGGTTGCGGCCGGGCAGATGTCCTTGAAGTCCTGCAAGATGTCAAAGCCCGGCGTATAGGGCACAAGCCGCAGGCGCATCGAGCCATGTTTTCGCAGGTCCCTGAGGGCCGCAAAGAAGGTGTAGATGCCGGTCAGGCGCTGAAAGACATATTCCACCGGCGAGCCTTGAAAGCCGCCATAGCGCATTGTCTGAAGCATCATCGAATTGAGAAAATCATCGAAGCGGCGCAGGTACAGAACCCCCTGCACGTCGTCATATTCGGCGCAAAGGGCGGTGAACCGGTCAAAGATGGCGCGGTGCCGCGGACCTATGACATTGGCGAATTCCTCGCTCGAGAACACCACTTCGCGGCCCTTGGCCTGCTCAAGCACCGCCCGCAGTTCGGGGGCCGCTTCGGCAAAGCTGTCCGCGCCCCGCACCGACTGGGCCAAGGCGTGATGGCCCTTGCCGGGCCGCCGAAAGGCGGTTGGATAGGTCAGCGCATCCCCCTGTTCGCTCAGAAGAACAAGGGCCGATTGCAGGACGCTGGTGCCGGTCTTGGGCTGGCCCAGATGCAGTGTGATCATGTCTTTTGCAAAACCTTTGCGGATTCAGAGGCCCCATGCAGCGCGATGGCCTCGTCGATATAGTCCAGAACTTCATGCCCGACCCCGGTCAGACCATGTTTGTCGCGCAGCCAGTCGCGTTGCTGATCCGCATAGGCGCGGCGCGCCTGAGGTGAGGCGATCAGGGTCTCGAGCTCTTTGAAGAATGGCTCCCATGCTGTCGGGATTGTCGTGTCGGGAAGGAAGTTGCAGGGGTCCGTTCCGGCATGGCACAGCACGGCCATGTCCTCTTCGATGGCCATGGCGACGCCCATGCCGCCGCCAGCCATGGCGGGCAGGTGCACGTAAAGATCGCAATGCTGATACAGCGCGCGCAGATCCTCGGCGAATTGCAGGCAGCGGATCTGCCCGGCGTCGATCCGCGCGCGCAGGCGGGGATCATGCGCCCGCAGGGTCTCGACATCATGGACGCCGACCCAGAGCCAGAGCAGGTCGGGCCGGGCATCGAGCATATCCATGAGCGCGCCAAGGCGTTCGGCGGACAGCTGTGTGACGGCTTTTTCCAGACGCCCGCCGCTCAGCGTGCTGACCATGGTAAAGACGCCCTCGGGCAGATCGAAGGCACTGCGCGGCAGGTCAAGTCGCCGCGGCAGGACTTCCAGCGGGATGCGGTGATTGCGCCAGCGCGTGTCCGAGGCCTTTTTGGGGTCCAGTTGACCCTGATTGAGCAGCACATCGGCATAGCGATCAACCGGGTTGTTGGCATTGAACTGGATGCCCAGCGTCGGAAAGCGATGGTGCAGGGCAGGGGCCACGGCATTCGAGGCGTAGAACCCAAACCAGCGGATCACAGCATCGGGGGCAAAATCCTCGGCGCTGCTGACGATGGTCTGCAACCAGTCTTCGACCCTGTCATGGTGTTGCGGCAGGATATGCTCGACCGAGAAGTTATCGGCCATTTCGGGGTCCAGAGCCTCTTTGACGGCGGATTCGATGATCGCGGCAGAGCCCCTTGAATAGGCTTGATAGTTGCGCACCAACCAGGTGGTGGAATTGTCATAGGTCAGCAGCAGCTTGACGCGGACCGGGCTGCGCCCCTGTTCCTGCCCCGCCATCATCAGGCCGTGCGTATAGCTGACAATCTGCTTGAGGTGGGCGCCTGTGTTGGGTTCGGCCGGGATCCAGGACAGCAGCAGCAAGATGGAGGTGCCCTCCTTGTGCTCTGTTGGGGCGGCGTCCTGAACCATATTGGCGGCGGTCCAGTCCTGCATCATTTGCAGAACCCGGTCGGATTCGGCCACCAGCCGCATTTGCTCTTTCGGAGCCCCCATCGCCGTCTTCAGAAGCGGCCGCAGCAGGGCGCCGGTCATGGTGGCATGCATACGGCGAAGCAGGGCAAGGTCGTGCGTCTTGTCGAGGGGCTCAAGCTCGATATCCAGGAACTTGTGCAGGATCTGTGGTTGTTGCGTCAGCCGCGCAATCACGACTGCCGCGATAAAGCGCGCATCAAAGGCCAGCCCGGTCCGTCCGGTGATGTGATAGGCCCAGTCCGACGGGCTATGCGCGGTTTCCAGCACCTCGGGCGAGGTCATCAGGGCCATGGCCAGCTTTTGATAACTCGGATGGTCCATCGCAGCCTTCATCAGCAGCAGGTCCAGACAGGCATGCAGATAGATATCGGACTGCTCCAGATCCATCGCGGATGCGAGCTGTGAAGTCATCCTGTCGCTCCAGCCAAAAGGCCTGCCGCCCGTTCGATCCGTTCGCGCATCATGCTGCCGGTTTCGGTGGTGAAATCCGAATAGACCGGGAAGCAGGCGCAGCGATCCTGCAAGGACAGGCTGACCGGGGTCGGCACTGACAGCACCGGGCGCGGCCCGACATAGCCTTTCAGCAGGCCCGGCCAGTAGTATTTCTTGATCTCGATGCCGTTGTCGGCAAAGTCGCCGATCACCTCTTTGGTGACGGGGCTGCCGAAGATCACCGGATAGTTCGCCCAAGGGGTGGGTCCGGGGGCTTGCGCGACGCGGGCATTGTCATAGCCGGCAAAGAGTTCGTCATAAAAGGCGGCGTGGCGGGCGCGGATTTCGGTGATCGGCGCCATGCGTTGCAACATTGCCAGGCCAATGGCAGCGCGGAATTCATCGATCTTGGAATTCTGTCCCTCGCCATAGGTGCGATCGGCGTTGAACCCGAAGTTCATTGCCGATTTGATGGCGGCCAGCTTGTCGGCGGGGGCAGCGATAAATCCCCCTTCGCCGATGGCAAAGACCTTGGTGGCGTGCAGGGAAAAGACCTCGATTTCGCCATCGTCCGAGCCAAAGCGGTCGGGATGGTTCGGCGCGCCCAGACCGGCGGCGGCATCGACCAGAAGCGGCACGCCATGTTCGCGGCAGACCGCGCGCACCGGCTCCAGATCCCGGCGCAGACCAAAGGGGCGGACATGGATCACGCAGGCGATATCGGGGTGGGCCTGCAGCGCGCGGCCCAGACTTTTGGGGCAGAGCTCCCAAAGATCGGGGTCGATGTCGCAGACCACCGGCGTGGCCCCGGCGGCAAAGACGGCCTGAATGGTCGCGGCAAAGGTGAAATCGGGCAGGGCGACCTTTTTTCCATATACATTCATCGCCTGAAGCACGGCCACAAGACCGGCGGTATTGCTGGCGCAAAGTACCCCTTTGTAGCCGGGTTTCAGGTAGGCGCTGCTCATGCGGTCGGCCAATTCGGTCGCCAACGGGCCGAAGTTCGAAAAATAGCGCTGGTCGTAAGAGACCTTCAGATAGTGCGTCCAGCTGTCCGGCTCAGGCAAGGCAGGGCGAAGGAAGGGAAACAGCATGAAAATCTCCTGCCGTAGAGGGTGGCGGCAATGCCGGGCGGGGTATCCGCCCGAGGTATTGGTAGTGGATTTTCCGGGGCGATGAAAGTGGCCGCCCCGAGCCTCAGGATGCGGGTGGATTATCACCGAACAAGGTGTCGATCAGGGCCAGATCGTTGCGGTTCACCTCTTTGAGAAGGCGCATCACCTCGTCTGCGGTCTGCTCGGAGGTGCTGCCGGATTTCGACACATTGGCCTGCACCGTTTCCCATGTGAACCCGGGATAGGCCTCGGACAGGGCCTTGGCCAGATCCTCCACCGCATCATCGAACCGTGCGACATTGCCCAGCACCGTCAGGCTGCGCGCAGCCATCAGGGCGCGCTCCAGTTCGGGGGCTTCGCCGGGGACCATGGTGCCAAGGCGCGAACACTGGAAATCCCGGCACTGGCGGTCGCCGGGGTTTTTCAGGCGCGTGCGCACATAGCCCTCGAAGTCGGTCTCTTTTGCCAGCCGTGCGCCAAAGGTGTCGGCGTCCTGATGGCGCTCAAAGCGATAGGCCGAGCGGATGCGCGCAATCGGGTCACGCAGCAGAATCACCGTGATGATCCGCACCCCGGGGATGTCCGGCACAGGCCCCACCGCGGTATGGGTCGAAAAGGCGACTGCGTCTTTTTCTTCGCGGATCCAGTCAGCCAGATCGGCGCTGTTGTTGTTGCGGGCCATGGAAAATTCGCGTGTCACCCAGCGATCGCCAAAATTCTGCTTGAGGATCTGATCCAGCGAGGTGCCGGCATTCTTGAACAGGTGGTAGTGCAGAACAATGGTGCGTTCGGCAGGCTTATTCGTCATTCTTGGTCTTCCTTTGCGATGCGCATAGCCACACCAGTAAATATCCGCGGCATATCGGTCGATGATATCCGCACGGAGGTCGTCATCAAGCTCGGCAATGGGCATGTCCGGGTTCCGGCCAAGATGAGCCAGACGCTCTGCATGGCTGTTGGACACCCCGATCGCGCGCGGCCCCTCTGTATTCCCGGCCAGATCATCAAGCCAGTCCACAACCTGCCCCAGCCCGTCCTCGAGACGAAAAAGCCGGGTGCCGGGCGGGCAGAACTCCAGCATCGAGCGGGTGTGATTGTCCAAAGCATACCCCGGCAGCGGCAGTGTCTCCACCCAGTCGCGAAAAACCGTGTCTTCGGGGATCGTCTGTTCGATGTCGCGCTGGCGCAGAAAGACGCTGTGCAGCCGGTCGCAGGGATGGCGGACGATGGCAAAGCTTGCGTCGAAAAAGCCCGACGGGAACAGCCGCGCCAGCGCATCGCGATCCACATGCTGCGGCGACGAACGGGTCCAGCGCTGCTCTTCGGGTTTCGACAGGTAGAGCGGGTCGGCTAAGGCCAAGGGCCCGAACCGCGCCCGCAAATATCGCTCGACCGAAGTGCCCGCTGCCCGGGGGACATGCGCGAAATAGACCAGCTTATCGGCGATGCGGATGATCGGCATGGGGTGTCCGTTACTTGACCCAAGGATCCATACTAGAGAAAAGCCCGATTTTTTCCAATGCGTTGCGCATCTGCTCCTGCCCAACCTCGAAGGAAAAGCGCAGCGCCGCGAGATCGCGGGCATTGGTCACCAGCTTCTCCCACAGCGCGGCATCGTCATAGAGGCTCACGATCGACTCTTCCCACTCTTCGGGGGTCTTGGCGATCAGGCAGTCACGGCCATGCAGCAGGCCGATGCCCTCGGCGGCCAGCGGGCTGAGCACGCAGGGGATGCCATGCGCCAGCGCGCTCAGCACCTTGCCCTTGATCCCCGCGCCCGAGAGCAGCGGCGCGACAAAGACCATGTGCCGGTTGTAGGAGTCCTCGATCTCTTCGACGAAGCCGATGGGATCGACGTTCGGCGCCTTCAGCGCCTTGACCTTGTCGTTCATCCGCGAGCCGTAGATCGCAAGCTCGATTTCCGGACGCGAATTGGCCAGCCGCGACATCACCGATTTGGTGAACCACTCGACGCCCTCGACGTTCGGGTGATGCTGGAAACCGCCAAGGAAGGACAGCCCGACGCGGCCCTTGCGCGGCGGGGTCTTTTCGGGAAGGTCGAGCACCCAGGGGCAGGGCAGCACCTTGATCGCGCCTTCGGACTGGGCCTCGATGACCGAATGCTCCATCTCGTTGTAGGACAGCACCGCATCGACGCTGCGCATGGCGGCGAATTCTTCGGTCTGCACGGCGCGGGCCGCATCCTTTTGCGCCTCGTCATTTTCGGCCACCGCCTTGCGCAGCAGACGCAGGTAATGCAGGTCGGCATTGTTCATCAGCACCGGCGCCTGCGGGTTGGCCGCCCGGATCTGCGACACGACGCTGTTCACCACATGATAGCGGGTGATGTAGAAGGCATCGAACTCGGCGCCGCGCGCCTGCAGGAACTCATCGATCGAGCGGTAGAAGGGCGAGTAGATCACCTCGACCCCCATCTTTTGCAGCGCATCGGTGTAGCTGCCCAGATGGGCAAGGTTTTCCGGCAGGAAGGTGACCTTGTAGCCCAGCGACTGCACCAGCTTGATCTCCTGCAAGGCGGCATAGCTGCCGGCGCTCTGGTCCGGGGTGGGCGTGGTGTAGTCGATGAACAGGATGCGCCCGGCGATGCCGCGGTCCTTTTCCAGATCCGGCGCGGTGCCGACCTTGGAGAAATTGGCATAGGCCTTGGCCCAGCGGCGTTTGAACTTGGGGCGGTTGACCTCTTGAAAGCGCTTGAAGCCGGAGGCGGTGCTGGTGCCGCTGGTCATGCCCTCGTAGTGGTAGACCACCGAGGAGGGCACGAACCACGTGGTATAGCCCGCATCACGCACCTTGAACGACAGGTCGGTGTCCTCGAAATACATCGGTTCAAGATACGACGACAGCCCGCCGACCTCTTCCCAGATCTCGCGGGTGGTCATGAGCGCCGCACCCGACAGGTAGTCGGCCTGACGGGCATAGCTGAAGCGCGGCTCGTTCGGGTTCTGACGGTTGCCGTAGTTCCACGGATCGCCCGAGCCCCAGATGATGCCGCCGGCATCCTGCAGGGTGCCGTCCGGGTAGAGCAGCTTGGAGCCGACGAGGCCGACGTTCGGGAACCGGTCAAACCCGTCGATCAACGCATCGAGCCATCCGGTGGTCGGCTCGGTGTCGTTGTTGAGCAGAACGACATATTTGCCCCTGGCCTTGGCCACCCCGGCGTTGCAGGCGCGGATGAAGCGCATGGGCTCTTCGTTGTGGATCACGGTGATGCCGCTGACCAGATCCTCGAGGGTGGCGGTTTCATCCGTCGAGGCGTCATCGACAAGGATCACTTCAAAGCTGGCCTTGTTCCAGGCCAGCAGCAGCGCGCAGAGCCCGGCATAGGTGACCTTCACCTTGTTATGCGCGGGGATGACGATGCTGACGTCCGGATTTTTGACCTCGGGGAATGCCAGCGGCTTGAGCTTGAGCTTTTCGTGCCCCGCTTCGAGCGCATCGAGCGCCATGGACAGCTGGGCCATCTGATCTTCCGGAGTGCCCGCCTTCATATGGGCGCGCAGCGCCTTGAAGCGCAGCGGCGACTGCGGGAAGAGATCGCTGCCGATGGCCTTGGCGCCCTCGTGCTGAAGCACCGCCACCGGGGTCAGCTGCCGCGGCGGCAGGAACCAGTTGGCCCAGTAGATGCGGTTGCCCGACGGATCGCGCAGCTCCAGCCAGCTGTGCTGGCCGGTCAGATGGGTCTGCGGGATGCGCACCATGTTGTTGCCATCCTCGAGCCGGATCGGGAAGGCGGGCGTGCCATTGACCCAGGCCACGGCCTTGACCGGACCGTTGGAATGGAACTCCAGGACATGGCCCCAGTCCTTGTGGATGTGCACGCCGACCACGTGGCCGGGCAGCAGCACGATCTGTGCGCCGTCGACCCGCAGCACGATATCGTCTCCGGGGCTGAGCTTGGCGATGTCGAGATCGGCGCGATACCATCTGGCGGTGCCGGTGGCGTCATTGTCCAGATGCAGGCTGATCGGGGATTTCAGACGGCTGGCCCCAGCGCGGGTCAGGCAGGGCTGGGCAACGAAAAACACATGCGGGTCGGCGCTCGCGGTGCTGTCTCCGCCAAGATAGTCAAGCTCCAGACGCAGGATCTGGTCCTGCGAGCGGGCGGGCAGGGGCACCTGCACCGATTGATAGCCGGCGCTGTTCGCCCCCCCCTGCGAGCCGCGATCAAAGGCGACGCGGGTGCTCCAGACGGGGGTGTTCTGGCTGTCCGAAAGCGTCAGGACCAACGCGCCGCGCGCCCGGTGGCAGGCCAGATCGGTGCGGAACATCACATCCCCGTCCGCAGGGGTCAGCGCCATCTCGCCGCCGAGTTTCACCGGCTGCGGGCCAACCTGAGGGTTCAGCACGACGCGCAGGGTGCTCCAGCCCGACACCTGCCATTCGCCCAGATCGTTGAACTGCTGATCGCCCGCGGTGTCCGGTTCCGCCGCCAGCGGAAAGCTGCGGGTCATTTCATCAAGGGTGGGCGCCGGATCGGCTGGGGCGAAAGACACTTCGGTACGGCCGCACGCCAGATGAGGCCCCGCCGCGAGAAAGTCCGGCCCGGCCTTGGCAAAAACCGTCCCTTCGCAAAAGGAAATCTCGCAGAGGTTGGCATTGGCAGACTTCGTTTTAAACATCTTTTTCACATCCATAAGGGGCTTGGTTGCAAGGTGGGCGCTGCTGGCCGGGGCGGCCTGCGCAAAGGGGGGCTTCTTACGGTCCTGTAGTCTGCCGTGCAAAGTCAGGATATCCACCTGTAGCGCTTTGGGCAGTTGTGACAGGAAGGCTTTCATATGCTGGGCCGCTTCCCCGCCGTGATAGCCACGGCTTTCGGGGTGGTGCACGCGGTGGCGGGTGTCGCGGACCGCCTGCAGCCCGTGCTGACGGGCGTAACACAGGGCAACCCAGTCGATGCCCCAGCCAAGGTTGTTGCTGTCATAATCCAACCCGCGCAACTGATCGAGCACCGCCGGGCCAAGCGCCCAGACCACGCCGTCGGTCTGCGCCACCCGCACCAGATCGCTGCCGTCCAGCAGGCCTTCGTGCACCAGATCGGTGGGCCAGGGAGTCCAGGTCAGGTCCGGCGCCCAGACGCCAACCTGCGGATGCGCGGCAAAGGCAGCGGTGCAGTCAGCCACCAGCGCTGACCAGTTGTCATAAGAAACGTCCGCCTGAATCTGCAGCTGGATATCGCCGGGGGCCACCAGATCCAGCGCCGCGCGGAACTTGCGCCCGAAGAACCAGCTTTGCGGGACCTGAATCCAGTTGCCGGGGCCGGTTTCTTCAAGACCTGCGCTGTTGGAGTAGATGACCGAAAGCTTGTCGACGACCCCGTCAAGCTGGCGGGCGATGTCAAGAGCCCGGTCATATTGGCCGTCCCAGCTGATGATAATCGCATGGATCGCTGAGGGCATGCCTGAACTCTTGGTGGTCGTAGGGTTGTCGCAGAGCCCGATCGCCCAGCAGTTGTGTGTCTCTAACGCAAAGACCACAATGTCACAATACGCCTGCCAGATCAGAGCAAAGGGCCGGGGCGCCCCCGTGGTATAAGAGGCGTCGCGGACCGGCCCGCTCACATCCAGATCGCAGCTTGGGGACGCGGTCCCGATGCCCACCTTGGGGTAGATTCCGGTAAGGGGCAGCATCGTATCACAAGGAATTCTGTCGTTGCCGTTTCATTATTTCCAGCACGGTGTTTTTGCCGATTCCTAAATCGCGCGATGCCGCGCCGAGTCGTGATTGGCGGCGTTGTAGATCGACTTCAGGCTGACGTTGCACTGTGCGGCAAGCTTGCCAGCAGGAACGCCTTGAGACTGCTCTCTGACGATGCTCAGACGGTCAGTCTCGGTCAATCTGCTGCCGGGTGACATTTTGAAGTTAACGTTCCTATTTCTTGCCAACTTCGTACAAGCGTGCCTTCTCCCAACGCAAGTGGAGTCGGCGCTAAGGGCTTGTACTCAATTTAGAAAATAGGTCCTTGGGGTCTATTTCACGTATTCTGTCAAATACATGGCGCATCGCGCGCAATGTATCGTGCCACGCGTCTTCCTAATCGCGTCCTCGGCCAATGGTAAATGTCAGAGGGACCGAAAACTGGCCAATATCTCTCCGGGAAACTAACCAATTTTCCACCGGGATTGACAATTGCGCCAGCTGCAAGGCTCTCCATAAGGGTTACGCACTTTTGAGGGCCAGTGCCGCTTCCGAACGGCGAACATGCTGAATACCGCAAGGCGAGGAGTATTCCAGGTCAGATCGCATCGATGATCGATATTTCCTCAGCGAACGGCGCATTCTGAGTGGCAACAGTCGCAAAGACCTTCCCGTCGACCACAATTTCGCTGATTGTAGGGTCATTTTTAGACAGGCGTACTTCAAGGCTGGGGACCTGCCCCGATCCGTCGCCTTCATACAGAAAAACGACTTGGTCGGTTTCCGGATCAAAGTCCATCAGGTTGGCTGGACCTGCGGCTTCTGAACCACCCAAGACGAAAACGTCTTCGCCCTGCCCGCCGAACGCCCAATCATTGGAGCCCAGCATCAAGGTATCGTTACCCTCGCCACCGTTCAGGAAATCCTGCGCAAAATCATCCGTTTCTTCGTATCCAACGAGAAGATCATCACCAGCCCCGCCCAAAAGCGTATCTGCGCCACCGCCCCCTCTCAAGGTATCATCGTCTGCGCGACCGTGGAGAGCATCATCCCCATCCCCACCAAGCAACGAGTCGTCGCCACTCCCGCTTTCCATACGATCATCGCCGGCTTCACCAGAGAGGGTGTCGCTGCCCTCATAGCCGTAGAGTTCATCTGCGCCGCTGCTCCCGAACATCTCATCATCACCAGCACTACCCAGCAAGGTGTCATCACCGCTGCTACCAGCGATTGGTTCACTTTGGGTCACGCCTTGGTCAGATTCCAACCCATCATCGGGCGTTGCCTCGCCGACAGCGGTTTCCCCCGTTCCCATGTTGGGCGGCGAAGCGTCGTTGTTGCCGCCATCGCCGATGGCGAAGTCAAGGATGCCTGGTATCGCAGCTTCGGAGCCAGCCATGTCGTCTGTTTCGGAAGCAGACGACTCCAGAGCGTCCGAAGGGTCATCCCCTTGAACGTCATCAGGTTCTGGTTGGAAGGAGAAGACGAGGCTGCTCACCGCCATCATCCCGATTATACCAGCTAGAAAGAGCATATTTCGTCACCTCTTGTAGCAGACAACAACAACGCCCCGCCAGAGACAAGGATTTCCGAACTCAACCGTTAACGGTTGCGAGGCTCGATGTCCGCAAAACAAAGTCCGGTTGTCGGCGACAAACCCGGCAAAACAAAGGCAGTGGCGACCATCAAGAAAACCAATCACAGAGCAATCTATCACATAATTAAATCAAGCTGTCAGAAAGCCCGGAAACTGAAAACGAGAAGGCATGGGGCTTTTCAATATGCATAATATCAAATGCTATCTGATGCCCACGCATCTGCCACATTCGCGCCCAAAGGTCTCACAAGACATCCAGCAATCTCACCGGCACAGAAACAAGCCGTGAGTTTCAGCAGATGCCGACCTATTCAATCACGTTTGAAGGCAGCCAGGGTACAGGGCACTATGTTTCCGATGATCTTTTTGGCGCCAACGCCCTGCACGATATCAACCTTGGATCTGAGGTCGATTTTGCCCCCTCCGAAGGATTTCAGGATGCATTGGAAACCAATGACATTCGCAACCTGAGATATCCGGGGGGGCATGTCGAAAACACGATCGATGTGACCTACATGCCAAATGGTGAATTGCGCCCGGAAGTCAGGGACTTCCTCGATTGGTGTGTCGCAAACAGCCTCGATGGCGTTCAATACCAGGTGACCTTTGTGCTTCCGACCAAGGTCGACATCCCTGCAGAACAGATCACCGCCTTCGTAGAAGCCCTTCTCACTGAATACGGAGATATCATCGGGGCGCTTGAGATCGGCAACGAATACTCCATCGGCGTAGAGGTCGAAAACCCGGATCGATCCGTGCACCCTGAGTTCATCGAGGGCAGCGACTTCATCCCCGCCATGAATGAAACAGAATACGGCATAATGGCAAACAAGGTCATCAATGCCGTGCAGGATGCGCTCGACAACCTTTTCGCCGCAGATCCTCTCAACGCGCCAGACCCGGCAATCCTTTTGCAGATGGCGGAAACGAATGGCAGCGCCAGCGACTACAAGGGCGGTGAGGATTCAGGCAACTACGATCTGGCAAACGAAGCCATCATTTCCTGGCTGGACGACCGGGCCATACAGGCCGTCGATGGCGCCGTGGTTCACTATTACTACAATATCGATCGCGTCGACTCTGCCGTGTTTTCCGATGATGAATGGCGGCAGGTGCGCAGGATAGACGAGCGGTTTGCCAACTTTGAAGAACAGCTTGGTAAAGACCTTGATCTCTACATCACCGAATGGAATGTGCTGGCCGGCAACCTGACCCAGCATGGTGCATCCAGCGCCTCTATCCTTCTGGAAATGTTCGAGTTCATGGTCCGGATGGATACCTCGGATGCATATATCTGGCCGCTCCAGCACCGCACCGCGAACTCCGTCATGGGGGACAGGGACAGCAGCGGCGTCGAGTATTCCATGGGTGGGGCCGTCTTCTCCATGATGATGGACAATTTGCGCCCCTGGGAAAGCTCGATCGGGCCCGCCGATGTTATGGAAAGCATGTCCACCCAATGGATGGGTGAAGCTGCTGAAGTCGAGATCAACCACTTCAGCAGCCCCTACCGAGACGTGTTCTATGTGTCCCTGCGCTCGGACATCCCGTCCACCGTGGATATCGATATCTCATCGATGCTTCAATCCGGGGACAGTGTCGAAGTGACCCGCCTGACGATCGACCCAGAGAGTTCGGATGGACTGAGCGATTACGCCAATGAGGACGGAGGTGAACGAATTCCGCGCAGGGTCATCAATCAGGAAGAATTGGACCAACTGGAAACCCTGGCATTCTTTGACCCCAAAAATGCCAATCACGTCAAAATCTCGAACGGCGAGATAATGACCTATTTGCCGCCCTACGAGACGATTATCCCCTTGGTGGATAACCCTCAGTCTATCGACGACTACTATTTCACGTCCGAAGCGGACGTGGAACCTCTGATTATGATCCTGACCACGCCATCAAGCGACAGCGGAGAATTGTCCTTGGACCTTCTTCCTTTTGATGTCGTGATGATTGTTGTCGAGCATGAGCTTGTGTTCGAGGGGGGCAATGACGGTGATTATCTTGTCGGCGGCGCTGGCCGCGACGTGATGTTGGGTAGACTTGGCAACGATGTTCTGATCGCAGGCGAAGGCGACGATCTACTCAAAGGAGGTTGGGGCAACGACCAGCTTTATGGCGGCGAAGGCAATGATTCCCTAGTCGGCTCTGATGGGAACGACAAGATGTCAGGCGGGGCAACCTTGTTTGGCAACGATCCGGGTGATGTGAACAGTGGCGACGACACACTCGACGGGGGAGAAGGGAACGATACCATGAACGGTCGGGACGGCAACGACACGCTCTACGGCGATGTCGGTCATGATCGCATGTTCGGTGGCGACGGCAACGACAGGCTGTTTGGCGGTGAAGGGGCGGATTTCATCTGGGGGCAGACAGGCAACGATCGTCTCAATGGCGGCCTCGGTTACGACTTTTTGTTCGGGGGAGACGGCGACGACACGATCCTCGGTGAGGACCAAAACGACCGGCTTTTCGGGGAAGACGGGAATGACGTCCTGAATGGCGGCCGCGGCACTGATACTCTTTATGGCGGCAGCGGCGACGACAGCATCGCAGGGGGCGACAACGCCGACCGGCTGTCAGGCGGCGACACAATGTTCGGAAGCAAACCCGGAGACCTGAACAGTGGCAATGATACATTGGATGGCGGGGCAGGGAATGACACCCTGAGCGGTCGTGATGGCAACGATAGCCTGAATGGCGGCGACCACAATGATCGTCTCTTTGGTGGCACTGGCGATGACACCATGCACGGCGATGATGGCGCAGATTTCCTGTGGGGCAAGGCTGACAACGATGTCCTGACTGGCGGAAACGGCGCGGACTCGATGTTTGGCGGCTTTGGTGATGACAGTCTTCAAGGCGATAGCGGCGACGACAAGCTATCAGGCGGCGAAACCTTCTTCGGCAAAACGCCTGGCGATTTGGACAGCGGCAACGATACCCTTGATGGCGGCGCCGGGAATGACACCCTGAACGGTCACGATGGCAACGATAGCCTGCTGGGAGGCGCCGACAATGATCGCCTTTTCGGCGGCACGGGCGATGACGCCCTGTTCGGAGGCGATGGCAACGATTTTCTGTGGGGGCAAAGCGGAAACGACCATCTGGATGGCGGTGCCGGCTCAGACTTTCTTCATGGAGGAAGCGGAGATGACACTCTCACCGGAGGTGCGGGCACAGATACATTTATCTTCTATGACAATGGTGGAAATGATACCATTTCAGACTTTGAGAACGGCTTGGACCGTATCGACCTGCGCGGGCTTTCGACAGTTTCGACATGGGGTGATCTGGATATCAGGCAGGTTTCCGGTGGTACAGAAATCGATTTAGGGGAAGACATTTTGTTCCTGACCAATATCCAAGCGAGCGATATCGACGTGAACGATTTCCTTCTTTGACTGGTCACCAGCAGAACTCAAATCAATGCTATCCTTCGTTCGGGTTTCGTCATGCTGTCCTCTTTCTGTCTGCATGAAGGTAAGCGTCAGGTGTCACTGCTCTGCCGCGCATAGAGGGTGATCGATAGTGTCCACCATTAGATAGTGGAGACTATGGGGGCGTTATGGCGCGTCGGACGAAGCGGCTTTGGACGGATGAGGAGAAGCGGTCGATCTGTTTGCAGACGACGGCGCCGGGCGTGTCGGTTGCGCGTGTAGCACAGCGTTACGCGATGAACGCCAACCTGATCTTCAAGTGGCTGCGCGACCCGCGCTATGAGCCGGATGCGGCCTGTTTTCTTCCCGTCGAGATCGTCGATCGGCCCATGCACGAGAATAGCAAAGCCGTCGCAGGTCCGGTGCCCGCGGCAGGCGCGATCAAGATCGATACCGCGGGTGACCACCGGCTGCGGATCAGCGGGACCTACGATCCCGAGGCGCTTGCCCGGCTGATCCGGGGCCTGTCCGGATGATCCCGGTTCCGACGAACACAAAGGTCTGGCTGGCGGCAGGCGTGACGGACATGCGGAGCTGGTTCACCACCCTCGCGGTCCAGGCGGAGACTATGCTGAAGCAGGACCCGTTCGCCGGGCACATGTTCGTCTTCCGCGGTCGGCGAAGGAGGGCAAGATCGCGCTGACTCCGGCGAAGCCGGCCTGCGGGGCCACGAACAGCCAGGCCTCGTCGATCCAGGCGGCAAGCTCATGCTCCAAGCGCCTGTCGGAAAGGCGCCCAGTGCCCAGATTCCACCGTCTTCGAGGACGATGGGCGGCGTGCTGGCATCGAATTCCTCGATGGCCAGTTGCACCAAAAGGTCCAGCCGCTCGAGCGTGGCGTTATGTGTCACGTGTTTTTGCGCCTGTGCAGGCAGCAGGTAGGGCAGTGAAAGACGGGCGGAAATGTCCATAAGGCGGCTCCGGATCTGGGGGCGCCCAAGCATCAGGCCGAGTCGTTGACAGGGTCCGAAGGCACCGTACAGTGCCCTGTTTGGCAGTGTTCAGGGGGCCTTGAAGCGCGCCACCAGAGCCCTTGAGGCATCCAGCGCGGCGCGGATGGTCACGTCCATGTCCATATAGGCATAGGTGCCAAGGCGACCCAGAAAGGTGACGTCTTCCTCGGCTTCGGCCAGCGCCTGATAGCCCTGCAGCATGGCCATCTCATCGACCAGCCGGATAGGGTAATAAGGGATATCGTCAGGCCCGCATTCGCGCGAGACCTCGCGGTACAGAACGCTGCCCTCGTGGTTTTCCCACGGGGCAAAATGCTTGTGCTCGGTGATCCGGGTGAAGGGCACATCCCTGTCGCCGTAATTCATCACCGCGCAGCCCTGCCAATCGCCCGTGGCGGTGAAGCGTTCGAAATCCAGCGTGCGATAGCCCAGCCGCCCCAACCGTGCGCCGAAATAGCCATCCAGCGGCCCGGTCCAGATCAGATGATCGCCGCGCGCCACTTGATCGGCGCTGACCTCGCGGCTTAGGTGCACATCTATATTGGGGTGATCAAGGATTGCCTCGACCATCAGGGTATAACCTTGCTCGGGCATGCCCTGAAAATCATGGGCAAAGTAGTTGTCATTGTAATCAAAACGCAGCGGCAGCCGCTTGAGGATCGAAGCAGGCAGGCTTGAGGGTGCCAGCCCCCATTGCTTTTCCGTGTAGCCCTTGAAGAAGGCCTTATACAGCCGCGGGCCAACGAACCTCAGCGCCTGTTCTTCAAAGCTTTGCGGGTTGGTTATGCTGCGATCGGCCTCGTGCTGCTCGATATAAAGCCGCGCCTCTTCGGGGCGGAAGGTCCGGCCAAAGAACTGGTTGATCGTGTGCAGCCCGATGGGCATGGCATAGACCGCGCCCTGCACGGTGGTTTTCACCTGATGGCGATAGGGGCGGAACGTGGTGAAACTGTTCACATAGTCCCAGACCTCGGCATCGGATGTGTGAAAGATGTGCGGGCCGTAAAGATGCACCATGACGCCGGTGTCCGGGCAACGCTCGGTATGGCAGTTGCCCGCCACATGGGCGCGGCCGTCGTAAATCGTCACGCGGTGGCCCGCTTCGGCCAGCTCCCGGCCTGCAACGGCCCCCGAAAGACCAGCTCCGACAATGGTGATCTGCATGTGGTTCTGCCTGCCTGCTTCCTTACCGCCACACTAAGACGGCCCCCGAACAGAGACAACCGCCGGACTTGAAATAAAGCTTAGGTAAACTGCCCGTTTTTGCCCAAATCCGGACGCTCGGACCCCGCGTTACGCGGGCATTTGCACCCCATCGCCAAGCCTTTGGGGGCTATGTCATGTATCTGCACTGGGACGGTCACATCGCGACCGGGGATCCGAATCTGGACGGTAATCTGCAGGCGCTGGACATTGTCACGACTGCGTCGGGAACATTTCTTTATGCCGACACCGGGCAGGACGGCGGGGTCACCGCCTACAAGCTGAGCCTAGGCAGCAGCCTGCTGACCGAGATCGACCGCGCCTATTTCCCGGCCTGGATGGGCGGGGCGGCGGGTGGGATGCTGGACTATGCGGTGATCGATGGCACCCCGCAGTTGGTTTTGGCGGCGGCTCGGGGCCGCTTATGGGCTATCAGTTGGGCTGCAACGGCCAGATCAAATGGGTCACGCAGACCGGCGGGCTGACCTCGGGCACCTAGCATGTCGCGGATGTGGCCTATTCCGGTGGCTGTCTATGTGGCTGACGACGCCACCGGTCAGCTCCGAACCTATTTGCCGCAATCTGCCGGGCTTGCGCTCAACGGCGCCTCTTACGAGTTGGGTGTCGGGGTCGAGTTGGAAACCGTGATCCTGGGCGGGCAAGAGATTCTGCTGGCCACCAGCATGCTGCGCGGCGGCTTGGTCAGCTTTGCCCTCGATGCGAGCACGGGCAGGCTGCGTGCGGTGGATTACGCGGGCGCCGAAGAGGGGCTTGGCGTCGCCCCCACTGCGCTTGAAGTGACCGAGGCCTTTGGCCAGACTTGGGTGATCCTTGGCGCCGCGGACAGCTCATCGCTGAGCGTGATGAAGCTGGATGTTTCGGGCAGCCTCACGCCGGTCGACCATGTGATCGACGGGTTGAACACCCGCTTTGGCGGGGTCCACTCCGTCGCGGTCGTGACCGTCGAAGACCGGGTTTTCGTGGTGGCAGGCGGCGCGGATGACGGGCTGAGCCTCTTTACCCTTTTGCCGGACGGGCGGCTTTTGCACCTGCAAACGATAGAACATGAAACGGGCGCTGACCTGCTCGAAGCCGGGCAAACCGGCAATGACACGGCTTATGGTCTTGCCGGGGACGATATTCTGCGGGGCGGCACCCCGGGGGCACCGCGTCAAAGATCACTTTGCGATCTGGCAGGGGGATCAGTTCAGACTGTCGACCTTGGCGCGCAGGGCGGCCATTTCGCGATCTTGCTCACTCAGACGATCGTTGAGCTGGGCGATGTAGATATGCGCCTTTTCCAGCTCGTTCAGCATGCCGGCGACCTTCTGGGTCACGTTGAACGGGCCCTCTTCGTCGGTCGGGCCGACATTCGGCAGATGGCGGTCCGAGAACATCATCTGAGCCTGCTGCGTGATGGTCGGCAGCGGATAGTCCGCGTCGAACACCCGGTCACAGCCCGATCCGCAAACCGAACCCGTGGTGGTGATATCGCCCGCCAGCGTCACGTTGCCGCTGCGGTCCAGCGCAAACTGCACGCCGCCATCAGAGTGGGTGATCAAAAAGCGGTTCGGCGCGCTGTTCTCATGGGTAAAGTACCAGGAGCCACTGACCGCGGTGTTCTCGATCGTGATGTAAGAGCCGCCATTGTTCGACATTTTCAACAGCTCGCGTACTCCAGGGGTGGCGCTGGCTTCCTGAATATAGACCCGCGCGGTGCCGTTGGTGCGTTTGACGTGCAGCGAAGCCTCGGGCGTCGTATCGCCGCCGACCCCAACGTCGTTGTTGGCCCCGATCACAAGCGACTCGCTGTCGGCGCCGGGAATGATGCGGAAGGGCAACTGGCTGCCGTTGGTGACATCGCGCACGAAAAAGCCGGCCTCGTTGCCCGCCAGGTCCCAGGTCTGCGCGGTAAAGCCAGAAGAGCCGTCCTGCTGCAACCGCAGGGTCGGCGAATCGCCGTCCACCACGTGCAGTTCAACCACCGGGGTTGCTGTCCCCAGACCGATCCGCCCACCGTCATCGACATAAAGCGAATGGCTGGGGGCGGCCGCTTCGATGGTGAACGGCGTGCGCCCGTTATCGATATCGTCGATGGAAAACTTGTTCTGACCGCCATTGCTGCTGTCATTGAAGGTCAGCTGCCAGTCCACCGTCGGGAAGGAGGACGAATTCGAGGTATCCTGCGCTTTGATCCGAAGGTTGTTTTCCTTCATGCGGATGGTGTCGAACCCAAAGTTTTCACCGTTGACGCAGTCCTGACCCACACAAAGCGATTGCTGAACGATGAGATCGTCTGCAATAACCTGATCCGCCGTGGCGCTGCTGGCAAGTGCGACAAGCGCGGTGGCTCCGAAGGCGGCAGCTTTCAAACCGGCATTCTTAATGGCCATGAATATCTCCTCATGCATTCAACTGGGGGCCGCCCCCCGAATAGGTTAGCCTTGTGTGCGGGTACTTTGTGCCGACACAAGCGCGCTTTGCTCAAGTGAAAAACCAACTTGGAAACTGATTTTACAAACGTCGCGCTCAAAACATCTCACGTGCAGCCTTACGCAAAACTTTACGTGAGGGTAAGGCAGCACTTCCCATGCACCTAACTCTTTTTGACCGGTTCGGAATTTCATTTCGCAATCGCGGCCTGCGCGCCTCTCGGAGACGCGGGTTTGCGACCAAACCTTTTTCAAAAGCGAAGGCCCTTCAATTGCGCCTCCAATTCCTCACCGGGAAAATCCTTTAGATTGCGGCAGCTTTATAGTTTGCGCGTACAAAGTCTGTTGCAACCAAGTAGAAATGTCACCGGGCTTGCAAAGTAGAAATGTCTCTAGGGGCATAAATAAACAGTTCCGCGACATGCGGAAGAAAGGCCCCCTATTTCCTGCCATGTTCCCATGCCATGTTCCCATGTTCGCTTTTCTGACCTTGCCTGGAAGATGTGAGTGATTGGAAATGTCCCACCTAGGCGCTGAGGAGAGCAAAGCCTGACAGGGCGGAGACCTCAGGTATCGCAGCCCTGTCTGGCTTTGCGTGCCGCGTTTCGCTTGCGGTCTGCGAGGGAGTTCCAGCCGTTGTTGCGGAGTCCGTTCTTCCGGTATCCGTTTCTGGCGCTTTCCGGGCTCACCTTGGCGCTGGCGGCGGCCTTGTCCTGTTCGGCCTTTATATGAGCCAGCACTGCGCTGAGGTGTTTGTTGTCGGTGATCGCTGCGTGCGTGACGCGCTGCTGATGCGGATCGAAGATGGCGCAGGGCAGGGCAACGCCATTGTGCCGAACCTGGATGCGCCCGTCGGGGAACTCGTAGGTGTCGGCATATTTGCCGACCAGACCGCGCGTCAGATCGTTGACTTCCAGCCGGATGCGCTTGTGGTCGTATTTCAGGGTCAGATCTTTGCTGACATAGCGTTTGTTGCGCAGACAGAAGATCTCGGCCAGCCGATCCGGTGCGGCGTTCAACGCACGATGCAAATTGTCTGGACGGGCAGCGGGCTTGGCAAACTTCGTGTTGTAGCGCTCCATGAAGGCGGGAAGGAACGCATTGGCCGCGTCCATGTCCGAGATGCCCGCGATGCGCAGTTCTTTGACCAGGCGGTCCTGTAGCGTCCGGTTCGCACGTTCTGCGCGGCCCTTGGCCTGGCTGGTATTGGCGCACAATATCTCGATCTGCAGCTCTGCCAAAGCGCGCCCGAACTGGGTCATACCAGTCATATGCTCGCTGGGTTTTGGTACGCGAAAGACCGTGTGTTTGTCGCTGTAGAACGCAACGGGGCGGCCGTGCGTCGTCAGATAGCGCTCCAATGCTTCGAAGTAGCTGAAGGTGCTCTCTGACTTGACGAAGCGCAGTTCCACGAGCGTGCTGGTGGCATCGTCAATGAAGACGAGCAGGGTGCAGGGATCACCCCGATCCTCGAACCAGCGGTGCTCTGAGCCGTCTATCTGAATGAGCTCACCGAAACATTCTCGGCGAAGTCTCGGTTGATGAAATGTCCGGCGCTGTTTGCGCGAGTGAACCGCGCTGGGTTTGCCGGAGGCTCCAACTCTTGAGTAGGATGGAGCATCATGAGCAAGACGGCGAACAAGTATTCCCCCGAAGTGCGCGAGCGTGCCGTTCGCATGGTTCTGGACAATCCCGGGCAGCATGAGAGCCGCTGGTCGGCGATCCTGTCGATTTCATCGAAGATCGGTTGTGCACCACAGACTCTGAACGAGTGGGTCAAGAAGGCCGAAGTGGATCGGGGTGCGCGTGCTGGCGTGACCAGCGAAATGGCCGAGAAGTTGAAGGCGCTGGAGCGCGAGAACCGCGAGTTGAAGCAGGCCAATGAGATCCTGCGCGAGGCGTCGGCATATTTTGCTCAGGC
>NZ_JBMPIX010000030.1:0-48113 GCF_049341065.1 Pacificoceanicola algae | reverse complement strand
TGCGCATACATCGCATCATAAGTCGCCGCGTCAATGTTGGCATGCGCCGACATCTCGGCACTCGGCGGATAGGTCTTGCTCATGGGTGGCTCCTCCACAAATTATTTGGGGGCAGGGAACAGGTCCCGGCCCCCAAGATCAAGACCACTTTGGTCGCGTAGGGCCGGGAATTTACTCAGATTGCGAGGTATTCCGCGCGCAGTTCCTGGTTTTCAAGAACTTCTGCGGCCGAGCCGTCAAAGACGATAGACCCGGTATCAAGGATCACCGCGCGGTCGGCCAGCTGCAGCGCACGCACGGCATTCTGCTCGACGATGATCGTGGTCATGCCCTGTTCCTTGATGTGGCGCAGTGTTTTTTCGATCTCGTCGACGATAACCGGCGCCAGACCTTCGTAAGGTTCGTCCAGCAACAGCACCTTGATGTCGCGCGCCAAAGCCCGCGCAATCGCCAGCATCTGCTGTTCGCCGCCGGAAAGCGTCACACCTTCTTGATTGCGGCGCTCGCCAAGGCGGGGGAACAGTTCATACAGACGCTCGATGGACCAACCAATCGGCGGGGCGATCTGTGCCAGTTTGAGGTTTTCCTCAACGGTCAGGCCGGGGATGATGCGGCGATCTTCGGGCACGAGGCCCAGACCGACGGTGGCCGCCTGATAACTTTTCATCGTGTGCAGCGGTTGGTGATCCAGCCAGATCTCGCCCTTGTTGACCTGCGGATCATCAAGGCGCGCAATCGAGCGCAGCGTGGTGGTCTTGCCGGCGCCATTGCGGCCCAGAAGGGCAAGGATCTCGCCTTCGTGCACGTTAAAGGAAATGCCCTGCACGATATAGCTTTCGCCATAATAGCTGTGCATGTCCCAGACCGAGAGGAAGGCCGGAGCCGTTTCGGCCAGGTTGGCGTTCTTGGAGAAATCCGGACGTACGTTCATTTTGGTATCTCCTCAGTGGGCTTCGCCAAGATAGGCTTCTTGAACCTTCGGGTGGCCTTTGATGTTTTCCGGCGCGTCTTCGACCAGGGGGGTGCCCTGCGCAAGAACGGTGATCCGGTCGGCAAGGCTGAACACCACGTGCATGTCGTGTTCGATGATCGCCATGGTGATGTCGCGCTTTTGCTTTATCTCCTTGAGCAGGTCGATCGTGTTGTTGGTATCGGCGCGCGCCATGCCCGCTGTCGGCTCGTCCAGCAACAACAGCTTTGGTTCCTGCACCAGACACATGGCCATTTCGAGCCGTCGTTTGTCACCGCGCGACATCGAGGCTGTGTGCATGTTGCGCTTGTCCAGCATGTTCACGTCGTCGAGCATCTGTTCGGCCTGTTCCCGCAGTTGCTTTTCATTCTGCACGCTTTCGATGGCGTGCAGGCGGAAAGCGCCATCGCGTTTGGCAAAGATCGGGATCATCATATTCTCGAACACCGTGAGGTCTCCGAAAATCTCGGGGGTCTGGAAGACCCGGCTGATGCCCATCTGGTTGATCTCGTAGGGTTTGCGGCCCAGAACCGACTGCCCGTCAAACATGACCGAGCCGGTGTCGGGGATCAGCTTGCCCACAAGGCAGTTGAGAAGCGTCGATTTGCCCGCGCCGTTGGGGCCGATGATGGCGTGAACCGTGTTCTCTTTGACCGAGAGGTTCACGTTGCCAAGGGCCTGCAACCCGCCGAAACGCTTGTTGACGTCTTTGACTTCAAGAATTCCCATCTGTCCGTCTCCTTATTCCGCGGGTTCAGTGCTGGCGGATTTATCGTTGTCCCTGGCTTTCTTGCCCTTGAACAGCCGCGCGATGCGCTGGCCGCCTTCGACAAGGCCACCGGGCAGGAAGGTCACGACCAGCATGAAGATCAGGCCCAGCGTGAGATGCCAGCCTTCGCCGACAAAGTTCGAGGTAAGCCAGACAACGCCGTCTTCGATCGAGTCGGGCAGGAAGCTGAACCAGCCATGCAGCACATTCTCGTTGATCTTGGAGAAGATGTTTTCGGCGTACTTGATGAAACCCGCGCCCAGTACCGGGCCGATCAGGGTGCCCGCACCGCCGAGGATGGTCATCAGAACAACCTCGCCCGAGGCGGTCCACTGCATGCGCTCGGCGCCTGCCAGCGGGTCCATTGCAGCCAGAAGGCCGCCAGCAAGTCCGGCATACATGCCAGAGATCACAAAAGCAGCCAGCGTGTAGGGGCGTGCGTTCAGGCCGGTGTAGTTCAGGCGCTGTTGGTTTGATTTGATCGCCCTCAGCATCAGGCCAAAGGGCGACCGGAAGATACGGATCGCAAGGTAGAAAGCGATCAGCAGGGACACAGCACAGACGTAGTAGCCAACCGAGAAGGTAAAGCTCCACGGTCCGATCGCCATGTCAAAGGCAGAGCGCATTTCCAGACCGAACAGGTTGGTCACCGGGATCGAGCCGCCTTCGCCCGCCGACGTGCCAAGGATGCGCGGATCGTCCAGCGTCAGCTGCAGGCCGGTTTCGCCGTTGGTCAGCGGTGTCAGCACTGAATAGGCCAGCGCAAAGGACATCTGCGCAAAGGCCAAGGTCAGGATCGAGAAGTAGATCCCCGAGCGGCGCAGCGACACATAGCCGATGACGATGGCGAAGAGCCCCGAGATTACCACCGAAAGGGCGATTGCCGGAATGATGTTCATGCTGAGCAGCTTGAACATCCAGACCGCCGAGTACGATCCGACACCCAGGAACGCGGCGTGACCAAAGCTCAGATACCCTGTCAGGCCAAAGAGGATGTTAAAGCCGATGGCAAAGATCCCGAAGATCACAAAGCGCTGCATCAGGTCGGGATAGCCGGCGTTGAACTGCGCCATGGCCGAGCCTTCGGGAAAGGGGTTGAGGATGAAAGGGGCCAGCAACGTCAGGATTGCGACGATGACCAGCAGTTTGCTGTCGTTCTTTTCAAGTCCGAACATGGCTGATTATTCCTCCATCACGCCTTTACGACCCATCAGACCGCGCGGACGGGTCAGAAGGATGATAATGGCGACAAGGTAGATGATGATCTGGTTGATGCCGGGCAGGGTGGTGGTCGCCCATGTGGTCGAGGCAAAGCTTTCGAGGATCCCGAGGACAAAGCCCGCCAGAACGGCGCCGGGCAAGCTGCCCATGCCGCCTACAACAACCACGACGAAGCTAAGCACGAGGAAGTCCATGCCCATGTGATAGTTTGGCGCGTTGATTGGCCCGTACATCACACCCGCAAGGCCCGCCACTGCGGCCGCAAGTCCAAACATGATGGTAAAGCGTTTGTCGATGTCGATGCCCAGAAGGCCAACGGTTTCACGATCCGCCATACCCGCACGAACAACCATCCCGAAAGTGGTGAATTGCAGGAAGGCAAAGACCCCTCCGATGATGACCACGGCAAAACAGAAATAGACGATGCGCCAGACCGGATAGACGATACCCTCAGCCAGTTGGGCCACGCCCGAAAGCATCTCGGGGGCCGGGGTCTGGATCGGGTTGGCGCCGTAGATCGCCTTGATGACCTCTTGCAGCACGATGGCAAGGCCAAAGGTCACAAGGATCTGGTCGGCGTGCGGGCGCTTGTAGAAATGCTTGATCAGCCCGCGTTCCATCACGTAACCGATGATCAACATGACCGGGATCGCAAAGAGGATCGCCAGTGGCACGGACCAGTCGATGATGGTGCCGCCAACATCCGGGCCAAACCAGCTTTCGACGTAGGGGGTCTTTACCTTGAGCGGATTGCCAAGAAAGTCCTTCTGCGTCTCGTCGATGACTTCGTAAGACAGATTGAAGAAGCGTTGCAGCGTGACGGAGCAGAAGGCACCGATCATGAAGATGGCGCCGTGGGCAAAGTTCACCACGCCCAGCGTGCCGAAGATGAGTGTAAGCCCAAGCGCGATCAGCGCATAGGCCGAGCCCTTGTCGAGCCCGTTGAGAATTTGCAGGAGGATTGCGTCCATGGACCCCACCATCGGGTTAAGTGTAGAGAGCGCCCCCCGGAGATGCCGAGGGACGAGGGATTAAGCTGCCGATTTCTACGTTGTGTAACCTGCGGAAATCGCTTGGGTCTCCGCTAGAAAAGGGCGGTGGGGCGCGTGTTTCCACGCACCCCTGGCCATTATGCGCCCGGGTTGCAATTGCCCAGCTGACCGCCCGCAAACATCGGGTGATCGGGTGCGTAGGTAACCTGTGCAGCCGGAGTAACCTCGACCACTTCCAGAAGGTCGAACTCGGAGGTCGGGTTCTCTTTACCCTTCACGACAAGCACGTCCTTGAAGCACTGGTGGTCGTCGGCGCGATACAGGGTCGGACCGTTGCCCATGCCGTCGAACTCAAAGCCCTCAAGGGCTTCGCCGACACCACAGGGGTTGAAGGTTCCGGCGCGCTGGCAGGCGTCTGCATAAAGCAGGGTCTGCACATAGCAGGTGTGCGCGGCCTGGCTCGGCGGGAAGCCGTACTTGGTGCCGAAAGACTTCACGAAGGCCTTGGAGCCCTCATCCTGCAGCGACCAATGCCAGTTAGTCGAACCCACGATGCCCTTGATGTTCTCGCCAGCACCGCGTGCCATGAGGCGCGAGAACAGCGGAACGACGATTTCGAAGTTCTTGCCGTTGACCTGCTTGTTGCGCAGACCGAACTGAACAGCGTTGGTCAGCGAGTTGACCATGTTTCCGCCGTAGTGGTTCAGAACCAGAACGTCGGCACCCGAGTTCAGAACCGGCGCGATGTAGGACGAGAAGTCCGTCGCGGCCAGCGGGGTCAGAACGTTGTTGACGGTTTCCCAGCCCATGGCTTCGGTCGCGGCTGCGATCGATTCCTGCTGAGTCCAGCCCCAGGTGTAGTCGGCGGTCAGGTGATAGGCCTTGCGATCGGTGCCATACAGCGACTTCAGAACCGGTGCCAGTGCGGCAGCGGACATGTAGCCGTTGAAGAAGTGACGGAAACCGTTTGCCTTCTTGTCCTTGCCGGTGGTGTCGTTCGAGTGGGTCAGACCGGCCATGAAGATAACGCCAGCTTCCTGGCAAAGACCCTGCACAGCCACAGCCACACCCGAAGACGAGCCGCCGGTGATCATCACAGCGCCGTCTTTTTCGATCATCGACTTTGCCGATGCACGTGCTGCGTCAGACTTGGTCTGGGTGTCGCCGGTCACATACTCGACCTTCTTGCCGAGGATGCCGGAGCCATCCAGAGCCTTCGAGGAGAAGGTGTTCATCATGCCGCCATCGCCGCCACCGTTCAGGTGCTCAACAGCCAGCTCATAGGCGCGCAGCTCGTCTGCGCCTTCGTCAGCGTAGGGGCCGGTCTGGGGCACGTTGAAGCCGAGGGTGACAGAGCCGCCGGTCGGCTCGTTTGTATATGCGGCCACCGACGAGGCGGTGAAGATCGTCGGCAATGCGACGCCCGCGCCCACGACGGCGCCGGACTTGATCACGCCACGACGTGTCAGGTTGGTTTTGGACATGTAATCCTCCCAAATTGTGAAATGCAAAGCCGAGCTCCTCAACTCGGGTTCGCGCACCAGTTTGTGCAAAGCCAGTATCGCGCCAAGACGTAAAGTTTCGCAACAACCCTCTTGTGCGAAACAATTTTTTTGTCAACGACTGAACAATAGTCTATAACAAGTTGTAAATCTCTTTATGTCGCATCGCAGAAAACCCTTGAATACACTTGAGGAATGTCAATGCCCCGTGACACGCTGACCGGCTCTCGCATCCGCGAGCGACGCATTATGCGCGGTGTAAAACAGGCAGATCTTGCCCGAAAGGCCGGGATTTCGGCCTCGTACCTTAATCTGATCGAACACAACCGGCGCAGAATCGGCGGGAAGTTGCTGCTCAATATCGCCTCGGTTCTTGATGTTGAACCGACGACATTGACCGAAGGTGCCGAAGCGACGTTGATCGCAACCCTGCGCGAAGCGGCCTCGGACGCGCCGCAGGCGGGGGCCGAACTGGACCGGGTCGAGGAATTCGCCGGCCGGTTCCCCGGTTGGGCACAGTTGATGGCCGATGGCCGTGCACGCATCGCTGCACTCGAACGTACCGTTGAAACCCTGACCGACAGGATGACCCACGACCCGCATCTGGCGGCCTCCCTGCACGAGATGCTGTCGACCGTGACGGCGATCCATTCCGCGGCCACCATTCTGGCCGAACCGGGCGATGTGGACCCGGAATGGCAGGCGCGGTTCCACCGCAACATTCACGAGGACAGCGAAAGGCTGGCGGAAACCTCGCGCGGGCTGGTCACATACCTTGAGGCCGATAGCGATGCCGCAACCGAGCTTGGCGTGCCGCAGGAAGAGGTGGACACAGCCCTTGCTGCCGCGGGTCATCATGTGCCCGAACTCGAAGAGGGCGGCACAGTCGCCTCTGCAGCGGCGCGTCTGGGGCAGGGGTTGTCGACCACGGCGCGGGCTTTGTTGACCGACTGGTTGCGCCGCTATGCCGAAGACGCGGCCGCCATTCCCATCCCGCAGCTTGCGGGCCCGCTTGCCGATCATGGCCCCGATCCGGCGACCCTTGCACGGGTTCTGGGGGTTGATCCGGCGCGTGTCATGCGGCGCTTGGCCTCGCTGACGGCCGACGTGCTGCCCGATCCCGTTGGTCTGGCGATCTGCGACGCTTCCGGGGTTCTGAGTTACCGCAAACCGCTGCCGGACTTCCCCATGCCCCGTTTTGGCGCCGCTTGTCCGCTTTGGCCGTTGTATCGCGCGCTCAACCGCCCTTGGGTGGTGCTGTCGTTGCCGGTGGTGCAACCGGGGCGGCACGAGGTCGTCTATCAGGCGGACGCTTTGGCAAGCCCGGTGGGCGGAATCGCGGTCAACTCGGATCCTCTTTTCGAGGCGCATATGATGATCCGTCCGGCACAATCCCGGTCCAGTGGGGTGGCGCCGCTCAATGTGGGCACAGCTTGTCGCGTCTGCCCGCTCAGCGATTGCAAGGGGCGGCGCGAGCCTTCGGTTCTGGCGGGGGTGTGACGGCCGTTTCGGGGCATCAAATGATAATGCGCCAACTCTGTTTTGACAGCCTAATACTATGGTCCTAAAGTCATCCGACCTGCAGGGAGGACCATCGGCAAAACGAGGGCTGCGGGAAACGAGGGGGATGAAATGGCAGGCCACGTGCTGCTTATCGAGGATGAGCCAAATATCATCGAAGCCATTCGATTCATTCTGTCGCGCGATGGCTGGCAGGTGGACACGCATTCCAATGGCGTCGATGCGGTCGATATCGTGCGGACCAAGGTGCCGGACGTGCTGATCTTGGATGTCATGCTGCCGGGACGCTCGGGCTATGACATTCTGCGCGACCTGCGCGAAGCACCGGAAACCGCGGGGCTGCCGGTGTTGATGCTGACGGCCCGCGGCCAAAGCAAGGATCGCGAACTGGCCGAACGTGCGGGGGTGAATTGTTTTATGACCAAGCCTTTCTCTAATTCCGAAGTGCTGAACGCTGTAAGGTCACTGGTTCCGCATGAGTGACGATCCGGCATTGCCGTTGTCGCAAAAGACCCCGCTGTTCGTCGAGCGGCAAACCTATCGTCGTCGACGCATCGTCGATGCCGCTCGGGCGCTGCCGGTCTTGGGGCTGCTCTTGTGGTGGGTGCCGCTGCTTTGGGCGCTGCCAGAAAGACCGCACAGCGCCTCGGGCGCGATCATCTACATCTTTTCGGTTTGGCTGGGGCTTGTGGTCACGGCAGGGTTGCTGATCATTGCCTTGCGCCGACGCGATGCACAGTCCGGCCGAACCGGAGACGGGCAGTGACAGCGATCAACTCACTGGCGGCGATTTCGGTCGCCTATGTGCTGATGCTGTTCGCCGTGGCCTTTTTCGCGGAACAAGCGGCGCGGCGCGGGCGCGGGGCATGGCTCAGCTCACCGATCATCTATACACTGTCTTTGTCGATCTATTGCACCGCCTGGACGTTTTACGGCGCGGTCGGCGCGGCGGCGCGTGACGGTTTCGAATACCTGACCATCTATCTGGGCCCGAGCCTTGTTTTGGTCGGCTGGTGGTGGGTGTTGCGCAAACTGGTGCGCATCGGGCGCAGTCAGCGGATCACCTCGGTGGCCGATCTGATTTCATCTCGGTATGGCAAGTCGAACCTGCTGGGCGTTGGGGTGACGCTATTGGCGGTGATCGGCACCACGCCTTATATCGCGCTGCAACTGCAATCGGTTACCCTTTCGGTCGAGGTTTTTGCCGATGCACGCGATATGGCCCAGTCCGACGAACCCTTTACCGCCTTTTGGGTCGCGGTAGGCCTTGCCATCTTTACCGTGATCTTCGGCACCCGGAATCTGGACGCCAATGAACGCCATCACGGCGTGGTCATGGCCATCGCGGTCGAGGCGATCGTCAAGCTGGCGGCATTGCTGGCGGTGGGGGCATTTGTGGTCTGGGGGATATCCGGCGGCGTTTCCGGGACGCTGGCAAGGATCGATGCCTCCAGCCTTGGCCACTGGGAGGTGAACGAGGGGCGGTGGGCTGGCCTGATGCTGTTGTCCGCCGCCGCCTTTCTGTGTTTGCCGCGGATGTTTCAGGTGATGGTGGTCGAGAATGACAATGACGCGCAACTGCGCATGGCTGCGTGGGCTTTCCCTTTGTACCTGATGCTGATGAGTCTTTTCATCGTGCCCATCGCGGTGGTCGGGCTGGATGTCTTGCCCGAAGGGGCCAACCCCGACCTGTTCGTGCTGACTGTACCGTTGGCCCATGGTCAGGAGGGGCTGGCGATGCTGTCCTTTCTCGGGGGCTTCAGCTCGGCCACTTCGATGGTCATTGTGGCGGCGATTGCCCTGTCGACGATGGTGTCGAACCACATTGTCATGCCGCTTTGGCTGCGCTGGCGCGAGGGGGGGGCCAGCGTGTCCGGTGACGTGCGCCATGTGGTTCTGCTGTCGCGGCGTCTGTCGATTGCTGGGGTGCTGGCGCTTGGGTATTTCTATTATTCGCTTTCCGGCGGGGGCGAGGCGCTATCGGTTATTGGTCTGATTTCGTTTACCGGCGTGGCGCAGGTGCTGCCAGCGATGCTCGGCGGCATCTTCTGGCGCGGGGCCACGCGCATCGGCGCGCTGACGGGGCTAAGTGTTGGCTTTGCCGTCTGGCTTTACACGCTTTACCTGCCCAGCTTTGGCCCCGGCACGGTGCTGCCTGCAACGTTGTTTGACCATGGTCCGCTTGGGATCGGCTGGCTGCGTCCACAGGCGCTGTTCGGGATCGAGGGGCTGGACCCCTTGCTGCACGCAGTTCTGTGGTCGCTCTCGCTGAACACCGTGGCCTTTTTCGCGGCCTCGCTGATGAGCTTCCCGTCGCCGCTGGAGCGTCTGCAAGGGGCGCAATTCGTCAACATCGGTCGCGCCCCCAGCCGCACCCGCAGCTGGTCCGGCGGCATCGCCGAATCCGAAGATCTGATGGTCATGGCGCAGCGCATCCTCGGCCCGCCAGAGGCGCAATCGTTGTTCCTGCGCGAAGCGCGCAAGCAGGGCGTGTCCGGCCTGTTGCCCGATCCGACACCCGACTTCTTGGAAGTGTTGGAACGCGAGTTGTCCGGTTCGGTGGGGGCGGCGACCGCCCATGCCATGGTTAGCCAGATCGTCGGTGGCGCCAGCGTGTCGGTGCAGGACCTGATGGCCGTGGCCGATGAGACGGCACAGATGATGGAGTATTCCGCACGACTGGAGACCCAGTCGCAGGAACTGACGCGCACCGCCCGCCAGTTGCGCGAAGCGAACGAAAAACTGACCCGGCTTTCGGTGCAGAAAGACGCCTTCCTGAGCCAGATCAGCCACGAATTGCGCACCCCGATGACCTCGATCCGTGCGTTCTCGGAAATCCTGCGAGACGCCGAGGGGTTGGCCTCCGAAGACCGGATTCGCTATTCCTCGATCATCCACGACGAGGCGATCCGCCTGACCCGGTTACTGGACGACCTTCTGGACCTGTCCGTGCTTGAAAATGGCCAAGTCAGCCTGAACCTTCGTCGCGCGCAACTGTCCGCGCTTCTGGATCGCGCGGTGGCAGCGGCAACGCAGGGCAGCGAGGGGCTGACGATCCGGCGCAACACCGCCTCCGAAGCTTTCTGGCTGCACACCGATATCGACCGGCTGGCGCAGGTCTGCATCAATCTGATCGCCAATGCGCGCAAGTATTGTGATGCGCCAAATCCGACGCTTGAGATTCGCGTAGGTCAAAGCGAAGGCCGCGCGGTGGTGGATTTCATCGACAACGGCTCGGGGGTGGCGCCCGATCAGCAGGACGTGATCTTTGAAAAATTCGCGCGTGTCAGCGATCGCGAAGCGGGCGGGGCGGGGCTGGGATTGGCCATTTGCCGTCAGATCATGGCTCGTCTTGGCGGCGATATCTCATATCTGCCGGGGCAGGGGGGCGGTGCTTTCCGCATCCTGTTGCCCGGGGACGAAGCCTTGGCAGCGCAATAATTTCACGCACATTTAAAGCGGTTGGTAACCAAATCGCTCCATAACCAAAGCCTGAGGCAGAGGATGTGATGGGCGATTTCTTGGATGGCTGACGGCGCACAACAGGACGTTCTAGGGCAGAAGGCCCAGGCGGCGCAGCGTGCTTTTGAAGCGCGCGGCATGTCGCCAGCCAAGGCCTTGCGACGTGCGCTTTCGCGAACTGCGGATGTGAACTGGGATCTCGCGCTGGTCACGCAAAGCGTGAACATCGAGGTTCTGGATCAGGATGGCGTGGTCGAGGGGCTCAATCCCGCTGATCTGCTGATTCTCATTGATGGGCCTGACGGTGCCTTGGGCCTTGTTGTCATTGACCGCGAAGTCATCACCGGACTGATCGAGGTTCAGACCATCCAGCAGGTTACGCAGATGCCTGTGGACACGGACCGGGTTTTGACACCGACCGACGCGGCCATGATGGCGCCGATGATCGACGGCACCTTGCAGCGTTTTGTCGAAAACCTTGGTGAGCATCCGTTGCTGCCGCAGATCGAAGGGTTCCAGTTCGGTGCCATGCTGGAGGACGCGCGCAGTGCTGGGTTGTTGCTAAATGCCGCCAGCTATCGCGCCTTCCATGCCGAGGTGGATATCGCGCTTGGCCGTCGCAGGGGCAAGCTGTCGTTCATCCTGCCGGAGCGGCGGAAACCCAAGGGCAACGGGGCCAATGGCGCGGAAAATGCGGGACCTGGCCCGCATGAAGAGGTCTTTGGGCGGGTGCCAGCCCGGTTGGACGCAGTGCTGGCGCATCTGTCGCTGCCTTTGAACAAGGCGCAGGCGCTTAAGCCCGGTGATCTTGTTCCCTTGCCGCATGATGCCTTGGACAGGGTGGAACTGTCGGCCGGTCGCGGGCGTACGGTTGTTGTTGGTCGCCTTGGGCAGCTGAATGGTATGCGCGCTGTTCGTCTGACCCTGCCAGCAGCAGCGGGCGCCGGAGCCACGTCTCGCGCTTCGTCCGAGCAGGCGGACAATGGGTTTGCCGAAAGCGCTGAGCCAGCATCGGTGCCCGGACTGCCAGCGATTGCCGACGCGGGCGGCTTCGACAGCGGCGGGTTCGATGATGGCGCGGCGGAGGAACTTCCCGATCTGCCGCCTATGGATTTCGCGGCCGAGGCAGGCGAATTCGACATGGACTTTGGCGGCGGCGATTTTGACTTTGACGCCGCCCCGGCCGAGGGCGGCGAAACCTTGCCTGATATCGGCGGCGACTTTGCGTCAGCCCCCGTCGAGTTCGATTTCGAGGAATAATCAACGCGGGCGGTTCAGCCCCTTTGCGCAGCCATCGCCTCGAGCGTCGGACGCAACCCAGCCAGATCATAACCGCCTTGGGCCGCCTGAGACAGGATGTCGTCGACCGTGCGTTCCCCGACCTGTCCCAATGCCCAGATCACCGTGCACCGCGTACCCGAGGCGCAATAGGCCAGAACCGGTCCGGCGGCCTCCTCGAACAGCGCCTTTTGCTTGGCGACATTCTCGGGGGTCATGGTCTGGTGGGTCAGGGGAAGGACATGAAACTCCAGCCCTGCCGCCTCGGCAGCGGCGCCGACGGCAGCGGCCTGAAGGTCGGGCGGATTTTCAGCGTCTGGCCGATTGCAGATCACCCGGACATAGCCCGCCGCCTTGATGGCGGGAATGTCCTCGGGGGTGATCTGCGGGGTCACGTGATAGCGGGGGGTGATTTGGCGCGGTGTCATGCGACAAGGCTTATTCCGCAGGCACCGCTCTGTCCAGACGTGCGCGCAACACGGGCGCCACGACCATACCCGTCAACATCGCTGCGACAAAGACATACAGCCCCGGCCCGCCGTAGCTGAGCGATGCGATTGCCGGGCCCGGGCAAAGCCCGACCAGCCCCCAGCCAATGCCAAACATGACCGAGCCAAACACCAGCTTGCTGTCAATCTCGGTCGAGGGCGCGGGCGGCAGAGGCGCGCCGTTCAGGGCGGTGACGCGGCGGCGGCGGATCAACCAGGCCACGGCCATGGGAATCATGGCGCCGCCCATCACGAAGGCCAGCGTCGGGTCCCAATTGCCGAAGACGTCGAGCCAGCCCTGCACCTTGGTGGTGTCGGTCATGCCGGAAACGAACAGGCCCGCGCCGAAAAAGCCGCCTGCGATGAATGCAATGATCAGGGTCAGCATCAGATTACTCCCAGAAGATGGCGGAAGATGATCACACCGAAACCGCCAGCGCCGATATAGCAAAGTGTGGCCACGAAACCGCGCACAGAAAGCCGCGACATGCCGCAGACGCCATGCCCGGATGTGCAACCATTGGCGATCCGCGTGCCAACGCCAACCAGCAGGCCAGCCGCTGCGAGCACGAGATAGTTGTCGGTGATATGCGTGTCGACTGTGCGGTAGAACGGCATCAGAAGGATCGGCAACACGGCCACCCCCAGCAGGAAAACGAGACGCTCCCACTTGGTGCTGAGGCCCGAGCCATCCACCAGCCCGCCGATAATCCCGGAGGCCCCCATGATGCGCCCGTTCCCAAGAAGGTAAACGGCGCCACCTGTCCCGATCAGCAAACCGCCGATCAGGCCCCAAACCCAATCCATAGGCATTTTGGCGTTTCCTTTTGTCCTGTAATGGCGGCCCCGTTCGCATTGGGGCCGTTTTTCTTGGCCGCAGCCCGGACTTCTGCCCCTTGCCGTGATGGCAAGGGGGGCCGAGCGGGCGACTTAGAGCTTGTTGACCGGCACCTTGAGGAAGACATCGCCTTGCTCATCAGCAGGCGGCATCTGTCCGGCACGCATGTTCACCTGCAATGACGGGATGATCAGCTTGGGCATATCCAGCGTCGCGTCGCGTGTGTCGCGCATTTCGACGAACTCTTCTTTCGTCTTGCCTGCGCCCACATGGACGTTCTTCGTCTTTTGCTCGCCCACGGTGGTTTCCCATGCATAGGTGTCGCGGCCCGGCGCCTTGTAGTCATGACCGACAAAGATGCGGGTTTCGTCCGGCAGCGCGAGAATTTTCTGCACCGAGTCATACAGCGTCTCGGAAGAGCCGCCGGGGAAGTCGCAGCGCGCGGTTCCGAAATCGGGCATGAACAAGGTGTCGCCGACAAAGGCAGCGTCGCCAATGACATAGGTCAGGCAGGCGGGCGTGTGCCCCGGTGTGTGCAGGACGTCAACGCGCAACTGGCCGATATGAACGCTGTCGCCTTCGACAAACAACTGGTCGAATTGCGAACCGTCGCGCTGGAATTCGGTGCCTTCGTTGAAGACCTTGCCAAAAGTGTCCTGCACGATCTTGATGCGATCTCCGATGCCAATCTTGCCGCCCAAAGCGTCTTGCAGGTAGGGCGCGGCCGAGAGGTGGTCGGCGTGGACATGGGTTTCCAGCAGCCACTGACACTCGTATCCCTTTTCCTTCACGAAGGCGATGATGGCGTCGGCGGATTTGGTATCGGTACGGCCCGAGGAATAGTCAAAGTCCAAAACCGAGTCGATGACTGCGCAGGCCGAGCCGTTGGGATCGCGCACGACATAGGAAATGGTATTGGTGGCGTCGTCGAAGAATGCTGTGACTTCAGGTTTCATGGTAGCGTTCCCTCTGTTTCGATAGAACATATACACTTATGCGAATGTGTTTCAAGCCCCCAGTGGTGCTTGACCTGTATCAACGTTGTCGCAGGGCTAATCAGGCAAAGTGTACCACAGGTTTTGATAGGAGGATTCTGATGTCTCACCACAAGTACAAGTTGGCCCTGCTCAGACGGCTCAAGGAATTGGGCGGACGTCTGGACGAGATCGGCGCAGCCCTTGTCGAAGAACATTCCAAAGACTGGGAGGACATGGCCGTCGAACGCGAGGGCGAAGAGGTTCTTGAGGCATTGGGGGAAAGCGGACAGGCGGAAATCGCCCGGATCAAGGCTGCGCTGACGCGCATGGCCGACGGGGAATATGGAACCTGCGTTCGCTGCGGCGAGGAAATTTCCGAAGCGCGGCTTGATGTTGTGCCGGATGCCGCGCTGTGTCGAAACTGCGCCGCTGCCTGAGCGACGCGTCACATCTGGATAGGGGAAAGACAATGTCAGTTGAATTGCAAAAGCGGCTTGAGGCTCTGGAGGCTGAATTGGCCAAGGCAACCGCCAAGGAACGCGCCGACCTATTGGCACATCTTGAAGAAGCTGTGCTTGGTCTGGAAGCCAAGGGTGAGACGGCTCCGGCATGGGCCAAGGCCCATCTGGCGACGTGGGACGATGAAGAAGGCGTCGAGGAACAATTCGACAATATGCCTCTGTAAATATGCGCCCCAAGGCGAGTCCTTCCGGCCACGCCTTAAGGCATGATTCGGCCCATCGGCGCCCTGAAGCTTGTTTTGAGGCGGTCTTTGGCCTCTAATCCTGCGCAAAGCGCGATAAACGCGCAGGGCAGGCGGCAAGTGGCCTGCCCGTCTGGAGCAGTTGGGCAGGTGACTATCATGGTGGGGTATAAGGTCGAGCATGGCGTCGCGGTGCTTGAGGTCGCGCAGCCTCCTTTGAACGGACTGTCGCGGGCCGTTCGCTCGGCCTTGATGGATGCGATCGACCGCGCCGAAGAAGATGACAGCGCACAAGCGATTGTCCTGATAGGCGCCGGGCAAAGCTTCCCTTCTGGCGCGGACGTGATGGAGTACGACGCCGAGCCAGGTGAGCCGCAGTTGCGCGATCTGTGCGAACGGGTGGAGTTTTCTGAAAAACCGGTTGTTGCGGCGCTTGCCGGGACTGTGTTTGACGGCGGATTGGAACTGGCGCTGTCTTGCCATTACCGGGTTGCGCAGCGGGGCACGCGCTTTGGCTTTCCCCAAATCCATCTGGGTCTGCCCCCGTCAGCCGGCGGATCGCAGCGTCTGCCGCGTCTGGTTGGTGCGGCGCTGGCGTTGGATATGTTGATGGAGGGGCGCGTCCTGAGCGCCGACAACGCGGCCGGGCAGCGCATGGTCGATACGCTGACCGATGGCGACGTGCGCGGCGCGGCTTTGGCCTTTTGCGCACGGCTGCTGCAAAAAGGCGGGGGGCGCCGCCCCCTGAGCGCGGTGATGCCGGGCGCGGACAACCCCATGAAATTCCAAAAAGAGATCGCTGCAAGACGGGCCCGTTGGGCGGGCGATGAAGACAGTGCTGAGGCACAAATCCTGTCGCTGGTCGAGGCTTCGGCTTTGCTGCCTTTCCAGGCGGGTTTGGACATGGAGAGCGAGATTTTCGCCGAGTGTCTGCGTTCTCAGCGGTCGCGCGGGTTGCGCCATGCCTTTCAGGCCGAACGCCGCGCGGCGCGTTTTGATCTGCCCAGAACCGTCGCGCCTAAGACTAAGGTCTTGGCTGTGTTGGGGGCCGGTCCCCTTGCGGTGCAGATCGTGGTGACGGCACTCAACGCGGGGTTTTCCCTGCGCTGGGGCGCGCGCGATCCCGATATCTTGAAAATCAGCCGGGACCAATTGACGGCGATCTTTGACGCCGCGGTCGCTGGTGGCGGCATAAGCGCCGAGCAGTCCGAAAAGCGACTGGGGGCGTTGACCACGGGTAGCAGCGAAGAGATGGCGCAAGGCGCCGACATGGCAATCCTCGCCGCGCGGGGACAAAAAGAAGTGCCGCTGTCCGAAGGGGCGGTGCGCCTGCTGGCCTATCCTTCGCGCGTCAAGGCGCTGGGTCTGCGATTTGTTCCCCCGGTCTACGCGACGCGGCTTGTTGAAGTGTTGCACGGACCGCAGGCGCAGGCGGCGGATGTGGCGCGCGCCGCCGTTTTGGCCGGCCAACTGGGCAAGGTGCCTGTGCTTGTGAAATCCAGCCACGATACGTTGGCCGGTCGGCTGGGCGCCGCGATGCACCGTGCGGTGGACGCTCTGATCGATCAGGGGGCAAGCCCCTATGAGATTGACACAGCTTTGCGCAATTGGGGATTACCGACCGGCCCGTTTCAGGCACGCGACAAGCGCAGCCTTGGCGATATGGCGCACATCCAGCCAGCGCACGGGCGTAACTGGTCGGCAATGCTACAAGAGCAGGATCGCATGGGCGCGGCCGAAGGCGGAGGATTTTACGACTGGTCCAAAGGTAAGCCGTCGCCGTCACGACAGGTTCAGGCGCTGTTGGATCGCGAACGCCCCGCGCAAAGCTTTGCCCCCGAAAAAATTGTGCACCTTGTGATCGGCGCCATGGCCAACGAAGGCCTGCGCCTTCTGACCGAGGGCAAGGCCCAGCGGGCCTCGGATCTGGACGTGGTCAGCATTCTGGGACTTGAGGTCCCACGCCATCGCGGCGGTATCATGAAGGCGGTCAGCTTTTGGGGGCTGTTCGCGGTGCAGAAGGAAATGGAGCGGCTTGGTCATCCCGACCGCGACTTCTGGACTCCACAGCCAGAATGGGCGCGACTGGTCAAGAACGGCCAAAGCTTTGATGACCTGTAGGCTCAGCCCAGAAAGACGCCCATTATCACCATCATCAGCCCGATGACCGAACAGAACAGAGCGGCCATGTTCAACGTCACGGTTTTGCGCACGACCTCGCGCAGGGCGTCGTCATCCAGACCGGCCTTGCGTGCGCCCGCGACTCGCAGGATGCACCAGATCAGCCCCACCAGTCCGGCCACGGTGATCACGGCTCCAATCCAGATCAGCAAATCCATTGCACGTTTCCTTGCCAAAATCCTACGGCTTCGGGGCGTAAAGCAGCGCGCGCGGCGTGACAAGGGGCGGGGCCTCTTGATGGAGGCGCTGCGCTTGGATAGCTAGGGCGGATTGAGGCCCATATGGCAGGAGAGACCCCATGCAGGATACACCGTCGGACAGCTACGGCATCGCGGCAGGCGAATTGCGCCAGTTCATCGAACGTTTCGAGCGGCTGGAAGAAGAAAAGAAAGAAGTCGCAGAGCAACAAAAAGAGGTCATGGCCGAGGCCAAGGCGCGCGGCTATGACACCAAGGTCATGCGCAAGGTGATCGCCCTGCGCAAACGCAGCGCCGACGACATCGCCGAAGAAGAGGCGGTGCTTGAAATGTACAAGTCCGCGCTGGGAATGGCCTGAAGGTTCGGCGGGTTGCCAAGGGCTGATTTGCCCTTGGTCCTTCTGAAATCTGAAAGCCTCGCTTGGGCGAAAGGCGGCCTCAGGGCGCGACGAAAGTCACGCCCTCCATCCCGGCGATATGGTAGAGGTCTTCGTCGTAAAGCTCGGTCAGCATATCGACATAGGCCACGTCCCAACCAGGCAGATCGAGTTCCTCTTCGACCGCTTCATCCATCGCGTATTTGTCCATGAAAGCGGCCATGATTTTGCGCTTTTGCGGCTCGGGGACGTCGGGGTTTTCCTTGAGGAACGCGCGAAAGCGCTGCATCCCCTCGGGCGCGATCACAGCGGAGAGCATGTCAAACGCGCCGGTTATCTTGCGGTCCAGCGCGATCCCGGCAAGACGGCGCAGCAGTTGTCCCCAGATCAACGGTGTATCCTCGTTCGCCCAGACGGTGATCGGCACATCGGGCAGCTCCATCCGAATGCGGTGGATCAGGTGGGACCAGCGCAGTTGCATCGGGTCGGCGCCGCATAACACATCGTTCAGATGCTGCCGGGGGGAATTGGCCAGAAGGGCAGGCAGCCAGGTCGCGAAATCGCGCAGTCCGATGTGCAACTCCAGCTCATCCTCTGCGAACAGCCTGCGCAGGGTCCGCAGGCGCCGCTCAGCCATGCGGTAAAGCAGCCCATCGCTGAGCGCCAGTTTCGGGACGCAAAAGAAATTGGCGTGGCTCAGAACCAGACGCTGAACATCCTCGGGGTCTTCGGACATGATTGCATCCATTACCACTTCGCGCGCATCTGGTGTGGGGCGCCCGTCGGCAATACTGTTGACCGCTTCGGACAGAAGCTGGCGATAGTTGCTTGGGCCGGGGATCGAAATGCCTTCGTGCCGCCAGCCATCAGCATTGCGCAAAAGGCCCTTGAGCAGCCTGTCGTCATCCGTGCAATGCACGCCAGTGTGAAGGATAACCTGCATGTCGGGGTCTTTTTGTTAGCTCGCGGCTGCACTATAAGCCCTTTCGTTGCGAGAGTAACCACCAAGCAAGGGAGGCCAAGCCATGAGTGTCACCGAGAGCACGCCCGCCAAACTGCGCCTTCCAAGGGTCAGCCCGTGGTCTGCGGGGGCTGTGGCGATTGCGGTGATCGTGGTGGCACCGATCCTGTCGGTTCTGTGGATCGCGCTCTTTCCGTCGCAGAATATCTGGCCGCATCTTCTGGCAACGACGCTGCCGCGCTATTTGGTGAACACCGCCATATTGATGAGCGGCGTTGGTCTGTTGTCTGCGATGGTTGGGACAGGCGCGGCTTGGCTGGTGTCACGCTATGATTTTCCGGGGCGGCGCTGGCTTGAATGGCTCTTGCTTTTGCCGCTGGCGATTCCGGCCTATGTGGGCGCCTATGCGCTGGTGGATTTTCTGGAATACGCCGGACCGGTGCAGACGTTCCTGCGCGGGGTCTTTGGCTGGAGCAGCGCGCAGGATTACTGGTTCCCGCAGATCCGCAGCATGGGCGCGGCGATCCTTGTGCTTTCGGCGTCGCTGTTCCCCTATATCTACCTGCTGACGCGCGCCGCCTTCCGCGAGCAATCCGGCGCTTCCGAAGAGGTCGCGCAGTCGCTTGGCACCGGGGCATTCGGTCGGTTCTGGCGGGTTGGACTGCCTCTGGCGCGTCCGGCCATCGCGGCTGGTATGGCGATTGTCATGATGGAAAGCGTCAATGACTTCGGCACAGTTGACTATTTTGCGGTGCAGACCCTCACGACCGGGATTTTCAGCACATGGCTTCAGGCCAATAACGCGGGCGGTGCGGCGCAAATCGCCAGCGTTGTGCTGTTTCTGGTGATTTTTCTGGTGGTGATGGAGAAAGTCTCGCGTCGGAAGATGCGGTTTTTCAACCTGTCCACGCGGCACAGACCCGTTGCGCGCAAGCCTGTGACGGGCCGTGCTGCGTGGGCGGCGACTTTGGCCTGCGCGATCCCTTTTGCCGTGGGTTTTGTGCTGCCCGCCGGGGTGATCTTTAGCCACGCGTTGGACAATGCCAAGAACTGGCGCGACGCCGAGCTGTGGCAGGCAGGTCTGAACACGCTGACAGTGGGCGGGCTGGCGGCACTGATTACCGTCGGTGCAGGCGTGTTTCTGGTTTACGGCGTGCGCCTGTCGGGGCGGCGTTTGCCGCGGCTCTTGCTGCCGGTGACGACCATAGGCTATGCGGCACCCGGCGCCGTGTTGGGGGTGGGCATCCTGATCCCTCTGGCCGCGCTGGACAATACCATCGCCGATGCGATCTGGGCGGCGACGGGCTGGGATCCGGGGCTGTTCATGACCGGCACAGCCTTTGCGCTGGTGTTGGCCTATTGCGTGCGCTTTTTTGCCATCGGTCAGGGGGCCGCCGATGCGGCCATGGGGCGTGTATCCCCCAACCTTGCGGCTGCGGCGCGATCCCTTGGGCGCAATCAGGGCCAGACATTGGTCGAGGTCTACTATCCGCTGATGCGGGCCTCGGTCGCCTCGGCTTTGCTGTTAGTTTTTGTCGATTGCGTCAAGGAACTGCCAGCAACGCTGCTGCTGCGCCCGTTCAATTACGAGACTCTGGCGACGCGCGTACACGAACAGGCTTCGCTTGAGAACCTTGGCGGCGCGGCGCCTGCGGCCATGCTGGTGATTGCCGTGGGACTTTTGGCGGTGGGATTGCTGGCGCGCGCGAACCGCTAGGCGGCCCCCCGGGTCTGACCCGGGGAACACAGCGCATTACCCGCGCGAGGCGACCTGAGCTTGATAGCTGTCCAGTTCGCGGATCAGGGCCAGCCCGGAGGGCATGTCGTGCCTTGTGCAGAACTCGGCCCAGATCGCGCCAAATGGCAGATCCTTCAGCTCTTCGGTCATCATGAACCGGGTGGTGAAATCCAACGCTCGTTCCGCCTGCTTCAACCGAGCCTCTGGCAGCAGCATCGCCCGCAACAAGGCCTTTTGCATGTTGCGTGTGCCAATCACCCAAGCAGCCGTGCGGCTGATCGTGGCGTCAAAGAAGTCCAGCCCGATGCGGGTCCGGTCGAGCAAGCCCGAAAAGACCAGTTCCTGACCCATCTGCAAGATATCGTCGCTTTGCAGGATTACATGATCACTGTCCCAGCGCATGGGGCGCGAGACATGCAGCAGCAGTTGATCGACCGAAAGCGCCACGGCGCTCAGCTTGTCGGCAATGTTCTCGGTCGGGTGGAAATGGCCCATATCCAGACACAGAACCGTGTCTTTGCGGATCGCGTAGCCCATGTAGAATTCATGGCTGCCCACTGTACATGCCTCGACCCCGATGCCGAAAAGCTTGCTTTCCACGGCATCCAGCATCTGCGCGGGATCCTGTTTCGGCGCAAGCATGTCATTGAGCGAGGCTTCGAGTTGCGCGCGTGCGGCCATCCGGTCCACTGGCGTATCCTTGAAGCCGTCCGGCACCCAGATGTTGTTGACACAGGCATTGCCCTGCGCTGCGCCCATCTGCGCGGCGATGTCCCGAGTGCGGCGCCCATGTTCGATCCAGAAGTCGCGGATGCCCTTGTCCGGGTGGGCGAGGGTCAGGTTGTCGTCCGCCTTGGCATGGGCGAAGAAGGTCGGATTGAAGTCCAGCCCTATGCCGATCTCCCTGGCCCAGTCCACCCAAGGGCTGAAATGGCGGAATTCGATCTCGTCCCGGTCGGGGGTCTCATCCGTATCCATATACATGGCGTGCAGGTTCAGGCGGTGGCGACCGGGGATATTGCCATAGGCAAACTCCAGATCGGCGCGCAACTCATCCGGAGTGCGGGCGCGGCCCGGGTGGTTGCCGGTGGCTTGAATGCCGCCGCCCGAGGTGCCGCTTTTCGTCTCAAAGCCCACCACGTCGTCGCCCTGCCAGCAGTGCATCGAGATCGGGATGCCCGCAAGTTGCTCAATGGCGGCCTCGGCATCCACACCCCAATCGGCGAATTGAGCTTTGGCGCTGTCGTAAGTCATTGTCTTCTCTCCTCCCGGTGCAAAAGTCTTTCAAAGACTTTTGCAAATTCCTTTGAAAGGAATTTGCGCTCAGCGTGTGAATGCCTGCACATTGCCCGCATCGACGTTCAGGATGTTGCCGGTCGATTTCGCGGATTTGTCCGAAGCCAGAAAATAGGCGGCTTCGGCGATATCCTCGGGCAGGACCGAGCGTTTTAGCAACGACCGATTGCGGTACATTTCCTCCAACCCGTCCTTGTCCGTGCCATAGGTCGACGCGCGTTGGTCGAGCCATTCGCCTTCCCAGATTTTCGAGCCGCGCAGCACGGCGTCTGGGTTCACGACATTCACACGAATGCCAGCCTCCGCGCCTTCCAGCGCCAGGCAACGCGCAAGATGGATTTCCGCCGCTTTGGCTGTGCAATAGGCCGAAGCGTTAGGGCTTGCCGCGAGGCCGTTCTTGGAGGCAACAAAGACCACCGCGCCGCCAATATCCTGCGCCCGCATCAGCCTGAAGGCTTCACGCGAGACAAGGAAATATCCTGTGCTCAGGATATCCATGTTCTTGTTCCACAAAGCCAGCGTTGTGTCTTCGATCGCGGCGGACGAGGCGATGCCAGCATTGCTGACAAGGATATCGACGCCGCCGAATTCCACCGCCGTTTGTCCAAAGGCCGCGATTACCGCGGCCTCGTCGGTGACGTTCATCGAAACGGTGCGCACCACGTCGCCCGAATACCGTGCGATGAGCTGCTCGGCGGTCGCGGCCAATGCTGCTTCGTCGATGTCCGCCAACATGACGCATGCGCCTTCGGACAAGTAACGCGCGGCTGTGGCAGCGCCGATGCCGCCCGCGCCGCCGGTCACCAGTGCCACCCGGCCCGCCAGCGATTTCGGTGCGGGCATGCGTTGCAGCTTGGCCTCTTCGAGCAGCCAGTATTCGATGTCGAAGGCCTCCTGCTCGGGCAGGCCGCAGTAGTCTGAAACTGCCGAGGCGCCACGCATCACGTTGATAGCGTTGACATAAAATTCGCCCGAGATGCGGGCTGTGGCCTTGTCCTTGGCAAAGGTCAGCATGCCGACACCGGGGATCAGATAGACCACCGCGTTGGGGTCCCGCAGGGCAGGCGAATTGTCGTGTTTGCAGCGCTCGTAATAGGCGGCGTAATCCGCGCGGTAGGCGGCGACTTGGTCGGGCAGGCCTTGCATGACCTCATCAAGATTGTTTTTCGCCGGATCGAAGGCGACTACAAGCGGGCGGATCTTGGTGCGCAGGAAGTGGTCGGGGCAGGATGTCCCTAGCGCGGCGAGGGGCTGCATGTCGCGCGCGTTCACAAAATCCAGCACTGTGTCGCTGTCGTCGAAATGGCCAACCATGTGCTGCTGGCCCGACACCATGCCGCGGATCGCGGGCATAAGGCGGGCAGCGACGGCGCGGCGTTCCTCGGCGGGCAGGCTTTGATGGATTGCGCCGCCAAAGGCCGGGGTGTCCTTGGTCTTGGTCTCGAACCAGTCCATCGCGCGCTGAATCACGTCAAGTGTCAATTCATAGCAGGCCTTGGCATCGTCGTCCCACGTGAAAAGCCCATGGGATTCAAGGACAACACCCTTGGCCTTGGGGTTCTCAAGGCAGAATCTTTCCAGCCAGAGACCCAATTCATAACCCGGGCGTTTCCACGGCAGCCAGCCAATCTCATCCCCGAAAATCTCGGCGGTCAGGTCGCGTGAATTCCTTGATGCGGCGATGGCGATGATGGCATCTGGGTGCATGTGATCGACGTGTTTGCGGGGCACATAGGCATGCAGCGGTGTGTCGATCGAGGCAGCGCGCGGGTTCAGGTTAAAGGTGCAATGGGGCAGAAGGCCAACCATCTCATCCTCAAATTCAACACCGCGATAAATCCCCTTCAGCGCGCGCAGTTTGTCCATGTACAGCGTCGCAAATCCGTCCATCTTGATGCTGCCGACGTCGCCACCGGACCCTTTGACCCAAAGGACTTGGGCCTGATCGCCGGTTAACGGATCGCGTTCCATGACCTTGGCCGAGGTATTCCCGCCACCGTAATTGGTGATCCGCTTGTCCGACCCAAGCAGGTTCGAGCGATAGAGAAGCTTCTCAGATTCGCTCATTCCGCTGGCTTTGGTATCGTCCCAACCGTTCACAAGGCGCTGATTTTGGGCCGTTTTCAGCATGGTTCCCTCCCGCTGGGCGCTGTTGGCCCGTTGCTCTGACTTGCCCAGAACCTGCGAGGGATGCGTCGAAATGTCAATCACCAACAATCAAAAGCAATCATCTATAATCGCTGAGTGATTGAAATTGACAGATAATGATTGACAGATGCGACGAATCTGCACAGCTTAGGCAATCAAGGGAGGATCAGATGCACGAGAAAGAGCGTCACAGGATCATTTTGTCCGCAGTTCAGGATCGTCCGGTCGTGACGGTGGTGGACCTGTGCAACCTGACTGGGGTCTCCGAGGCGACGGTTCGACGCGACATCGCGCAATTGCACATGCAAAAGAAACTGCGCCGGGTGCGCGGCGGGGCCGAAGCGATCACACCGCCTCAGTTTGTCGGGCTGGCCGGCCGCACCTTTGCCGTCAACGAGACGATGAAGATCAAGGAAAAGCAGGCGATCGCGCGGGCGGCTGTTGAACTCTGCGAAGATGGCGAACCGATCATTATCAACGGCGGCACGACGACCTTTCAGATGGTGCACCCGCTGGCGACGCGGCGCCTTCAGGTCTTTACCAACTCATTCCCGATTGCCGAGCATCTGCTGAAGCATTCGAAGAACACGATCATGCTGTCGGGTGGGGCGATCTATCGCGAACAAAACATCATCCTGTCACCGTTTGAAAACGATGTGACGCGGAATTTCTATGCCCGGCGCATGTTCATGGGGGCGCAGGGGCTGGGGCCCTTGGGTCTGATGGAGGCGGACCCGCTGTTGATCCAGGCCGAACAAAAGCTGATCGGCCAGGCGGACGAACTGGTGGTGCTGGTGGACAGCTCCAAATTCGAGAACCGGTCGAGCCTTGTGCTGTGCCCGCTGACCAAGATCGACGTCGTGATCACCGACGACGGGATCAGCGACCGTGCCGCGCAGATGCTGGAGGCGGCAGATATCAAACTGATCGTGGCGCAAGAAAACGCCGCGGCGGAACAGGGGTCGGCATAACCGGCCTATTTCATTTGCTCAAAACGGGAGGATACCATGAGCATTACCAGAAGACTTTTCGGGGGCGCTGCCCTTGCATCTCTGATGTTGGCTGGACAGGCCCATGCGCAGGATCCGGTGCGTATCGCGCTGGTGGTCAAGGCGCTTGGCATCGGTTTCTTCGAAGCGGCCGCCGAAGGCGCGAACGAGGCGGCAGCCGAGTTGGGCAACGTCGAGGTGATCTATACCGGTCCGACCGACACCACCGCAGAAGGCCAGATCGAAGTGATCAACAGCCTGATCGCCCAGCAGGTCGACGCGATTGCCGTGTCTGCCAACGACACCGACGCGCTGGTTCCGGCATTGAAAAAGGCCATGCAGCGCGGCATCACCGTGATCAGCTGGGACTCGGGCGTTGCGCCTGAAGGTCGCCAGTTGCACCTGAACCCGTCGTCCAACCCCTTGATCGGCAACATGATCATCAAGCTGGCCGCCGATGAGCTGCCCGAAGGTGGCCAGGTCGCGGTGCTGTCCGCCACCACCACCTCGACGAACCAGAACGTCTGGATCGACGAGATGAACAAGGTGATGGGCAATTACCCGGGCATCGAGGTCGTCGGCACCGTCTATGGTGATGATCTTGCGGACAAAAGCTATCGCGAAGCGACGGGCCTGATGCAAACCTATCCGGATCTTGACGCGATCATCGCGCCGACCAGCGTTGGCATCGTGGCTGCCGCCCAAGCGGTGGCGGATGCGGGCAAGATCGGTCAGGTCAATGTGACCGGGCTTGGCCTTCCGTCGGAAATGGCGGGCGCAATCGAAAGCGGCGCGTCCAAGTCCTTTGCGATCTGGAATCCGATTGATCTGGGCTATTCGGCGACGATGCTGGCCTACAACCTGGCCACCGGCAAGGCCGAGGCCGGTCCGGGCGCGGAAATCCCCATGGGCCGCATGGGAAGCCTCAAGCTGGACGAAAACAGCGAAGGCGCGATGGCGGACCCCTTCGTCTATGACGCTTCCAACATCGAACAGTTCAAAGACATCTTCTGATCTTTGGGTGACCATGTTCCGGGGCGGTTCGCTGCCCCGGACCCTTTTCAAATCCCAGCTGAATTAGGCGCCACAATGCTGCAAACCGCGCAAGCCCAAAGGCCCGTGGACGGGACAACTGCACCCGTCATGGCCCTGACCGGGATCACCAAGACCTTTCCGGGCGTCAAGGCGCTGGATGGCGTGTCGCTGGCCCTGTATCCGGGGCAGGTGACGGCGCTTGTGGGCGAAAACGGCGCTGGGAAATCGACCATCGTGAAGGTGCTGACCGGTATTTATCAACCCGATGGCGGCGAGATTAACGTGGACGGAGCGCCGGTGCATTTCCCATCGGCGCAGCATGCCACGCAGGCCGGCATCACCGCGATCCATCAGGAAACCGTGCTGTTCGATGAGCTGTCGGTGGCCGAGAACATCTTTATCGGTCACGCGCCGCGCACCCGGTTTGGCCTGATTGACTGGCCGGAAATGCGCCGCCGGGCGCGGGACATCCTGCAACGGATCGACGCGCCTCTGGATCCGATGATGCCACTGCGCGAGTTGGGGATTGCCAACAAGCACCTTGTCGCCATTGCACGCGCCCTTTCCGTCGACGCTCGTGTGGTGATCATGGACGAACCGACGGCCGCGCTGTCCCAGAAGGAAATCGAAGAGCTTTACGACCTGGTCGAGCGGCTCAAGGCCGAGGGGCGGGCGATCCTGTTTATCAGCCACAAATTCGATGAGATTTTCCGCATCGCCGACCGATACACGGTGTTTCGCGACGGTCAGCTCGTCGGCTCGGGCCTGATGGCCGATGTCGGCGAAGCTGAATTGGTCCGCCTGATGGTGGGCCGCGATGTGGATCAGATTTTCCCCAAGTCCGATCACACGGTTGGGGATGAAGTTCTGAAAGTCGTTGGCTATGCCCATCCGACCGAATTCGACGACATCAACTTTGATCTGAAACGCGGAGAAATCCTTGGGTTCTATGGGCTTGTCGGAGCCGGGCGATCCGAGTTGATGCAAGCGCTTTTTGGCATCACCAAGCCCTCGAAAGGGGCGGTGCGCATTGATGGCAACGTGCGGGTGATCCGCTCGCCTGCCGATGCGATCGAGAACGGGATCGTCTATGTCCCGGAGGATCGCGGCAAGCAGGGGGCGATCATCGGCCTGCCGATTTTCCAGAACGTGACGCTGCCGTCGCTGGCGCAGACGTCAAAGGGCGGGTTCCTGCGATTGGCCGAAGAGCTGAAATTGGCACGTGAGTATACCGAACGTTTGGATCTGCGCGCGGCTTCGCTGGATCAGGACGTTGGCAATCTGTCCGGAGGCAACCAGCAAAAGGTGGTGATCGCCAAATGGCTGGCGACCAAGCCCCGGGTGATCATTCTGGACGAGCCGACGAAAGGCATCGACATCGGGTCAAAGGCGGCGGTGCATGAGTTCATGGCGGAACTGGCAGCACAGGGTTTGGCGGTGATCATGGTAAGCTCGGAGATCCCGGAAATCCTTGGCATGTCGGACCGGGTGATCGTGATGCGCGAAGGGCTGATTGCAGCGGAACTTGAAGGCGATGATCTGACGCCCGAAACGCTGGTGCGCCACGCGGCCGGGATCGGAGCAACACAATGACGGGTTTTCTGAAATCGCGCGAGGCGCTTCTGATTGGCGTGATCCTTGTGCTGCTGGTGCTGATCGCAAGCCGCTTTGCGGGCTTTGTCGCGCCGGACAATCTGGCGCGGGTGTTCAACGACACCTCGCCCCTGTTGATCCTTGCGCTGGGGCAGACCGTGGTGATCCTGACGCGCTGTATCGACTTGTCCGTTGCGGCCAATCTGGCGCTGACCGGGATGGTCTGCGCCATGTTGAACGCGGCCTACCCCGGTGTTCCCGTCGTGGTGATCCTTGCGCTGGCGCTGGGCATGGGGGCGGTTATGGGGGCGGTGAACGGGGTGATGGTCTGGAAACTGTCGATCCCGCCCATTGTTGTCACCTTGGGCACCATGACCATTTACCGCGGCATCATTTTCGTGATTTCAGGCGGCGAATGGGTCAACAGCCACGAAATGAGCGCTGCCTTTACCGGTTTTCCGCGCGCCATGATCCTTGGCCTGCCGGTGCTGAGCTGGATCGCCATCCTTGTGGCTGCCGTGTTCTTCACAATGATCGCCCGCACGCCACTGGGCCGCGCCTTTTACGCGGTGGGCGGCAATCCCAATGCCTCGGTCTATACCGGGCTGGACGTGGGCAAGACGCAATTCTGGGCTTTTGTGCTGTCGGGGACGCTGGCCGGGCTGACAGGCTATCTTTGGGTAGCGCGCTATTCGGTGGCCTATGTGGACATCGCAGGCGGGTTCGAGCTTGAGGTCGTGGCGGCTTGCGTGATTGGCGGCATCTCGATTGCCGGGGGGGCGGGCACGGTGCTGGGCGCCATTTTGGGCGCGCTTTTCCTTGGCATCGTCAAGAACGCGCTTCCGGTGGTCGGTATTTCGCCCTTCTGGCAACTGGCCATCTCGGGCGCGGCCATTGTCATCGCCGTGGCCTTCAACGCCCGCTCGGGCCGCGCCAAAGGCCGCATCATCCTCAAGAAAGCAGAGGGCTTGGCATGAGCGATACTGCACGACATATTCCCGACCGTCTGGAAAGCCGCGCAGCCCGTCTGCTGAAAAGCTGGGAGAGCCTGCTGCTGGCCGTGGCGGTGGGGATCTTTGTCGCCAACTCGCTGGCCTCGCCCTATTTCCTGAACGCCTGGAACCTCAGCGACGCGACCTTCAACTTCACCGAAAAGGCGATGATCGCCTTTGCCATGGCGATGTTGATCATCGCCGGAGAAATTGACCTCAGCGTAGCCTCGATCATCGCGCTCGCCTCGACCGCGATGGGGGCGGCGGCGCAGATGCAGGTCGGTGCGCCGGTTTTGGTGCTGATCGGGTTGGGCGTTGGCTTGGCCTGCGGGGCCTTCAACGGCTTGCTGGTCACCGGCATGGGGCTGCCGTCCATCGTGGTGACAATCGGCACCATGAGCCTGTTTCGCGGCATCAGCTATATCGTGCTGGGCGATCAGGTGTTCAAAGGTTACCCCTCGGAGTTTTCTTATTTCGGGCAGGGCTATGTCTGGTGGGTGATCTCGTTCGAGTTCGTGCTTTTCGCGGTTTTGGCGCTGGTCTACGGTGTGCTGTTGCACAAGACGAACTTTGGCCGCGCGGTCTTTGCCATCGGGAACAACCCCACAGGGGCGTTGTTTTCCGGCATCCGCGTGCAGCGGGTCAAGTTCATCCTGTTCCTGCTGACGGGCCTGATGGCCGGGGTCGCCTCGGTCTGTCTGACCTCGCGGCTAGGCTCGACCCGTCCCTCGATCGCCTTTGGCTGGGAACTGGAGGTGGTGACCATGGTGGTGCTGGGCGGCGTGAACATCCTTGGCGGATCGGGGACCATTCCGGGCGTCGTGATCGCGGCCTTTGTCATGGGGCTGGTCACCTTTGGTCTGGGGCTGTTGAACGTGCCGGGGATCGTCATGTCGATCTTCATCGGGGTGCTGTTGATCGGAGTGATCGCGCTGCCACGGCTTTGGGCCATGTGGAGGGGATGATGCACAAATACGCCTTCAAGATGCTGCTCAACCCCGGCTCGCGGGCGGAATACGAAGCACGCCATGATGCAATTTGGCCCGAGTTGGTCACCTTGCTGAAAGAAGCCGGCGTGTCGGATTATTCGATCTATCTGGACGAAGAGACGAACATCCTTTTCGGGGTGCTCTGGCGCCGCGACGATCATGGCATGGACGACTTGCCGCGCCATCCGGTGATGCAAAAATGGTGGGCGCATATGGCGGACATCATGCAGACGAAACCGGACAAAGAACCTGTCGCCACGGCTTTGACGCCTGTCTTTCACATGCCATGACCCACGTCGCTGTCATCGATATAGGCAAAACCAATGCCAAGCTGGCGCTGGTCGATTTGAACAGCCTGACCGAGCTGGCCGTTCTCACCCGGCCCAACAGGGTTATGCCCGGCCCGCCCTATCCGCACTTCGATGTGGAAGGACATTGGGCGTTCCTGCTGGAGGGGCTGGCACGGTTTCACCGCGACCATGGCGTCAACGCGATTTCGATCACCACACATGGCGCCAGCGCAGTCCTTCTGGACCAAAAGGGCGGGTTGGCGGCGCCGGTGCTGGACTATGAACACACGGGCCCGAATGAGACGGCCGATTCCTATGACGCCATCCGCCCGGATTTTTCCGAGACAGGCTCGCCGCGGCTGCCGATGGGTTTGAATGTCGGCGCGCAGTTGCATTGGATGCTGCAAACCGATCCGGATCTTGATGCACGGATTGCGACGGTCGTGACCTATCCTCAGTACTGGGGGTTTCGGCTGACTGGTGCCTTGGCGTCGGACGTGTCGTCGCTGGGCTGTCATACAGACCTTTGGAACCCGGGCGAGGGGCGCTTTTCCTCGCTGGTAGCAAAGCTTGGATTGGAAGGGCGGATCGCGCCAGCGCGCCCTTCAGCGGACAAGCTCGGCCATATCCTGTCCGAAATCGCAGCGGGCACCGGGTTGCCCCCCGAAACGCCCGTGCATTGCGGCATACACGATTCCAACGCTTCGCTTTTGCCGCATGTGCTGGGGCGCAAGGCGCCGTTCTCGGTTGTGTCGACAGGCACTTGGGTGATCGTCATGGCGGTGGGCGCGGGCAAGGTGGCGCTGGACCCGGCGCGCGATACCTTGATCAATGTCAATGGTTTGGGCGATCCCGTGCCCTCGGCCCGCGTGATGGGCGGGCGCGAATACGAGGTGATCCTGTCGGGCCAACAGGCCCCGGCGACGCCTGAGGCCGTGGCGGATATCCTGGAAAACGGCACCATGTTGCTGCCTGCCGTTGTTCGCGAATCCGGCCCCTTTCAGGGACGCGAAGCATCTTGGATTGGGCAAGAACCGGCCTTGGGCAGCCCGCAGCGCACGGTTGCCGCCAGCTTTTACCTCGCGCTGATGACGGCCACCTGCCTTGAGCTAATAGGCCATCAGGGCGAGGTCATCGTCGAAGGCCCCTTTGCTCGCAATGCCGAATATTGCCAGATGCTGGCCGCGGCCTCGGGGCAGCATGTCGTGACCTCGGAAAGCGCCACGGGCACTTCGCAGGGGGCAGCGCTTTTGGCGGCGGAAAGCAAAGTGGTTCCGTCGGACGCCGGGGCAAGCCGGTTTGCGCCCGGGTCAAAGCCGATGGCGCTTTATGCGAAGGCTTGGACCTCAATGCTTTAGCCTTTGGCGTCTCGCGGATGCGCCTAAATGTTGCGGCCTCGAACCGTTTCAGTCACGGACACCAGCGACAGAGAGCAGGTGAAATTAGTTGTCACCCAATTTTATGGTAGCGGGCGGCAGGCAAACCCAGAGATGGCCGGACATGACGTGCGGCCGATGTTCGAGAATACGCGCAGCTGATGCTTGGGCGACGTTGGTCGCGAATTCGGTCAGATCGGATTGGCCGGTGTGCAGCCCTTCGGTGGGGTAGGGAGGAAACCGGAAAGGCTCCACGGGAGCGTTTCCCTGAGCCACGAACCAAACCCCAGCCCCTCCCAAAGGAGGTCACAAATGGCTCACGAAATCAGCCCCCGAAATTCAGGACCTGCGACTGTGATCGCACAACCGGCGGTCACGTCATCGACGGGCTTTATAGCGCGTGTGTCTGATGCTGGAAGCACCGGCACGAGCGCAAGAAGATCGCTGTTCCGTCCGGTTTGGGCGGCGTGTTCTGTGTCGAGATCCTCAGCGTCGAGGATGATTGCGCCAAGGTGAAGGTGGTCAAAAGCTCGAACGGCTTTGACGCCTTGCCGCCCTTCACTGCGCTGTTCAATGACATCGCCTCGCATTGGAAGCGCAAGGTGGGAGACATCCGATGATCCCTGATTATCACAGCGATGACCTTGCGACCGGGCGTCTGGAAGACAAACGGAGCTTGAGAAGGGCGCTCAAGAGGCAAGAAATCAATTGGATAGAAGCAAGATCGAAACGTGAAAGTTTCAACGGTTGTTTCAGAAACTAAAGGAAGGGGCAAACACGGTGACGCAAGTGCTTGATGTGAAATGGAGGCGAGTACCGGAATCGAACCGGTGTACACGGATTTGCAATCCGCTGCGTCACCACTCCGCCAACTCGCCAGAGCAGCGCCTGCTTAGGGGCTCTTCAAAGCTTCGTCAAGCGCATATCAACCGGCTTTGCGGAGGCAATACAAATCGGTAAGCAACCTATGCGCAAATCGTCCGGACGCGCTTGCAAGACATTGCCCATCCCCGACGGTTGTGTCACAAAAGGACAGGGTATCTGAACGAAAGAGTTTAGTTCATGGCTGACTTCGCTACTCGCCGCCGCATGATGGTCGACACTCAGGTGCGTCCGTCCGATGTGACAGAATTTCCGATCATCGACGCGATGTTGAACATCCCGCGCGAGGTTTTTGTCCCGCGCGAGCGGATCGAGGCCGCCTATGCGGACACCCATGTTGAACTGGGCGCAGGCCGTGTTGTGCTGGAGCCGCGTGTTTTCGGCAAGATGCTGGATGCGCTCAACCTCAGCAATTCGGACTTCGTGCTCGATCTGGGGGCTGGCCTTGGCTATTCGTCGGCTGTGATCGCGCGCATCGCCGAGGCTGTCGTCGCCGTGGAAGACGATGAAGATCGCGCCGCCGAGGCGCAAGCGCTTTTGACCGAACACCATGCCGATAACGTGATTCTTCACGTCGGGCCGCTGGAACAGGGGGCCGCAGAGCACGGACCCTATGACGCGATTATCGTCGAAGGCGGGGTCGAGACCTTGCCCGAGGGGCTGACGGATCAGCTTAAGGATGGCGGCCGAATTGCAGTGATCTTTATGGAAAACGCGTTGGGAACAGTGCGGATCGGGCACAAGGTGGATGGCGCGGTGAACTGGCGGTTTGCCTTCAACGGCACGGCCCCGGTGCTTCCGGGCTTTGAAAAGAAGGCCGCTTTCGCCCTTTGAGGCGGCTCCTTTCCGATCCAGTGATAGATGTGCCCATCGCGTGCGCATAGAAAAGATTAACTTTTTCTGCTTCTGTTGTGCGAAAGACTTGGCGCGGGTAAACTCTTGTCCGAGGCGAGAGTGGATAAAAAAATGTCTGACCCTGTGACGAATATGGAAATAGAGGATGTTTTGTCCTCAATCCGGCGGCTCGTATCCGAGGATACGCGCCCGAAACGCCCGCACGAATCGCCGGCACAGGCGGACCGTCTGGTTCTGACGCCAGCGTTGCGCGTTAAGCAGGACGACCGCGACGAGAGCGTGGAAATCGAGGAGACGCCAAAGCAATCCGCGCCCTCTGCTGAAGTGCCAGTCCTGCTCACCAATCCGACCAATCTGCCCAAGCGCAAATCCATTCTGCCGGAACGTAAAGCCAGGTCAGATGGGGCCGAGACGAAACTCGTCGGGTCTGAGGACGCTGTTCAGGACGCGCTTGAAACCGCGTTGGCAGATCTGGCTGACGCCCCTGCGTTGCCGGTCGCCTCTGACGAGATTGTGGACACCATTGAGTTTCGCAGCACACCGGCACCGGATGAACAAGAGCCGTCGGATACGCTGCAACTGCAGGATCTCCTTGACGCGGATGCTGGTGATCTGGCCGATTCCCTTGAAGACTCGGATGAGGTTTCGCAATCGGATGACGATCTCGAGGATGACGATTTTGAGTCGGACACGCCTCTGACCGCGTCATCAATTTTGAGCCAGCTTGTGGAACAGGAGGTCGCCCGCGCCTTCTCGGAAGGCGCCGCGATTGAGAGCCGCGAAGTCGAAGTCGAATCGTTGCGTATCGACGCTGCTCCTGCGGACGCCCGCGACGAGGTTGAGACCGGGACATCTATGGACGAGGGTGACAGCGGTGATTTGGAGGACCTTCTCGCCGAGGATCTGACCCAGACAAAGCCGGAAGCCAGCGTCACGGATGTTTCGGCTGAAGCGCTTGCCGGAGCAATACAATCCGACAAGGCCGAAGCAGCAGAAGAACCGGTATCAGAGGAAACACCGGCGCGGAGCTTGGAAAGCAAGATTGCCGCATTGGAAGAAATGGTCGCGCATCAGTCGGGTGAATGGGACGGAGATACTGTTGAAGAGGCGGCATTTGTGCATCGCCCCTCTGCACCGCTGGAGTGGGAAGATCATCACACGCCCGCAGCAGACGTGAAGATCGCTCAGCCCAAGGCTGCTGGTATCGAAAATGCTGTTCAGGCCCCTGTCGAAGCTGAAGCTGAAGCTGAAGCCGAGGCCTTGCCAACTATTGACGACGAAATGCTGCGCCAAATGGTGTCCGAAATTGTCCGTCAAGAACTGCAAGGTGCGCTGGGCGAACGGATCACACGTAACGTCCGCAAGCTGGTACGCCGCGAGATTCACCGTGCCATGATCAGCCAGGATTTTGACTGAACGGCAATATCGTCGGCAGTGTGCAGATCGTATAATTCAGACTTTTGGATCAACAAAAAACGCGCCCTCGAAGGGCGCGTTTTTCTGTCTGGCAGACTTGGATTTTAGGATCAGGCAGCTTCGGCCTGTTGCGCTGCTGCATTGCGACGCTCGCTCTCTTCGCGCGACAGCGCAACAGAGGTGCGTACGCCTTTGCCAACGAAATCCATCAAGCCGGAAACGACACGTTCGTTTGGGTCAATCCCAGCGCAGGACAACACTTCACGACCATCGCGTGAACGCGCCCAACGGGCGATTTGTTCGGGGCCGTTTCCATACTTCTTGTCGTCCGCAATGGCATCATCCAGGGCAGCCAACACCACCGCCGCAAACAGCTTGCGTGCGCGGTTGCCTTGCTCGGCATTGAAGGCGGTGCTGTCAACGAAATCTTTCATGAGTGGACCTTTGATTATTGCTCTTGTCTTTTTCGGCGTGAGGGGGGTTATGACCTATTCGTACCGATTCGGATACCCCACATTCACATACCACCTATGCAATTTTCGCATATCTTTCTGCGAATGCGACACGACATATCGTTGTCTTGCAAGGTCGTCTTGTGCCAGATATAGGGGCCGTCAAGAATTCATCAACCTTTTGCCACGGTTTTGCCACATGCCCAAGATCAACGGAAACGAGATCCGCCCCGGAAACGTACTGGAGCACAACGGTGGCCTTTGGGCCGCTGTAAAGGTCGACCACGTAAAGCCCGGAAAGGGCGGAGCTTTCGCTCAGGTCGAGCTCAAAAATCTTCGTAACGGCTCAAAACTTAACGAACGCTTCAGAAGCGCCGACAAGGTCGAACGCGTACGTCTTGAACAGAAGGACATGCAGTTCCTTTACGAAGACGATGGCCAGCTGATTTTCATGGATACTGAAACCTATGAGCAGGTTCAGCTGCCCGCTGACCTGCTGGGCGATCGCCGTCCCTTCCTTCAGGATGGCATGACCATCGTTGTGGAATTCCACGATGCCGAAGCGTTGAACGCGACGGTGCCGCAGAAGGTGGTTTGCAAGATTGTCGAGACCGAGCCGGTGGTCAAAGGCCAGACCGCTGCAAACAGCTTCAAGCCTGCGGTTCTCGACAATGGTGTGCGTATCACCGTGCCGCCGTTCGTCGGTCAGGACGAAGACATCGTCGTCAACACCGAAACCATGGAATATTCCGAACGCGCCTAAGGGCTGCGTCTCGCCCTTGATACCGGTGGGCAAACTGAACCAAGGCCTCCGGCGCAGCGCCAGGAGGCCTTTTTCATGCCCAGACTCAGCCCGCATGAGCTGCCCGAGGTTGTCCCGCTGTTGCGGGCCCTGCATGCCCATCATGTGAACCATCTGCCAAACGTGTTTCACGATGAGGCATCGAGCGGGGCTTTGTTGGCGCATCTGGAAACGCAGGTGAAGGCCGGAGCCTGGGTCTTTGGCCATCGCGAGGACGGTATTTTGTCGGCCTATCTCATGGCGGTGCCCGAGTATCTGCCGCGAGACAGCTTTCGCAATGCCCGGAAATGCATTTTGCTGGATCATCTTTATGTTGCGCCAGCGCTGAGGGGCGCGGGTCTGGCGCAGGTCTTGGTCGCCGAGATGGAGGCCGAAATGCGCCAAGAGGATATCGGCGAATGGAGAGTGACGCATCACGCCTTTAACGATCAGGCGCAGCGATTCTTTTCGCTGCAGGGGGCGAGACCAGCGGTGCATGTGCTGGGCAAGACGCTTGGCGGCTGAGCTCGGTCAGTGCCCCGACGTCGCCAGCAATCTCTCGACCAGCCGGCGATACCCGTCACCGAACAGCCGCAAGTGCACCAGCGCGGGCCATAGTTGATAGATCGGACGACGGAAGGCCGCCCCATCAGCGAGCGCGCCATAGGCCGAGGTGAAATCGGATGGGGGTGCGCCAAACAACGCCATCATCGCCAGATCGACTTCGGCGTCGCCGTAATAGCAAGCCGGGTCGATCAGATAGGTTTTGTCGCCGGTAAACAGCGCATTGCCACTCCAGATGTCGCCGTGCAACAAGGCCGGTCGGGGCGCGTCTGGAAGATGGCTCGACAGGTCGCGCGCAAGGGCTTCGACGCGTGTGGCAAGATCAGCGGGCAGATCTGGCAGGAAGGGCAGCAGGCGGTTCTCGGCCCAGAAGGTGACCCAGTCTTGTCTGGCCGTGTTTCTGATCTGAACCTTGCCAAAGGCATAATCTTCGGGCCAGCCAAAGCTTTGCCCTGCAACGCGGTGCAGGCGCGCCAAAGCCTGTCCCAGCGCGGCCCAGTTCCCCGCCGTTGGGGCCGTTTCTTCCAGCCATTCGAGGCACAGCAGACTGTCCGCTTGATGCAGAACCTCGGGCACCGGCGCCCCGATCTGCGCCATGGCCGTCAGCATCCGCGCCTCGACCGAAACCAGGGGGCCACGTTTGACCGCAATGCGGCGCCCATCTTTCAGATCAACGCGGAAAACCTCGGACAGATCGCCGCCTTGCAAAGGGCGCACGCGGGCGACAGGCGCACCAAACAGCGTCTCGATCTGCAGATGCGCACTCATGCCGGATAGCGCACTGTTGCCCCTTCGGCTTGCATGGCCTCCGAGGCGCGGTCAAAGCGCAGGTAAGCGATGCCGCGCCCGCCGCTTTGGGTATAAAGCGTGCCAGCCGCTTTGCCAGCCGAGGTCAGTTCGGCGCCAACAGGGGCGCGGCCTTCGACCAAGACCTGGGCCAGACCTTTGCGCAGCTCGGTCTTGTGTTTCATTCGGGCGGTCACTTCTTGGCCAACATAGCAGCCTTTCTTGAAGTCGACACCGTTCAGCCGTTCGAACCCGGCTTCAAGGATAAAGGTGTCGGGGGTCAGCTCCACGCTGCTTTTCGGGATGCATGCGGCAACGCGCAGGGCGTCCCAATCCGCCTCGTCGCCCGGTTGCCCGGCATATCCGCGCCAGCCCAGTATCGCATTTCTAGGATCGGCAAAGGCGCCGTCAGGCGGGTTGCCAATCCCACGGGAAACGACCAGATCGGTTTGCGCGATTTCGACCTTTGAGCGCAATTTATACATGCTCAGGCGTTGCAGCAGGGCCGGGGCCTGGGCGGCGTCTGCGTCAATCAGGATGTCCTCGCCGTCGGGCACCAGAAAGAAATCCGCAAGGTATTTGCCCTGCGGGGTCAAGAGCGCGGCATAGACTAGTCCGTTTTGCAGCTTGGTGACATCGTTGGTCACCAAGCCTTGCAGGAAATTCAGGCTATCCGGTCCGCTCACCCGCAAAACCGCTCTATCGCTATGTGCCATGGCTCTCCCCTTTTGGTTCTTCTTGCCATATAGGGCGGTCAAGCTACAGCGAACAGGCCCCATGCGCGCACCGATTTCCGTTATCATACCGACACTCGATGCCGAAAGCGGCCTTCCGCACTGTCTTTCAGCCTTGGGAGAGGGGTTGAACGCCGGGTTGATCCGCGAGGTGATCTTTTCCGATGGCGGCTCTCTGGATTCCACGCTCGGAATTGCCGAGGCAGCAGGCGCCGAGGTGGTGTCCGGCCCGCCGTCGCGTGGCGGGCAATTGCGCCGAGGGGCCGAGGCGGCTGCGGGCGATTGGCTGCTGTTCCTGCACGCCGACACGGCGCTGCAAGAGGGCTGGACCGAGGTCGTCCTGCGGGCGCTGCCCACCCCCGGCGCCTATCATTTTCGCCTGCGGTTTGATGCCAAGGGGCTGGCGCCGCGGCTTGTTTCGGGCTGGGCGAACGTGCGGTCGCGCTATCTTGGGCTGCCCTATGGCGATCAGGGGCTGCTGATTGACCGGGCGAGTTATGAGAAGGCGGGAGGCTTTCCGGACATCCCGCTGATGGAAGACGTTGCGCTTGCTCGTCTTCTGCGTCGGCAGATGCTGGAACTGCCCGCCTATGCCGTCACCAATGCAGGCAAATATCAACGTCAGGGGTGGCTGCGGCGCGGCGCGCGGAACCTGTCCATACTGATCCGCTATCTGTTCGGCGCTGATCCCGCGCAACTGGCGAAACAGTACCGCAAATAGTCCGTCAGTGCTGATCGAATTGCAGACGGTACAATTCCTGATAGGGGCCATCGCGGGCGATCAGTTCGTCATGGGTGCCTTGATCGACGACGCGCCCGTGATCCATCACGATAATCTTGTCGGCGTTGCGTATGGTGGCCAGTCGATGCGCGATCACAAGGGTCGTGCGGCCTTGCGACAGGCGTTCGAGGGCGGCCTGCACCACAGCTTCGGATTGCGCATCAAGGGCGCTTGTCGCCTCGTCCAGCAACAGGATGGGGGTGTCGCGGAGCAGCGCGCGCGCGATGGCCACGCGCTGACGCTGTCCGCCCGACAGGTTTGACCCGCGTGGCCCGACCGGCGTTTCCAAGCCATTATCAAGGCGCGGCAGAAAGTCAGACACATGTGCGGCCTCAAGCGCAGGCTGCAAGGCGTCGTCGTCGATATTCTGGCCCAGAACCACGTTTTCCCGGAGGGTTTCATCGAACAACAGCGAATCCTGACTGACGACCGAGAACATGCGGCGCAAAGCACCAAGGTCCATGTCGCGCGTTGCAACGCCGCCGATCAGAACCTCGCCTTGATCGGCATCCAGAAGCCGGGTCAACAGGTTGAAGATGGTTGATTTCCCAGCCCCCGACGCGCCGACCAATGCGGTTGTCTGGCCCGGCTCTGCGGTCATCGACACGCCGCGCAGCGCCGGGGCCTCGCCAAAGCTGAGGAATACGTCGCGCAGTTCGATCTGCGGCACGCCCTGCGGCGGCGGCACCGGATTCGCAGGGGATTTCAGGGCCGGCTGCGTCTCCATCAGGGCCTTGATCCGCTCGATGCTGGCGGCGGCCACCTGCCATGCCCCGCTGACCGCGCCCAGCCGTCGCAGAGGCTCAAAGGCAAGGCCGATGGCGGTGAAAAAGGCCATGAAATCACCGACGGTCTTGGTGCCAGAGATAATCTCGCGACCACCGTACAGCAGCACACCGACAAAGCCGATCCCGCTCATCACGTCGATCAGGCCGGGAAGCGAGGCTTGCCCCGCCGAGGCCCGCGTTTCGGCGCGCACCCGGTCGCGTGTCATCAGGCGATAACGCTTGTGCTGATAGGCTTCGAGCGTGTTCAGCTTGATCGGGGTGATGCCGTGGAACACTTCGTTCAGATGCGAGGACATCCGCGCAGTGACATCGCGGACGCGCCGGGCATTGCCGCGCACGAAGCGCTGCAAAAAGACCGATGGCACCACGAGCAGCGGCACGCCAACCAGCGCCACCAGCGTCCAGCGCCAGTCGATCAGCAGAGCCACCCAGAACAGCGACACCAGCGCCACCGCATCGCGGCCTGCACCGGTGATCAGCGTGTTCCAGATCTTGGCGATGGCCGAGACGTCGCCTTCGACCCGGTGCATCATAAGGCCCGGCCCGTTGACCTGATGAAACCCGGTGTCCAGCGACATGATATGGCGCAGCATGTCCTGCCGCAGATCACCCATGGACAGTTGCGAAACCCGGGTCAGCACCACCTTCTGGACAACCCCGGCAACTGCCCGAGCCAGAAAGATGCCCAGAACGGCAAACGCCACCCAGACAAGCGCATCGGCATTGCCGCCGACAAAGACGTCGTCAAACATCGGCTTCATCATGTAGGACAGCATACCGAACATCGCGCCCTCGACGGACATGAAGATCATGGCTACGAACATCAGCCCGGTGTAGCGGCGCAGATATCCACGCCAAAGCCACAGGAACAACCCGCGCGCCTGTTCGGGCAAGACTTTGGGGAGTGGTTCCTTGGACTTCTTGCTCATGCGGGTGCCTTGGGGGGTATCAAATCCCGAGCGATCTCGATCGCAGGGCGCTTGGCCTCATAGCTGGCTTGAATGGCTTTGGCCTGATACTCGGCCGCGATCCAGTCTTCAAAGCCTATCTGCCCAAGGGTCAGTCGCGCCTCGTAGATGTCCAGAACATAGTCCTGCACACCGGTGGCGGTGAAATCGAGGTGAATGAATTTCAGGCCAAGCTGTTTCTTGGCCTCCTGAATGTCGGCGCCTTCAAAGACCAGCTGATAGGTTGCCGCAACAAAGCCGGCGCGGTCGGCGCCGGACTTGCAGTGGAACATCATTGGCTTTTCCGCCGCGCGCAGGGCTTCGATCACGTTCAGGATGCGGCGTCTCGGGGCGGCTTCGCGGGCCCAGAGCTTGGCATTGACCAGGTTCAGGCCAAGCGCCTCGCAGCTTTCCTTTTCAAACAGGTAATGCGCGTGTTTGTCTTCCCCGCGCAGATTGACGACCGTCTTTATCCCCATGGCGGCGTATTTCTCGAACCGGGCATGGGTCGGCTGGTTGGATCGCCAGACGCCGGGCGCCACGGGCCAGAAGTTCGTCCATAAAATACGCAGAAAGGCGTGGTCGAACAGATGGTAATGCAGCTTGGCCCAACGCCGCGCTGACGGGGTCGAGATGTCCTTGCCCCAGGAACGGCGAAACCGGCGTTCCGCATTGTCCAGTTGGGTCCACAATTTACGCAGCATCAAGTCTGTCCCGTCACATCAGGGGCCGGATGTAGCCTTTGACCCGGCGTCTTGCAAGCGTGGCATTGACGCGCGGCCCGGTCTGGGTAGTGTGTCGCGGCCCCGATTGGGGTGCTTCAGGAGATCACGAAATGTCGCTTGCTCATGGCCGCCCCTACCTGGCGATTCCCGGCCCCTCAGTCATTCCGGACGCGGTTTTGCAGGCCATGCACCGCCCCGCGCCCAATATCTACGAAGGCGCCTTGCCCGAGATGGTCGGGGGGATGATCCCGGATTTGCGCTATGTCGCGCAGACTGGCGGGCATGTTGCGATCTATATCACCAACGGTCATGGCATGTGGGAAGCCGTGCTGGCCAACACCGTGGCCGCGGGCGAGCGTGTGTTGGTCCCAGCCACCGGGCGCTTTGGTCTGGGCTGGGCGGATACGGCGCAGGCCATGGGGATCGAGGTCGATCTGATCGAGCATGACCGCCAGAGTGCCATTGACCCACAGCGCGTGCGCGCCGCGCTGGAGGCGGACAAGGCGCACAAGATCAGGGCGGTGCTGGCGGTGCACGTCGATACATCGACCTCGGTGCGCAGCGACGTTGCGGCCCTGCGCGCGGTTCTGGACGATCTGCAGCATCCGGCGCTGCTGATGGTCGATTGCATCGCGTCGCTTGCCTGCGATGAGTTTCGCATGGATGACTGGGGCGTCGATGTGATGATCTCGGCCTCGCAAAAGGGGCTGATGGTGCCGCCCGGGCTGGGCTTTGCCTTTTTCAACGACAAGGCCGCCGAACAGCGCCGGGCCGTGGCGCAGGTTTCGCGCTACTGGGATTGGACAAACCGCGCCAATCCCGAGATGTTCTATCAGTATTTCAACGGCACCGCGCCAACCCATCACCTGTACGGTCTGCGCGTGGCGCTGGACATGATCAAGGCCGAGGGGATGGAGGCGATCTGGGCGCGTCACGCAGCGCTGGCCGGGGCGATCTGGACCGCTTGCGATGTCTGGGGCAGTGCGGGACCGCTGACGCTGAACATTCCCGACCCATCGCTCCGCTCACACGCGGTGACATCCCTGCGGCTTGGGGCGCCGCACGGTATGCGTTTGCGCGAATGGGCCGACGCTCAGACCGGGGTGACGCTTGGGCTGGGCATCGGCATGTCCGAACCCGATGACCCGAATGGCACCGGCTTTTTCCGCTTTGGTCATATGGGCCATGTCAGCGCCCATATGATCCTTGGCCTGTTGGGGGTGGTCGAAACCGGCTTTGCGGCGTTGGACATCCCACATGGCAAAGGCGGCGTCACCGCGGCGACCGAGTTTCTGGCGGGTGTCTGCGCGAAAGGCTGAGCCTAGATCTGCTCGGTCTTGTCAAAACCGGGGGCCTTGCGCCGCTTGTGCAGATCCAGCCGCGTGATCAGGTGATTCAGGATCGCGGCAAGGATCAGCACCGGGCCAAGCCCCCAGGTCGACCAGACGGCTGTGAAGATCCACATCAGGTTGACGAAGATCAGGATCAGATTGGCCAAGGTGTAATCCTCGACCCGCTTGGGATGACGGTTCTCCATCTGGCGCTCCTATTCGGCACGGCTGCTACCCAAATGATAGCGCAACATTTGCCCCTTCACGGTCACGATCCCGTAAAGGTCCGAATTTTTGGTAAATTCAGCCGGATTTTGCCACTTCAAGCGCTTTTGGCAGGGCCTCTGCCAGAATCTTCATGTCTTCGGCCCGGCCCGCACTGACCCGGATGCAGCGATCCTGCGGTGCCACAAAGGGCATGCGTACAAAGACGCCGTCTGCGATCAGGGCCGCCAAAACCGCACGGGCGAAATCCCCGTCGCGACCGCAATCTATCGCCACAAAGTTCGTGGCCGAGGGCAGGGTGGACAGGCCGTTGTCTTCGGCGATGCGGGTGATCTCGGCCTTGGCAGCGCCAACCAGATCGACGACTTCCTCAAGCCATTCCTGATCCTGCATGGCCGCCAAGGCGCCAGTCTGCGCAACCCGGTTCATGGCAAAGTGGTTGCGGATCTTGTCGTAAGACGTGATCAGATCGCGCGCGCCCACGGCATAAGCCACGCGCGCGCCCGCCATGCCATACGCCTTTGAAAAGGTCCGGAAACGCACGACGCGCGGGTCTTCGGGATCAATCCGGGGCGCGGTGCCTTCGGGGGCGAATTCGATATAGGCCTCGTCCAGCACGAACAAGGTACCTTCGGGCAGACGTTTCAGCGCGGCTTCGATCTTGGCTCCGCTGTGCCACGTGCCCATGGGGTTGTCCGGGTTGGAGAGGTAAACCAGCTTGGCATCGACCTCGGCAGCTTTGTCCATCAAGGCCTCAAGGTCTTCGTGGTCGTCTTTGTAGGGCACCTTGTGCAAAACGCCGCCATAACCCGCGACATGGAAATTGAAGGTCGGATAGGCGCCATCCGAGGTCACCACCGCATCCCCCTGTTCCACCACAAGCCGCACGGTATAGCCCAGCAGCGTATCGATGCCTTCGCCGATCACGATGTTTTCGCGCGGACAGCCCATATGCGCCTCAAGCGCGCCCATCAGATCATGGTGGGTGGGATCGGCGTATTTCCAGATATCCGCCGCCTCGTCCTGCATGGCAGCCACGGCAAAGGGCGAGGGGCCGAACAGGCTTTCGTTTGCGCCAAGGCGGGCACGGAAAGGGGCGCCTCGTTGGCGCTCCTGCACTTCGGGGCCGACAAACGGCACGGTTGAGGGAAGCGCAGCGATCAGGGCGGGGTATCTGGGTCCAGTCATGCCTGCAACTATGGCAGGGACGCGGACGGGTGCAAGCCTCGCAATTTGAATGTGGTCTATCGGGGCGCGAATTCAGGCAAGAAACCAAAGTGCCCCGCAACACCGTTCTGCGTCAGACGAAAATCAGCGCAGGAACTTTTGCCGGGCTTCGCGGGCGATTTCATATCTCAGCTGGATGTCCGCAATGACCTTCATCAACTGCTTTTTCAAGGCAGGATCAGTTTCCTGCTGCCAGTCCTTTCGCGCCTGATCCAAGGCGGCCTTCAGTTTGATTTCGTCGGGAAGCGCTCCGGCTTCAGCCATGATGCGAAAACCGACAGCATCGCCTGCATCGATCAGTGCATCCCCCGGGCGCAGCGGCAAAGGTTTGCCTTCGCCTTCAAGGCCGGACAGCTTGCCTTCGGCCAGCGCTTTGCGGATCTGCGACTCGGTCAGCTGTTGAAGTTTGTCCATGGGCCAACTCTATCGAAGGCGCCCTAAACGTCAAAGCGCGTTCAATGGGAAACAGGTGATTGGCCGGGTTCCGCCCAGTTGCGCTTGACCGGACCGGCCCAAAAGGCCAGTTTCCGGCCAGAGCAGCCGGATAAGAGCACGAATGGCCAAGACACCGCCCCCTTTTGCCCCGTTTGAATGGATGATTGCATGGCGCTATCTGCGTGCCAAGCGCGCCGAAGGCGGGGTGTCCGTGATGACGTGGATCAGCCTTGTCGGGATCACATTGGCGGTCTTCGCGCTGATTGCGACGCTGGCAGTGCGCGCCGGGTTCCGGGCCGAGTTTGTCGATACGATCCTTGGCGCGAATGCCCATGTCACCGTCTACCATATCGAGCGCACGGATGATCAGGGTCGCAGCACCCGCACCCTGCCGGACCACAACGCCATGGCGACGCGCGTGGCGCAGGTGCCAGGTGTCGTGCGCGTCGCGCCGCTGGTCAAAGGGCAGGTCATGGCCACCGCCAACGGGCGCAACGCCGGGGTCGAGGTCTTTGGCATCAGCGCCGAGGATCTCAAGGCCATCCCGCGCGTTGCCGACCCTGAAACCGGCCGCGGCACGCTGGATTTGTTCGACGACGGCGTCGCGATCGGGTCCGGGGTGGCGATGATGCTGGGCGTGGGCCTTGGCGATCAGATCAAGCTGATCTCGCCCAACGGGGTCAAGACCGCCTTTGGCGTCAGCCCGCGCGTCAAGAGCTATGAGGTCACTTATATCTTCACCGCCGGGCGCTATGACATCGACCGCACCCGCATCTACATGCCTTTCGACGAGGCGCAGCTTTACTTCAACCGCGAAGGTGAAGCGGATGAATTGGAAGTGATCGTCGAAAACCCTGAAAAGGTCGAACAATACACCGCTGGCATTGCCGAGGCTGCAGGCGTGGGCGCGCTGATCTGGACGTGGCAAGACGCGAGCGGTGGGTTTCTGCGCGCGCTGGATATCGAGGACAACGTGATGTTCGTGATCCTCTCGGTGCTGGTGCTGATCGCGGCGATGAACATCACTTCAGGGCTGATCATGCTGGTCAAGAACAAGGGCGGGGATATCGGCATTCTGCGCACCATGGGTCTGACCGAAGGTTCCGTCATGCGGGTGTTCTTCATCTGCGGGGCCTTTACCGGGATCATCGGAACGGCGCTGGGCGTGCTGTTGGGCTGCCTGTTCGCGATCTACATCGACCCGATCTTTGCCACGGTGAATTATCTGTCCGGCGGAGGCGTCTGGGATCCGTCGATCCGCGGCATCTATGCCTTGCCCGCCAAATTGCAGGTGCAGGATGTCACGGCAGCGATTGCCCTGTCACTGGGCCTGTCTTTTGTCGTTACGATCTTTCCGGCCCGCCGCGCGGCCCGGCTGAACCCGGTTGAGGCCCTGCGCTATGAGTGATCCCGTCTTGCGCCTGACCGGCATCGAAAAGGTCTACAAAAAAGGCACCCCGGCCGAGGTGCAGGTGCTGCGCGGCGCCGATCTGACGGTCAACAAGGGCGAAGTGGTCGCGCTTGTGGCGCCATCGGGCGCCGGTAAGTCGACGCTGTTGCATATCGCGGGGCTTCTGGACACGGCGGACGCGGGCAAGGTCGAGATCGCAGGCGAGGAAATGCAAAGCCGTTCGGACCGCAAGCGCACTTTGATGCGCCGCGAGCATCTGGGCTTTGTCTATCAGTTCCATCATCTGCTGCCCGAGTTCACGGCGCTGGAAAATATCGTGCTGCCGCAATTGGCCAATGGCGTTGCGCGCAACAAGGCCGAGGCCCGCGCGCTGGATCTTTTGGCGAGCGTCGGCATCGCCGAGCGCGCTGATCACCGCCCCGCCGCCATGTCCGGCGGCGAACAGCAGCGCGTCGCCTTTTGCCGCGCCATGGCCAACGAACCGCGCCTGCTTTTGGCGGATGAGCCCACCGGGAACCTTGACCCGGCGACCTCGGACCGGGTCTTTGACGCCTTGATGCGGCTGGTGCGCGAAACTGGCCTTTCGGCGCTGATCGCCACCCATAACCTTGAGCTGGCGGGACGTATGGACCGCTGTCTGCGTCTGGATGCCGGGTATCTGAGCGAGACCTGAGCGCAGGCGTGGCCGTTCACCCCAATTTCGTCAAAATTTAAGCAATTTCTCCCTATAGACCGGACCCGAGCAGTCATTCGAGGTGCCGTTATGGGCGTGGAGTTGATCATTTTGATGCTGGGCCTGGTGCCCTTTGCCATTGCTGCCACGACCGGCGGCAACGGCGCAGAAGTCGCCACGACCGAGGATGAGGTCGCGGCGCAAGACGCGCTTTTGGATTTCTCGTCGCTGGCGGAATTCCTGGCCAACCGGGGCGATGTCGAGGAGCCTGACGACGCGACAGGGGCCGGGACGGATACCTTGGGAACCGGTACGGACACAGCAGTTACGGGCGTTGATACCATTGTTGGGGACACGGGCGCAGATACTGCGCCGACAACTCTGGTCGGGACCGACGGCGCCGACACGATCACCGGCACGGCGCAGAGCGACACCATCGAAAGCGGTGCCGGCAATGACATACTCGATGGAGCCGATGGCTTTGACTGGATCTTTGGCGGTGCCGGGGACGACACGCTGCTTGGTGGCCTTGGGCAGGATACTTTGCTGGGTGCCGAGGGAATGGATCTTCTTATCGGCGGTGATGGTGCGGATCAGATCTCGGGCGGAAGCGAAGCCGACTCGCTAGAGGGAGAGGCTGGCGCTGACGTGCTTTATGGCGGTCTCGGGTCGGACACGCTGAACGGCGGTTCTGGCGACGATAGGCTTGACGGCGGTCTGGCAACCGGGCCGGACGGGGCAGCCGACATACTGGACGGCGGGTCCGGCGACGACGCGCTCTTTCTTGAAGATGGCGACGTCGGGACGGGCGGCTCCGGCGCCGATAGCTTTTATGCAAATGGTGTCGTGCAAATCACCGATTTCGACAGCAGCGAAGACATGCTGATGATCGAATATTCAGGCGCAACGGCCCCTGCGATCACCGCTCAGACCTTGTCGGCAGAGGGGCTCGCAATCAACCTGTCAGACGGAACGGTGGTATTGCTGGCGGGCGTCGGCGAAATGATCGCCGCAAGCAGCCTGACCTATATCGCGCTGGCCCCGACCACTTGAACCCTGAGCCTGCCTTCGCGCTTGAGGCCCACCGTCTTGCAGCCTACCGTTCGGTTAAAGGCCGGGGCGCGATAGGCTCCGGTCCCTGAATGGACGGAGTGCCTAATGCCCGAAATTGCCATCGACGAGATAGAAACGCTGAGCGCGCAAGCCTTGGAAAGCCACGGCGCCACGTCCGCCATAGCTGCCGAAATGGCGCGCGCGATTGCCTGGGCGGAGGCGCGGGGAAACCGCATCTGCGGGCTGTATTACCTTGAAAGCTACTGCCAACAGCTTGTCACGGGGCGGGTCAACGGGCAAGCGGCGCCGCATATTGCGCACCCGCGCCCGGCCGAGTTTCGCGTGGATGCCGGACACGGCTTTGCCCAGCCCGCTTTTGCCAAGGCCTTGCCGCAGGCGCTTGAGGCCGCGCGCGAATTCGGGATCGTCAGCCTTGCCTTGCATCACGCCCATACCTGCACCGCGCTGGGCTATTTCACGGAGGCGATTGCCAAAGCCGGGTGTCTTGGGCTGGGTGTCACCAATGCTTCGCCCATCGTGGCGCCGCCGGGCGGTAAAACGCGGGTTATCGGGACGAACCCGATCTCTTTCGCGGTGCCGGACGGGCAGGGCGGCGTGACTATGCTGTTCGATCAATCGACCACGACGGTGGCTTTAGGGCGGATCACCATGGCCAAGGCCGCTGGCGAGCCGATCCCCGAAGGCTGGGCCATCGATGTCGACGGGCAACCGACCACCGACCCAGACGCGGCTTTGGCCGGATCGATGGTCTCATCTGGGGGCTACAAAGGCTGGGGCATTGGCCTGATGGTCGAGATTCTGGCCGCCTGTCTGGGCGGAGGCTACCTGAGCCGGGAGGTCAAGCCGCTCAAGGCGCCCGAGGGCGAACCGCATGATCTGGGGCAGTATTTTGTTCTGATTCATCCGGGCGAGGGGGGCTTTTACGACCGGGTCGAACAATTGGCAGGTTTTGTGGCCGAGGATGAGGGCTGCCGCATGCCGGGGCAAGGCAAGCAGCCAAAGGCCAGCGCCGAGGTGCCAGAGGCATTGTGGGCGCAGCTTCGGCAATTGGCGGGGCAAGGCGGAGCCTAGGCCGTGTTGACAAAAGGGATTTCCACCGGGCGCTGATCGTGATTCAAGCTGGTATCTGCAATGGAGAACAAC
>NZ_JBMPIX010000029.1:0-50749 GCF_049341065.1 Pacificoceanicola algae | reverse complement strand
AAGATCAACAGGATTGATGAACTGCTCCCCTGGAACTGGGCACCCGCTTAAACCGCGGTATCAATCGGGCGGTTACGAAACATTTGAAGGATCCATCTCTGAAGGCACCGACCGAGGCCGTTGCCATACCCACGACTGCGACAGGCCAGACAGAAGGCCAGATCAACAGGCTGAAGATGTCGAAGCGGCAGATGTATGGTGCTGCCGGTATCGACCTTCTCCTGGCGCGTCTCCAGCATTCGGCATGACGGCGTCACAGAATTTGAGTCGGACCCAATATTCGGTGCCGATTGACAATCCGTGATACGCGTGCCCGAGATCGCGTTCAGTCACTCCCCAAGTTCCGCGAAATACGCATGCAAGTGAGCGATTTGTGCCTCAAAGACGAACGTACGTCACATAAAACCCCTTAACCATACGATGTTCCTGAAGTCGGTCACCAAGACTGAAGCCTTCTCTGCGCAGCGGCGCTTGGAAAATGTCCAGACCACGATCGAGGACCATCTTCCAGCCAGTGTCAGTCACGATGTCGCGGGCGTGTGCCGTTCCGGACGTGTCGAACGCCCAGGTGAACGCAACGCCCGTGCCAACGCAGGCTTCCGAGATGCTGTCGAGTAGCTCACGTTGCTTCTGGACTTCGCCTTCGTTGGGGCAGGTGACGAGATGGATCGCGACCTGATCTTCGGGTTGCTTGCGGCAAACAATCATCTCCACGAATTCCATCATGGTCCGAACCTGATAGGGCTTGCGAACGTAAGGGTCGGTCACGACGATCCTGCTGGCCCCGTCCGTGTAGGGACCGAAAAGCTTTTCGAAACTCAGGCCCTTACGGTTCTCAGCAAATACGATGTGTCCTTCCTCGAGTTGAGGTTTTTGCTGGGGTGCGGCTGTACCCGGCGCTTCGGGCGACGAACTTTCGATGACGTCGAAGTCTTCTGCCTCCGGAATCGTCGTAGAGGGCCCTTCTGCAGCAGCCTGGCGACGATGATAGAACTGCGGGAATTCCTGTTCTTCGACCGTCTGGACCCGAAGCTTTTCGCCGTCTGAGCCCGCGTAGTAAAAGTCGACCTCCGGATAAGTCGCATCAATGCGGAACAGCTGGTCCTTGACCCGCTTGCGGCTTTCCAAGGCCAGTTGCAGCAGTTCTTCGACGTCGTCGGCGCTCTCGCCGCCGGCTGGGAAGATCACCTTCAAAAGGCCCGACATCGTCTTGTAGACGGCATCCCTGTCACGGGTCGAGATCTGCGGACTGACCTGGAAATATTGGTCGGGACGGTTGGAGAAATCCTCTTGGCGGAGGTGGCGCAGAATCTCGGCGAGGTAGTCGACGATGAAGCCGTAGCCTGATGTGAACATCTCGCCGCGGATCACATCGACTTCCCAACCGGGCAGGTAGGCGTGCAGCCGGTCGATGAAGGCGCTGTCATGAAACTGCGGGGGAAGGGCTTCGAACAGGTCGGAATTCTTCAGCATGAAGGGCACATTATGATCTGTGTTTCCGACGAAGCCGTACCGAGCTTGAGCCATGCTGGAGGGGAGCTTCCTCGTCACTCAAGGAACATATCCGTTATGTCGTTCAGCTCCGCCGACGCTGCGGCGAGGGCTGCTGCGGCGGCTTGGTCGCTGGTGTATTTCTTGCGTGCTTGGCGGGAGGTGTGATCGTTCAGGACCATGCCGGCCAGTGTCGCGCCTTCGCTGATCGCGAACACGATGTCATAGACGATTGTCCGACAGATATGCGCGCCGGTTCCAAACTCTACTGACCAGACCTGCGATACGTAGTTTTCAGAAACGTCGCCGCTGTCAGGGTGTTGGAACAGCGGCCATCGCTCGGCCTCCGCCACCGCGCGGAATTCGTCAAGATAGGTCGCGTCGTCGTCCTGCAAAAGCCGGGCGTCGACATAGCTCTGCACACTCGGATGAATCGAACCCGGATATGCTTCTCGCCCGACTTGGTGCCGTGTCTTGCGCAGCTTGAAATCGCGCAAGCGGTAACGCCCGGCAGACCAGACAAGGTCCCGCCCAAAGCGAATGTCATGCCATTCTCGGCGCAAGGGAGTCATGGGCGGTACTGCGAGCGCCATGGCGCGGTTGCGTTGGATCACCCGCTGCGCGGGATTCCTATAATTTGGAACCCCAGCGGCGATCTCTGCAGCCCGCGGGATGATTCGAGAGACGTCCAGTCTGGCGAGAGCCGCGTATTTTTGAGGTTGCACAACATCTGCGCGGTCTCGCAATTTGACCAGAAGCTTGTCGATTTCACTGACCAACCCGGCGGGGTAGGCCTGCGACATGGCCGCGAAGTCGCGTAGGTCCGCGAACGTGGCCGTTATCGTCGCTGGTCGCAGCGGTGCGCCGCGCATGGAGATGCGTGTGGTTTCATACGTGTAGAATGCGCGCAATCCAGGGATGTCGAGCATTAAAGGCATGTCACTTTTGCGTAGAAACCAGCCGAACTGACAGAGTTTCCGGGTCATGCGGTCCAGCAAATCAGGGGCTTTCACCACCTCGCCGTCGAAGATGCGATCGTGGATCCGCGACAATTGCGTCTTCCAAGCCTCTGGCAAGTCGTCTTCAGACAGAGAGATGGAGCGGGTGTAGATCCTGGTTGTTTCTCGGCGAATGCCTCCGAATGATGCGCAGGCCGCCAATTCGCTTTCGGCAGCGTGCAGTGCAGCAAGCGGCGGCGCATCGTTACCATCGGTTTTTTGCAGGGCGGCGGCCGCGTGGCGCAATGCGGTCACGCCTTCGTTCATGCGGGCCCAAGCCCGGCAGTCAGAGATCTCCAACTGCCCGCAACCATGTTTGACGATGAACTCGACAAGGCTGTCGAGGGCGCGCAGCTCTTCAATGGGCATGGAAAGCAGCACTGGGGATGCCGCATCGTGCCGCCAGTGCGGCTTTGAGAGAATGGCATGTCGGGTCATTTTCCGGTCAGAGCCTCCGCGAGCATGTCCTGCACTTCTTCGAGCTTCTGACGCTTGTCGAGCCATGCGTAGTACGTGTCCAGAACACCGACGGAACAACCGAGATACGCTGCGGCGCGTCCGCGGTTTGACCAGGATCGCGCGAGCAGCAGTGTTGCAAACCCGTGCCGGTAATTGTGCGGATTCATCCGAAGGCCGATGGCGTGGCTGCACGATGTCAGCCACCTATAGAACAGCTTGCCGTCCAGCGCATCGGCTGACTTTTCGGCCACAAAAAGATACGGCGACATCGCGCAAACGTTCTGCTCACAGTATTCGGCGTTGCCAAAATTGGAGAGTGGCCGGATCGATTTCAGATACCAGTCCAGCACAGCGAAGCCCTCGTATTTGTCATCTCGGATGCGGATGGCTGGCAGTTCGACGTATTCGCCTTTCATGTCTTTTCGGGACACCCGTAATTCGTACCAGCGTTCCTGACCGTTATTGCGAAAGAACAGGTTCGGGTTCACACCGTGACTTTGCGTGGCAAGCGCGCTGCCCTTTCGAAGTCCCGCGCCGCGGATTTCCATGGCAGCGAAAGCGGCGCAGGTTCCGAACTGTCGGACCCGTCGTGTCTGGCTGAGGGTCAGCTTCTCGTCGGTTGCAAGGATGTCTTTCGCGCGTTCTTGATACAGAACATGCTGCCGCAAAAAAGTCCGGACGTTTTTTTGGTTGGCAATCAAACCCTCGCAGAAGCGCTGCACCTTCGGAGACATGGTTTCGTTGGTGGCACGGCCTTCTTTCAGCGCGGTATTTTTCTTGAGGCTTGCCTCCCAGGCACTTGTGTCCAAGCCGTTTTCTTTGCCGACCTGAGCGATGATGCGTGTGTATGACGCTGCCGTTCTAAGAGAGAATGGCCGAGTTGTATTTCCTGGGTCAGTCCACGCTCTCAGTACGGCAACCCGGGTCTCGCAACGGAAAAGGTTGTCAGGACGGTTCAACGTCTCCAGCTCCACACAGCCCAGATCCTGCGCGGTGCGCGCAAGGGCAATCAGCGCGGCTTCATATGTTGCGGAGGCTTCTTGGCCGAATTTAGGTTGGCTGCTTTCAGAAACATCTTCGTATGTGCTTTTGTCGAACCGGACGTTGTGCACCATTTCAGCGATCATCGCTCGTACGGTATCCGGAAGAGACGAGCGGTCCGCAGGAATGAGGTATGCCGGATCGAACCCCTCGGGCAGAAATTCCGCGACCTGATTCACAACTTGCGCACGGGCCAACGCGCGCAACGCTTTCGCGGCGCGCTCCCGTTCCATTAGCGGCAAGCTTTTAAGGAAATCAGGCACGACATCAGGCGTGAGATCAGCCGGGTTGAGACCTGCAGCGCGTGCCATATCAGAAAATGCGACGATGGCGCCAACGCTTGCCGAGTGTAATGGTCCAACGCCCTTCTTCAGTTCATCGAGCAGACCAAGAAGCGGCGTCCAGCCATCGATGCGGTTGCGCAGCTCCTTCTTTGCGTCCGTCACGCCGGTCGTATGGCAAATCCTGCGGCGCACGACTTCGCGCCATTTTTGGTATGAGCCCCTGGAGGTCCAAAACACGCGGTCATGTCCGGGCAAAGGAGCCGCGCCAAGCTTTTTGACTGGCGGGAAATGGGCGTCGAACCAAGTCAGCAAGTCGCCGCCGAATGTCGACAGTGGCGCGTCGAAGAAATCTGCGATCCGCGCGATGCGATTGCGCTCGGTTTGCTGCGTCGTGTCGTCGAACACGGTTTGCATCGTGACGACGCGGGTTGCCGTTTGGTCAATTGCGGTCGCAACCGCGGCTGAAAAAACGCCCATGGACTATCCTTTCATGTCTGTGCGTTTGAGGGGCGAGTTGGCCGGTTTCCGTGCAGACGAAGCGATTGTGTGCGCCGGAGTCGGGAAAAACGGATACTTAACGGTGCCTTATGTGTCCGAGAGTTTCGCCTCCGGCGGGACCCCGTGCGCGCGATCGCCTCTGCGGGCGTCCGGAGCGGACTGCGTGCGCCCTGCGGCTGTGGGCGCCCCGGCCGAGATCGCAGAAACCGCGCGTGAGAAAAGACCGCCAGCGGTCGGGGCGGGCGCCACGGGCGTGGCACCGGTGGTTTCCATGTCAGGAGAGGTGTTTTGCGGGGGCAGGGCAGGGCGGGTGGCCGATGTCCCTTCAGCCAGCCGCGCCGTCACGTCAGCGACAAGGTATCGGGTGCGTCCACCGGCAATGACATGCGCAGGTGGGCTGGCATTGCTTGCAAGAAGCGCGTCGATCCGCGCCTGCGACACGCCCAGGGCCCGCGCAAGACGGGATGCCGGCCGAGCATGCTCTGCCCGGATCTCCATCTCATGCCAAGCGTTACGCGGACTCGAGAGCATCTGCTCGACTTGGGCGCGCAGCATGAGGTGCCGCTTTGAGCCGAATACGAAAAGGGGCGGATAGGCGTTGGCCATTCGGCGCAACTCTGCGTGCAGCGCATCCACCGACATGCCAACCATCTCGGCGACGTGGGTCGTGCGGACCAGACCGGCGCCAAGCAACACTTCTTCCGCTTGATCGGCAGGCGTCATGCCGAGCATTCCGGAATAAACGCGGATCATCGGATAGCGTTTGCCAAACGGCGGAACACCGAGGCGTGATAGGCAAGGGCCGATGGTATTGCGCGAGAAGGTCGACCAACGCGCCAACTCGTCCTTGGTTGCCGGGTGGAATTTCTTGAAGGGTGTAAATTCTGTCATGGAGCATCTCCTGTTGAAGCGGAGATGGGTCCGGGCTTGTCAGTCTGGAAAACTTTTCAGGTAGGTGCATCGCGGGCAGAGCAATGCCGCAAACACCTCCCAATTTCGCATCATAGTCGCCAGACGGTCATGTTACGGTTCATGGCGACGAAACAGACATGAGCTCACAAAGCAAAGCGGTTCCGCCGGGTTTGCTGTGTCAGCCGGAGACCAATGCCAGACTGAGTCCAAGGATCCCCGTCGCAGCGCGACATTTTCAAAGGGTTCTCTTCTTTCTCTTTTTTCAGAACGGTATTAATTGCCTTTTTCCAGATGGTTATAGGTGGTCGGTCGCTTTCCCTCGGAGCTGGGTCGCTCTGTTTCGGACATTGGTCGCTTTGGTTCGGAGCTCGGTCGCTTTGGTTCGGGCATTGGACCCGCAGAACCAGAAGTTGCAATCGCATGCAGCAGTGTTTCTGTTGCGGCGCAGCAGCTTGGAAATTCGCGCGCGGTCCGTTGCCTTATCTTTAGTGGGAGGGCGAAAAATGCGACGGAGAACAACTTCCCGTCGTTCTCGGTGAAGGACGCCCCTTCCCAAGCACTTGGCGTTTTCGAGTTTCAGGAGTTGCGCTCATAGGATTCTTCATGCCGGCTGCATAACGACCATGAACTGCTTTGTATGGTTCAGGGGGCAGGGTATCGTCTTGGCCTCGACACTTTAGTCGGATCGTCTGCCAAACCAAGACGCATGCAGCCACGCGTGGCAAACTCTTGACTGATATTTTCGGCTTTCTACCGGGTTTTCGTTTCTGCCGGAACTGAGTTGTTCCATTTCATTCCCACGACGGACAGAAACGGAGATGCGGTCGAAGATCGCGTTGTGAGCAAACAGAAAGGAGGTAACTCGCCACACCGCATGTCGTGACGCACATGAAAGCCACCACTCACCACCAAAAGGCAGCGCGCTGCGGCGATTTGATCATTCTCCAGAAGTGGTGACATCTGTATCAGCTGTATCAGGCGAGGCAGAATGTGCTGTTTGGGCAAATCTCTATTGCCTCCGTCACAGGAGACCGTTTTGGCGGTCTTCGGGTTCCCGGCCACCGACGGGAGACTACCACGGGCGCGGTGGCGCTCGCTTCTAATTGCCTCTGCGATGACTTCGACGCCGCAAACAGCTCATGGATATTAAAACATTGCCTGGTTGACCTGTCGGATCGCCACGTTGGCAGTTGGCGCGCTCGTGTCCGAGTCCGCCGCTTCTGCAGAAGCATTCGCCAGCCTTGGTTGGCGTGTAAGACCGTACGATCCCGATAGTCAAATCTGCCTCTGCGTTTTCGCAGTGCAATTGGCCAACATTGCGACGGCAGACCGATGACCGACGCACATTAGCCTTGCCTGTCAAGTTCTTGCTACATCAGACACGGATACTGAAGCAGGCCGTATTTTGGGGCTGGATCGGCCCTGTACTGCCTGTCCCATCATAAATGCTGCGCTGCAGTTCAACTGCAACAGAACAGCCATTCGTCGACCACGCCTCATTTTCGCGTTTGGAAGAGCATAGAAACATGCAGCCATCATTCTTGCTGCTTGCAGGCAGGTTGTATGAAGATACTCTCCAAGTTGGAAAGAAGTTTGTTCGCGAGGGAATTTTTGATGTCGGATATAATTGCGGTCGAGGGATCGGTCGAAGAAGCGGCAACACCCCCGGAGCCAATCCTGAACGCTGAGTTCTCGCGCAAGATCACTTTCGCATCTCATCAGAACGACGTCCCCGTTCTGCTTGAGTTGAGCGTCGAGAACCCGTCTGAGGCACCACTTGAGAACCTGTGCCTGTCGGTCTCTGCCGACCCGGCGATTTTTGGCGCGCGGGATTGGACCATCGACCGTCTGGATGCAGGGGCCAGGCTGCGGATCACGGACCTGCGTCTGCCGCTGGCCGGGGGACTGCTGGACAAGCTCACGGACCGACTACGCGCCGACGTCCGAATTGTCCTTCGGCAGGGCGAGGAGATCCTTGCCGAGACGACCGACACGGTGGAGGCGCTGGCCCGCAATGAATGGGGTGGCGCGCGCTACATGCCGGAGCTTCTGGCAGCCTTCGTCACGCCGAACGACGGGTTCGTGCAGAAGGTGCTGAAGGATGCCTCGAAGATCCTGATCGAGGGCGGGCGCGATGGTTCGATCAACGGCTACCAGTCGAAATCGACGCAGCGGTCATGGGAGTTGATGTCAGCAATTTGGGCAGCCGTCAGTGCGCAGGGGCTGACCTATGCCGTGCCGCCCGCCAGCTTCGAGACGACCGGGCAGAAGGTCCGTCTGCCCTCCGATATCCGCCACACCGGCTTGTCGACCTGCCTTGATACCGCGCTGCTCTTTGCCGCGGCCTTCGAGCAGGCGGGGCTGCACCCCGTCGTGGTGTTCACCAAGGGACATGCCTTTGCAGGTGCTTGGCTGCAACCGGCGTGGTTTCCAACAATGACGGTCGATGATCCGCTGGTGGTTCGAAAGGCCAAGGATCTGCGGGAACTTGTCCTGTTCGAGACGACGATGGCCACGGCAGGGCATCCGCTGCCGTTCACCAAGGCGATCAACGAGGCCAACCGACAGATTGCCGAGGAGCACGACGGGGATTTTGTCTATGCGCTGGACATCCATCAGGCCCGAAAGCGGAGCATTCAGCCGTTGTCGTCGCTGTCCGAGGTGGGAACGGAGGATGCAACCGCCCCGACCGCGGTGCCGCCTCTGGACATCCCGCCCGACGACCTGCCTGCCTTCGAGCAGGCCGACGACCTCGACCTGTCCGAGAAGACGCCGGAGGAACGGCTGGCCACCTGGAAGCGCAGCCTGCTGGATCTGTCGCGCCGCAACCGCCTGCTGAATGTCAAACCCTCATCCACGGCGCTGCCGATCTTCTGCCCGGACCCCGGGCGGCTTGAAGACTTGCTGGCCGGTGGTGCCCGCCTGCGACTGACTCCGCCGCCGGAAAAGGGTCCCAAGGGCAGCGACAGTGACCGTGCCCAATTCACCCTGCGCACCGGAGACGACTGGGCGCGCAACCACGCGCTGGATTCGCTGGAACGCAAGGAAATCATCGCCAATACCGATCCCAAGACGGTGGAGAAGGCCGGGATCGACCTCTATCGCAAAGCGCGGGCGGATATCGAGGAAGGCGGCAGCAACACGCTGTTCCTGGCGCTTGGGATGCTGCGCTGGACGCCTACCGGCACGAGCAACGATAGCCGCGCGCCGATGATCCTTGTCCCCGTGCGTCTGGAACGGGCCAGTGCCCGGTCGAAGCCGGTGCTGGTGCGGCATGATGATGACACGGTGTTCAACCTGACCCTGTTGCAGATGCTGAAGCAGGATTTCGGCATCGACCTGCCGGACTTGGCGGGCGAGCTGCCGCGTGATGACAGCGGGGTTGACGTGGCCCGGATATGGGATCTGGTGCGGCATCGGGTGCGCAACGTGCCCGGGTTCGAAGTGACCGAAGACGTGATCCTCGGGACCTTCTCCTTTGCCAAGTATCTGATGTGGAAGGACCTCGCCGACCGTACCGAGCGCCTGAAGGAGGCGCCGCTGGTGCGCCACCTGATCGACACGCCGCGCGCGCCCTTTGCCACGCCGTCCTCCTTCATCGAGCCGCGCGAGATCGACCGCCGGATCGCGCCGTCGGATGTCTTTGCGCCGCTGAATGCCGACAGCGGCCAACTGGTTGCGGTGCATGCCTCGGGGCAGGAGGGGGATTTCGTGCTGGAGGGGCCGCCGGGGACTGGCAAGTCCGAGACCATCGGCAACATCATCGCGCACAATCTGGCACTGGGGAACCGGGTGCTGTTCGTTTCCGAGAAGATGGCCGCGCTGGACGTTGTCTATCGGCGGCTGAAAGAAGTGGGCCTCGGCGACTTCTGCCTTGAGTTGCACTCGAACAAGGCGAACAAGAAGGCGGTGCTGGACCAGCTCGACAGCGCCTGGTCCAGTCATGACACGCTCGATCAGGCCGAATGGGTCCGGGAGGCGGAGCGGCTTGCAGAGTTGCGGGATCGGTTGAACGGGTTGGTAGACGCCCTGCATTCGCCGGGACCGGCAGGGATCAGCGCGCGCGATGCCATGGGGCGGACCCTGCGCTACGGCGACTTGCACCGCGTCGCGCTCGATTGGCCGGCACGGCAGGGCCCTGTCGGCTTCGCGCCCACGCCGGAGGCATTCGACGGCCTTTGCACTGCGGCCCGCAGGCTTGGCCAGAGGTTCAGCGAAACGGAACCTGAGGATTTCGAGAGCTTTGCCGGGATCGGAACCGAGGAGTGGAACTTCGCGTGGCAGGGGCAGGTGGTCGAGGCCGCGCGGCGGTTGGGGCAGGCGGCGCAAGCGCTGCTTGATGCCCGAGATGCGCTGGCACAGCGACTGGACCTGACCGGGACGGCGTCGCGATAAGAAGCTACGGCGCTCGCTGACCTTTCCCTTTGTTTCCCGCAGTGCCTTGCGACCGACCTCGGATTTGCTCTGACGCCGGAAGGGCGGGGCGCGGTCGAAGGTCTCGCGGCATTGCTTTCGCTGCTCGAACGCTGGCAGGAGGTGCGCAGCGCACTGCCGAAAAGTTATCGCGATGAGGCTATCGCCACGGCCCCGATCGCGGCATGGACCGCCGAGCGCTCCGAAGCTCAGGGGCGTAGCTTCCTAACCCGGGGAGGAGCCCTGAAGAAACTGCGCGCGGCCATAACAAGCCAGATTGGTCAAGGTGGCGAGACCCCGGAGAACGATCTGGAAAAGCTGGCGGAACTGGCATCGCTGCACCGGCAGATGGCTGAAATCGCAGGCCGCTTGCCTGACGGAACGCCATGGAAGGGCCACGGCACCTCAGTTCAGTCCCTGCAAGCTGCGATCACGGGCGGGGAGGCATTGCGCGCCTCGATGTTGCGCCTTGGCGATGCCGGGCATGATATCGTGACCCTGCGCGCGGCGCTGCGGTTGCGCCTGTGTGAGGGGCGCGATCTGCTGGAACCGGGAGGAGCGACGGACCGTGCCAGTGCCGATCTGCGTGCTGGGCTGGACAGTTTCATTGCCGCTGAGGCGGATTGGCATGGTCTGACCGTGCCCGCTGGGCAGACGCCGGAACTCCAGCCGTTGGAGCAGGTCATTGCATCTACGGCGGCAGTTGCCGACCGGGTGCGGCGGCTCAATGCTTGGTGCGGCTGGGTTTCGGCCCGCCGCGATGCCGAGGAGAAGGGTCTCGGGGCGCTCGCCCGCGCGTTGGAAACCGGCACGCTGGAACACGAAGGGACAGTAGAGGTCTTCCGCACCGCCTATTGCCGCTGGGCCGCGCCAGAGTTGATCGACGCCAGTCCGCTTTTGCGCCGGTTTTCGGCAACGACCCATGCCGCCGACATCTCGGATTTTCGTAAGCTTGATGCGGCCTTTGCCGGGTTGACGGCCGCCTATGTGCGGGCGCGCTTGTCGGGCGAGATACCGGATCGCCAGACCACGGCGGATCCCGGGCTTGGCGTGCTGGCGCGGCAATTGCAGCGCGGTGCGCGGGCGGCACCGGTGCGTCAGTTGGTCAAGGAGATGGGCACCTCGCTCACCCGGTTGACGCCCTGCCTGATGATGAGCCCTCTGTCGGTGGCGCAGTTCCTGCCAGCAGAGTCAGAGCTTTTCGACCTGGTGGTCTTCGACGAGGCGAGTCAGATCACCGTGCCCGACGCGATCGGCGCCATCGCGCGCGGGCAGCGCAGCATCATCGTCGGCGACCCGAAACAGATGCCGCCCACCAATTTCTTTTCCAGAGACGCCGGGGATGATGACGGCGACGGCATGATCATGGCCGATCTCGAAAGCATCCTCGACGAGGCATTGGCCGCCCGCGTGCCGCTGCACCGGCTGACCGGGCATTATCGCAGCCGTCACGAAAGCCTGATCGCCTTCTCGAACTATGCTTATTATGAGGGGCAGCTGGTCACCTATCCCTCGGCCGACACGCGTGACACGGCGGTGCGTCTGGAACGGGTTGAGGGTGTCTATGCAAGGGGCAAGGGTTGCAACAACCCGCAGGAAGCACAGTCGGTCGTAGCCGAACTGGTTGCGCATCTGAAGGACCCGGCGCGGCGGCATCTGTCCATCGGGGTCGTGACGCTGAACACGGAACAGCAGCGTCTGGTGGAAAACCTGCTGGACGAGGCGCGGCGGTCCGATCCATCGCTCGAAAAGTATTTTGGTCCCAAGGTGTCCGAGCCGGTCTTCGTCAAGAACCTTGAGACGGTGCAGGGGGACCAGCGCGACGTCATACTGATTTCCATCTGCTACGGCCCGACCGAACCGGGCGCGCAGACAATCTCCATGAACTTCGGTCCCCTGAACCAGAAGGGGGGCGGCGGCTGAACGTGGCGATCACCCGCGCCACAAGCGAGGTGGCCATCTTCTGCAGCTTCGATCCCGCGATGATCGACCTGACGCGCACGCAATCCGAGGCGGTCCGGGATCTCAAGCGCTACCTCGAATTCGCAGCCCAAGGCCCGGCGGCGCTGGGGCGGGCGGTCAGGTCGCATGGTCACAGCGATTACGATTCCGATTTCGAGATGGCCGTCGCTGAACGCCTGCGGGCCAAGGGCTGGACCATCCGGACGCAGATCGGCGTCTCGAAATTCCGTATCGACCTTGGCGTGGTGCATCCCGACAAGCCCGGCGAGTTCTTGGCGGGGATTGAATGCGACGGGGCGGCCTATCACTCCTCGGCCTCGGCCCGTGACAGGGATCGCGTGCGCCACATCATCCTCGAACGATTGGGGTGGCGGCTGTTGAGGGTCTGGTCGACGGATTGGTTCATCGACCCTGAAACGCGGCTGGAGCAGCTGCATCGTGACCTCGAAGCCCTGCTGGAAACGGTCCGCGAAGCGGATAGGCTTGCCGAAGAGGCGGCTGTATCGGCTGTCGAGGAACCCGCAGAACCGGAGCACAGCGATGTGCAGGCGGAGCCTACGGAGCACGAGAACTACGTTTTGGCCGATGATGTCGCGTCCTCGGCCTTGCCCGGGCCGGATCGTGCGCCGGCCGCGCTCGACCATCCCGCCGAAGAATCGGATCGCCGATTGGCAGCGGGCATGGCAGCAGAGGACACCACGATCGCGCCGGAACTGGATTTCGCGGACACGAGACAGCCTGATCCCGACCTCGATCCTGACTCGTTCCACGCCCCAGACTATGCCGAAACACTGAGGCAGCTGGCTGCGAGGTATGTCCGCGAAGAGGCTCCGATCACTTTCAAACGGTTGAGTGATCTGATCGCAAGGGACCACGGGTTCCAGAAGACCGGTAAAAGGATTTCATCAACCATCTGGCATGCCGTCGAGCGGGTCGCCCCGCGAACCCGTTCCGCGGATGAACATTGGATCTTCTGGCCTGAAACGTTGGAGCCGACTGACGTCCTACCGTTCCGCGGCCTCGAAGTCGTCGGGCGTCTGCGGCAATGGAAAGAGGTTCCCTTGCCGGAAAAACTTGGCCTGATCCGCGAAACGCTGGACCGAGGGCCCGAAGATCTGGCGGAAACCGTGGCGCATGTGCTTGGTTACGGGCGTGTCACACAATCTTTCCGGTCGGACATTGCCAAGCTTGCGGCTCAACTGGGGCAGGGGACGGATAACCCTGCCTTGGGCGACCCCTATCCGGAATGAAGGAGTGAACCCCATGAAACGAGCAAATTTCATCGTGGCGGTTGTCGGACTGTTCATGACGGTTCCGGCCTGGGCGCAAGATGCGGATTTCCCGGCCGATATTGCCGAGATCACCCAACGTATTGCCGACGCAGAAAAGGTGGTGGCTCGTTACGATGGCGGGGTTGTGCAGGCGCTGGCACAATACCGTCTCGAAGTCCTGAAGATGAACCGCGCCTTGCTCGAAAATCGTCAGTTGAGCGCTGAGGCGGGTCTTTCGCCGGAACTCGTGGTGCCCTCGGTTGCCTCCGATGCAGCCCGTGCAGCGGAAATCCTGGCCGATATCCAAAAACAGACAGATGTTGTCGCCGCAGCAGAAGCCGAGGCGCGCTCCAGTGGCGGATTGGTTCAGGCCATGGCTCTGACCCGCGCCGAAACCGAGAAGCTGGCGCTCGCCCAGTTGAAACTGGCCTGGTATCAGGCGCAATACGGCATCGCCACGCCGCAACTTGCCGCCTCGCAGCCGCCGGCAGTCCAGGATGACAGTGCCGAGAAAGATCCGCTTGACACGGAGACCACTGCCCCGGCCTGGGCGGATCCAGACTATCCGGATATTGACTACACTTCGGGTCTGTTCAGTGGGCTTGCCAAGGAAGGCTTCGTCATTGCCGGATGGTACGGCATCCGGGAAACGCGGGCCGAGATCGACGACTCGCCCAAGGTGCTGGCCATCAATTTTTCCGACTACGATCCCGAGGCGTTCCAGGACAAGCGCCGTCTGCTGCTGCAATGTAATGAGGGCACGCCGTCTATCGTCTACGATGTCGACAGCTTCATGGCCTACAACTACCTAAGCGACACGGTCCGCGTCACCTACCGGATCGACGACGCGGACGCGGTCAACGCCTCATGGAGCAAGCTCACCTCGAACCAGGGCACGGGTGTCTTCGGGAGTGCGGGAAGCGCTCTGATGGTGGACCTGATGAAGAGCCGCAAACTGTTCCTGCGAACGTATGACAACAACGGCAAGACCTTCGATGCGTCCTTCGACATGAGAGGCACGGCCAAGGCCGTCGAAGCCGTGGCCGCCGCCTGCGGCTTCTCGACTTTGGACCTGTCGAAGGACGACCTGAAAGCCATCCAGGCGCTGCTGAACAATGTGGGGTTCGATGCCGGTAAGCCAGATGGCGCCTGGGGCAGTGGCAGCAAACGCGCCATGCGGGCTTTTCAGGAATCAAAGGGGCTCCGGGTCACTGGCGCTCCCGATAAGGCATCGCTGCGTGCGTTGGGGATTTCTTTCTGAAGCAGATCAATCCCTTGCATGTTAATCACGGCCCAAAGCCGCCTTCCAGCAACCACTCCGGATGCTGCGGTGCGGCCTGTCGAAGCGGCAGTCAGCGCTTGGTGCAGCATTTTTGTCAACGACACGTCGGTGTGCGGACAAAGCACCATTTCGCTGGGACTGCACCAATGTCTTCTTGTCTGGTGGATTGGCCGATACCGACCGCCTTGGCTGCGGGGATTGACCTTTAGGTCTTTCCGTCACATTCAACTATATCGCCCATTTCGGCACCGCCAGCACGAGATGCGTTACGGTCGCATCCAGCGCGTAAAAACCCCAGTGCAGTCCGTACGCCCAGCGGAATCCATGGTGTGTACGTAAATAGAGCCATGGGATCATCACCCCGAAGATCGAGGCAGCGATGGTGAATCTGGCCACATAGAGCGGCGAGAACCCTTCGAGGGCGAGCGTAAGATGGAAGCCGCCAAAGAGAACGGCCATCAAGAGCGAGATCGCCGAGAGCGGCACGCGTGCGCGGTGTGCGCGAAGGACCATGGCCGCGACGAGAACCTGCTGGAACAGGATGTCCGCTGACTTGGGAAGGTAGTACCAAGCGGTGGCGAACATGAATTCCGGCGGATTTGGCGGCGCACGAAAGACCGACACATCCGGCAGTAGCGGAAGGGCCACGGCGACGAAGACACCATAGGCAGCCAGAATTGGCGCAAGTGCGATCGCGTGTCCGAAAAGAACGGGGCGCGATAGCCGACCCCTAAAGACAGGCCGGAATGTCAGCAGAACGACGGCGGACCAGGTGAGATAGTAAATGGCGAAGAGGAGCGGCGCATCGTCATATCCGCTGTCCAGCGCCATTGCGTTGACGAGGGCGTAATATCCCCAGCTCGACACCGACCAGATCACGCCCACCAGCGCGAGAGTCGGCAGCATGGCGCGAACTGCATCGACGAAACGGCCCCGGGTCGCAGTGACCGGGTTTTGTAGAAGACTGATCATCGGCGTCATTTCGTTAGTCCCACTTTCGATTGCCGCACCGAAAGGCGGTTGTCATTCCACTGCAGTTAACATACTAACTGTTCGCATGGCAACCGACTCATTTTCCCTGCACTTCCTTCTTCATGCGGCCGCCCTTGTGGAGGAGCAGTTGCGTGACCGTCTCGCCGAAATCGGCGTCCGGCCCCGGCAGGCCCGCATCATTCAGGCTTTGTCCCGAATGGAACCCGCGTCACAGGTCAGTCTCGCGCGTGAATTTGGGATCACCCCCGCCAGCATGAGCACGATGACGGTCCGGCTGATCGAGGCGGGCTTTATCTCTCGCGAACCGCATCCCGACGAGGCGCGTAGCAATCATCTGCGCCTGACGGCTCGCGGGCGCGGGCTGTTGTCAGACATCCACGCCGCCTGGCACGACATCGACACCCTGATCGCGGAACGGATTGGAACGGAGAATGCAGCGACGCTCGCACGGGTGACCCTGGAACTGCGCGACAGCCTCGGCGGTCGCGTTCCTGGTGCGCCGAACGTTGAGGCCGCACACCCACGAAAGGAACTTTCATGACCCGGAGCACCGGCATACGACCGTTCGCCCTGCTGGTGGCGCTTGTCGTCGCGACCCCGGCCTTCGCGCATCCAGACACTGGCGATTTCGTACAATCCGCCTTCCTCTTGGCGCCTGAGATCGTGGGCTGCACGCTGGAGGACGGCACGCAAACGCAATGCCACAAGATCACGGTCGGCTATTTGCCAGGCGGGCTGAAGATCGGCCTTTTCTGCCCCGCAACGCTGGACGACGCGGGCGGCATCTGGGAATGGACCGGAGAGAATTCCGGGCTCTACCGGATCGACGGCGACTTTCTGAGGATGCTCGACGGGCTGGGCTATCGCTTCTTTGACGATGACGAAAACGTCTATTCCGTCGACAATGCGACCGAGCGACCCACGGTCGATCACGCCTGCATAAACGTGTCGGTCGATGAGAGCGTCGAGATCACGATGCTTCTGCCTGTCGATCCGATGATGGCAGTTACCCCTACCCAGCTTGGCACCGTGGGCAAGGTCGGCGTCGCGCTTGACGGCGTTCCGATCTTTTCGGATGCGCCCTCCATTCAAATGACGGGCCATATGCCCGCACTGGACACTTGCGGAGGCCATGTCGATCCGGGCGGCTGGTATCACTGGCATGCAACCTCGACAGACATGGCCACTGTGTTCGCGACCGAAGATGTCGATGCGGTCTGCGCGCTGGAGCAGAACGCCAGCGCACAGTTCGGCTATGCCTTCGACGGCTTCGCGCTTTATGGCAGCCGTGAGCCCGACGGGTCGGAACCCGCAGGTCTGGATCAATGCAACGGCCACGTCGCCCCGGTGGCGGACGGCGCCGAGGTCTATCATTACCACGCGCGAGAAACCTTCCCGAACCTGCCGCCCTGTCTTGTCGGCGTTCAGGCACAAGGTAACTTTACAACGACCGCGACAGCCGGGATCGGCGCGCAGAGGGCTGGTCAGGACGGCCGTAACGAGCCACCACGCCCCGAAGGTGGCGCCGGCGGCATGCCCCCAGACTTTGAAGATGCCGCAGTCGTACTTGGCGTCGCACCGCAGGCCCTGCTCGACGCGCTTGGAGGACCCGGTCAGCAACCTGACCTTGCGACTGCCGCAGAAAAGCTTGGCGTGACCGAAGAGGCGTTGCGCGACGCATTGCCACCGCCACCCAATCCATAATTTCCACCGTCTTTCAAATCGGAGTCCGACATGAAACCGACGATCCTCATCGCCATTCTTCTCGCAGGGGCCGCTGCCCCGGCGTTCGCCGAGACCGATCCACGCCTTGCCAGGGTCACGGATTTCTTCGCTGCTGCGGAAATCGTTGCCGGTCCCGAAGTCGTGGACTGCACGCTGTCACAAGGCGCACAGACGGAGTGTTTCTCAATCACACTGGCCGCCGATCCACAGACCTACACGCCCGGCCCTTGGTGCCCGAAGCATATTTCCGATGGACCGGAGGCAGGTGGCATCTGGTTCCTCGACGGGAAAACGGTGGATGTTGACGGCGACTTCATCACCCGACTTGCCGAAATCTACGGTGACACCAACTGGCAGCTTTACGACCCAGACACGGGCGATATCCGCTATACCGGCACGCTGGAGGAATGTCAGGCCGCTGCACGGCCCGACGTGGACCCGGCCTATCAGAACTACTGCGTGCAGTGCCTGCCCGAAACGCTGCCCGAAGCGATGGTCATGACGTACGTCATCCCCTTCGAGCCGGTCGCTGCATCGGATGCGGCGCGAACGAATGAGGCCGGCTCGGGTGTGGCCTATAACGGCGTCCGGCTGGACGGACCTGCGCCCGTCGACGCGATCCTCGGGGCCTATACGGTTGCCCCGTTCGATGATTGCGGCGGACATGTGAACCCACATGTGGGCTACCACTACCACGCGGTCACGGATTGCCTCGATGCTGCACCCGGCGCAGCGGAGACAGACGGTCACGGCGCGCAGATCGGCATCGCAATGGACGGTCAGGCGATCCTGCCGCACCTGATGGCGGACGGCTCGGAACCCGCCGGACTCGGTCAATGCAACGGCCATGCGGGCGAGGACGGCAGCTATCATTACCATGTGGGCGAGGCAGGCTCGAACGCGATCCTTGGCTGCCTCACCGCGCAGACCGGCTGCACGCTGGAGGACTCGGGCGGCATTTGTGACGCCTCGAGGCGTCGCCCGCGACCATGAACCCGAAGGGAAGTACCATGAACTATGCCATCCCCGCCCTGACCTTGTTCGCCCTACTGCCCTCGGCGCTGGCGTCTGAACCCTTCGCTGCCGATGTCTGGGCCGACAACTGGTTCGAGATGCGGATCAACGGCGCGCAGGTTGCCGAGGACTCTGTGCCGATCACGACAGAGCGGTCGTTCAACGCCGAAAGCTTCACGTTCGAGGCGGAAAGGCCTTTTGTGATCGGTCTGATTGCGAAGGACTTTAAGGAAAATGACACCGGGCTGGAATACATCGGCACGCGGCGGCAACAAATGGGCGATGGTGGTCTGATATTGCAGATCAAGGACGCGGCGGGCGAATTGGTCGCGGTCAGCAATGCGGATTGGTCTTGCCTTGTCATCCACAAGGCTCCGTTAGACAAATTCTGCGAAAGCGAGGCCAATCCGGTCGCTGGCGTTGGCGCATGCGGGTTTGAGGCATCAGAAGAGCCCGCGGGCTGGGACACGGCGGAATTCGATGCATCGAGCTGGCCTGCCGCTGATGTCTATTCCGCCCGCGAGGTGGGTCCGAAAGACGGATATGACGAGATCACTTGGAACAGGTCGGCCGAATTCATCTGGGGCCCCGACCTTGAGCAAAGCAACACGATGCTGTGCCGTCTGACCGTCAAATGATCCCGTTTGGAAAGACCAACGCCATGACACGCCTGTTTCCAATCGTGCCTCTGCTTTGCGTTATTGCCGCCCCTGCGTTTGCGCATGAAGATCATTGTGAGGCGGTAACGGCCTCTGTTGCTGATGCGGGTTTTGCAGATCGTGTGACTGTCACATGCGATGGCGATGTCGCCCTTGTCACGTCAGACACCTATCCTGATCATGAATTGATGACAGGGATTGTGGGCACGAACGAGCAGATTCCGGTTCCCGCCAAGGACTATTCCGCACCAATCCCGCTGACGCCCAGTCTTGGCACCACCCCTCAAACCCGCGACGCAGCCTTGGGTGTGGCGGTAAACGGCGTGCCGATTTATGACTATACCGGCGGTGGGGAGATGACGGTTGAAGACCTCTACCACACGCAGACCGAGCATGACACGCTGCAAACCGAGCAGCTTGACGTTTGCGGCGGGCATGCCGGGCGTGGCAACGATTACCACTATCACGTCAAACCAGTCTGCATGATCGAGCAGATGAAAAACGCAGGCGATGCTGCAATCATTGGCTGGGCCTATGACGGGTTTCCGATCTACGGCGACAACAACCCCGATGGCACCCACATCGCGCTGGATGTGCTTGATGTCTGTAATGGACAACACGACGCCACTTTCGGCTATCGCTATCATACCTCGACCGAGGCCCCCTATATCATTCAGTGCCTGATGGGCGAGGTGCTTGATATGCGCGATCTGCCGCGCGTCGCACCAATGGATTCACCTGGATTGTTTGGTGGCGGTCAGGCGTCCGGCGTGCCGCCCAAGGGCGGTGTGCAGAACCTTGTGTTTACGCAAGAGGCCGATGGCAGGCGCAGCATGGACTACACCTATGAAGGCGAAGCCTACTACATGCGTTATGCGCCGTCAGACACGCCGGACTGCTACACCTTCGAGACCCGCACCGTGACCGATGGCGGCGACGTCAAGACCGGGGAGTATTGCCGGTGAAAATGTCACCGTCCAAATTCGTCGCGGTGGCGTTGATCGGATTTGCATTTGCTGGCCCGGCTTTCGCGCAGGACGCACTGATGTTTAATAAGTAAAGAAACACGAATACCGCCCGCTTCGACGAGGACGACGCCGTACTTGCAGGGGAACAGATAAATGACCGCTCACAAGGCCAATCAAACCCGGCTTACCGGAAAGACCACCGATGAACTGCTGGATGAACTGACTCTCGAAGAGCAGGTCTCCATACTGGCCGGGGACGGCCTCTGGTCGGTCAACCCGATCGAACGTCTCGGGATCGGGTCGCTGCGCGTCACCGACGGCCCCAGCGGTGCGCGGGGTAGTGGCGGTCTGGTGGGTGGCGTCACGGCCGCGGCCTTTCCCGTCGGCATCGCCATCGGCGCCACCTGGGATCCGGAACTGGCGATGGAAATCGACGCGGCAATCGCCGCGGAAGTGAAATCGAAAGGCGCGCATGTCTCGCTCGCGCCCACCGTCAATATCCATCGCTCCGTCACGAACGGACGCAATTTCGAATGCTACTCGGAAGACCCCGAACTTACGGCCGCCCTCGGCGTCGGCTATATCAAGGGTCTTCAGGACAACGGGGTGTCGGCCACGGTCAAGCATTTCGTCGGAAACGAGAGCGAGATCGAGCGCACGACCATATCGTCCGAGATCGATGAGCGCAGCCTGCGCGAGGTCTATCTGCGCCCCTTCGAAGATGCCGTGAAGAAGGCCGGAGCATGGGCCGTCATGACTTCCTACAACCGGCTGAACGGCACCTATACGTCCGAGCACGACTGGCTGTTGAACGACGTCTTGCGCGGCGACTGGGGGTTCGACGGCGTGGTCATGTCGGACTGGTTCGGCTCCCACAGCACCGCACCCACGATCAATGCCGGCCTTGAGCTCGAAATGCCGGGCCCGACACGCGACCGCGGAGAGAAATTGCTGGCCGCTGTCGAGACCGGCGAGGTCAGTCGGCAAACGGTGCGGGAGAGGGCCGCGAACGTCCTGAAACTCATGGAGCGCGACGGGTCCCTGAACGATCAGCGGCCCTTCGAGGAGCATGCCGATGACCGTCCCGAGCACCGCGCCCTGATCCGAAAGGCGGGCGCTGCAGGCTGCGTGCTGTTGAAAAACGATGGGCTGCTGCCCCTATCGCAGCCCAGCGGCAAGATTGCCGTCATCGGGCCGAACGCGAAGGTCGCCAGGATCATGGGTGGCGGCTCGGCGCAGATCTTTCCGCATTACAGCATTTCTCCATGGGACGGGCTGGCGGCACGGCTGGGCGAAGAGGCGCTGCTCTACGCCGCGGGCTGCACCAATCACCGTTGGGAACCCCTCTTCCACGGCGAAATCACAGCCGAGTTCTTTGACAACAAGCGCTTCGAGGGCACGCCTGTTCATGTCAAACGGATGGAGGCCTCCGAAGGGTTCTGGGTGCCGCCTGTCGCGGAAGGCAAGGTCGACCAACGCCGCTTCTCGGTGCTGATCCGGAGCGATTTCGTCGCCGAGGTCGATGGCATTCATCGCTTCGGGATCCACTCCGCCGGGTTCTCGAAGATCCTTGTCGATGGCGAACTGGTCGCCGATGCCCATAGTGCATGGACCAAGGGGCGGACCTACTTCGAGGAAGGCTGCGACGAGGTCGTCGGTGAAAAGGTTCTCGAGGCTGGCCGATCCTACGAGGTTGTGATTGAGTTCGTCTCCAAGGACATGAAACTGCTGTATGGTGGTGCATTCCGCGCCGGGATCGGCGTGCCGATGGGAGATGCCGGGATTGCCGAGGCCGCCCGGGCCGCCACTGAGGCCGAAACGGCTATCGTCTTCATCGGCCGGTCAGAACAATGGGACACCGAAGGCTCGGATTTGCAGGACATCACCCTGCCGGGCAAGCAGGATGAACTCGTCGCTGCCGTCCTCGCCGCCAATCCGCGCACTATTGTCGTCCTACAAACCGGCGGGCCGGTCGAAATGCCTTGGGTCGACGATGCCCCGGCCATCCTTCAGGCCTGGTATCCCGGTCAGGAGGCTGGCAATGCCATAGCCGACGTGCTGTTCGGTGACACAGACCCCTCCGGCCGCCTGCCGCAGACCTTCTCGCGCCGCTGGCAGGACAACCCGACATGGAGCCAGGACCGCGAAGTCTATCCCGGGCTCGACAGTAAGGTCCGCTATCAGGAGGGCGTCTTTGTCGGCTATCGCCACTATGAGGCTATGGGAATCGCGCCGCTGTTCCCGTTCGGGCACGGGCTGAGCTACACGCAGTTCGACATGGGCGGTCTCGAAGCGTCGGTCGACGAGACCGGCGTGACGGTATCCTTCAGTCTGACCAACATCGGAGACCGCGAAGGCAGTGCAGTCGCACAACTCTATGTCGGACAGCGGCAGCCAAGGCTGAGGCGACCCGTGCGTGAATTGAAAGGGTTTGCGAAGCTCACTTTGAAGCCACGCGAGAGTCGCCAAGTGCAGAAACGCCTGACCCATCGCGACTTTGCGTATTTCGACGTCGCGAAGCGATCCTGGGTTGTCGATCCGGGAAGTTACGTCCTTTCACTTGGATCGTCCGCGGCGAGCATCTCAGTCGAAGTGGAAATCAATCTCATGGCGTATTCCGAGCCCGCTTAGCGGACCAGCAAAACCGCCGACAGGCGCGGCAGCAAATTTGTCCGCACGCAGGAAATCTCAACCGCCGAATAGCGGCACTACCTCGCGAAATAGAGGGTCATCGTACTTGAATGAAAACGCCTAAAATCATCCTCGATGCCAATGGTGCGTTCAACCAAGCGCAAGCTTCCGCGCTTGCAACGAACGTTCGCAGTCGGGAAACCTACAATACCATGAGAAGTCCGCAACCTGCGTTCTCTTCCCTTGGAGGAAGTGGCACTTATGAATCGGGCAGCATATTCGACGATTGAGTGGCAACAGGGCGGACCTTCGATTTACGCATGGATTGCCAGTCTCAGGACGTGAAACGGATTTGTACGTGATAATAGCCCGGCCCATTCAGCTTCAGCCCATGCGTTTTGAGGTGTAGCTGCCAGGCGATGCCGGAAAGACTACGGTCTTGTTGCCGTTGAGGAAAACCCGATGGTGAGCATGCGCGTGGATTGCCCGCGCCAGAACACCCGCCTCTACATCGCGACCGAGAGAGACATAATCCGAGGCGCTTTGGGCTTGGGTGATCCGCACGATGTCTTGTTCGATGATTGGGCCTTCATCGAGATCTGCGGTCACGTAATGCGACGTCGCACCGATCAGCTTCACACCGCGCTCGTAGGCCTGCTTGTAGGGGTTCGCGCCCTTGAATGAAGGCAGGAAGGAGTGGTGGATGTTGATGATCCGGCCACTCATCTTCTGGCACATCGCGTCAGAAAGGATCTGCATGTAACGGGCCAACACGATCAGCTCGGCGCCGGTTTCCTCGACCACCTCCATGATCCGCGCTTCGGCCTGCGGCTTGTTGTCCTTGGTGACCTTTATGCATTGAAAGGGGATATCCTGATTCACCACCACCTTCTGGTAATCCATGTGGTTCGAGATCACCGCGACCACCTCGATCGGTAGCGCGCCGATGCGAACCCGGTAAAGCAGGTCGTTCAGGCAATGGCCGAAGCTGGAGACCATGATGATCACCTTCATCGTGGCAGACTGATCGTGGAACTCGTAAGTCATGCCGAACGGCTTGGCGACCTCGGCGAAGCCTTCGCGCAGGTCCTCGAGCGCGGCGCCGGTTTCGGTGGTCGCATTGATGCGCATGAAGAACTGGCCATTGTCAGCATCGTCGAACTGGGCACTGTCGGTGATGTTGCAGCCTTGTTCCGCGATGTAGGTGGAAATCGCGGCAACGATTCCGCGCTGCGACGGGCAGGTGACGGTCAGGCAAAAATTGGTCATAAGGCTATCCTTGAGAATTTCAGGCGGCGTTCGAATTGGCCGCCTCGGGGTTGGCGGCGCGGGCGGCATCAAGGGTGTTGGACAGAAGGCAGGCGATGGTCATCGGCCCGACCCCGCCGGGCACCGGGGTGATAGCGGCGGCAAGATCGGCCGCGCCCTCGGCGACATCGCCGATGATATTGCTGGAGCCGTCAGGCCGAGTGATGCGGTTAATGCCGACATCGATCACAACAGCGCCGGGTCGGATCCAGTCGGATGTGACGAGCCCGGGCACCCCGGCAGCGACCACCAGGATATCAGCCTGCCGCGCCAACGCCCCGGGATCGGCGGTGAACTTGTGCGCCACGAGTACCGAGCAATCTCGGTGCAGCAAGAGCTGCACCATTGGCCGCCCGACAATCGGCGAGCATCCGATCACGCAAGCGGTGAGGCCGCGCAGGTCGCCGATCTCTTCCTCCAACAGCATCATGCAACCGCGCGGGGTGCAGGGCACCAGCGCTTGCTGACCGGTCGCCAGCCGACCCGCATTGATCGGGTGGAAACCATCCACATCCTTGTCCGGCGAGATCGCCGCCAGCACGCGCGCCCGGTCAATCTGCGGCGGCAGGGGCAATTGCACGAGAATACCATGCACCGTCGGATCGCCGTTTAGCCGTGCGATCAGTGCCAGCAACTCCGCCTCGGATGTGCTGTCCGACAGGGCGTGCAGATCAGAGCGCATTCCGGTTTCCTCGCAGGCGCGCACCTTCGAGCGCACATAGATACCACTGGCCGGATCGGCGCCGATCAGCACGACCGCCAGCCCTGGCATCACGCCCTTATCCGCCCGCATCTGCGCTACTTCCCGGGCGAGTTCCGCCCGCAGGCGCGCCGCGCGGGCGCGCCCGTCGATCAGCCTTGCAGTCATCTCAGCTGCTCCGTCAGTTCCGGCACAGCGTCGAAGAGGTCGGCGACCAGTCCATAGTCGGCGACCTGGAAGATCGGCGCTTCTTCGTCTTTGTTGATCGCGACAATGATCTTGGAGTCCTTCATCCCGGCAAGGTGCTGGATGGCGCCGGAGATGCCGCAGGCGATGTATAGATCTGGGGCCACCACCTTACCGGTCTGGCCGACCTGCAAGTCGTTCGGGGCATAGCCGCTGTCGACCGCCGCGCGCGATGCACCGACCGCCGCGCCGAGCTTGTCGGCAAGCGAGGAGATCAGGGCGAAGCTCTCTTGGGATCCGACACCGCGACCGCCGGAGACGACGATCGAGGCAGAGGTCAGCTCGGGACGGTCGGACTTGGCGACAAGGTCCTCGATCCAGCTGGCCGGGCCCTGGACGACCTTGGTGGTGAGGGTTTCAATGGGTGCGGGTGTGGTAGCGTCACCTGCGGCCTCAAACCCGGCGGTCCGGATGGTGAGTACCTTAACAGGCTCGGTTGATTGAACCTTTTGCAGCGCATTGCCGGCGTAGATCGGCCGTCGGAAGGTTTCGGCGTCGATCACTTCGATCACGTCCGGAATGATCATCACGTCCAAAAGCGCGGCAAGCCGCGGCAGGATATTGCGCGCCTCGGATGTGGCTGGGGCTGCGATATGGCCATATCCACCAGCAAGCGTCTGAAGCAATGCGGCGGCTGGTTCGGCCAACCCATGAGAGAGTGCTGCATCTGCGGCCACCAGCACCTTCGCGACTCCGGCGATCCTTGAGGCGGGTGCTGCCGCGTCAGGCGCACCGAGGATCAATAGCGTCACGTCGCCCAACGGGACCAGGGCAGTGACGGATTTGGCGGTGGCATCGAGCGCCAGCTTGCCTCCGGCGGTTTCGGCGATGAGAAGAACGGACATATTCAGAGCACTCCCGCTTCAGTTTTCAGTTTCTCGATAAGGTCCGCGACAGAGGCAACCTTGACCCCGGCCTTGCGCGTCGGCGGCTCTTCGGTTTCCAGAACCTTCAGGCGCGGTGCGATATCGACGCCCAAATCGGCGGCGGTCTTTTCCTCAAGCGGCTTCTTCTTCGCCTTCATGATGTTGGGCAGAGAGGCATAGCGCGGCTCGTTGAGGCGCAGATCGGCGGTTATGATCGCGGGCAGCGCGACTTCGATGCGCTGCAGCCCGCCGTCAACTTCGCGGGTGACGCGGGCGCATCTGTCGACGATCTCCAATGCAGAGACAAAAGTGGCCTGGCCCCAGCCCAGAAGGGCGGCGAGCATTTGGCCGGTCGCGCCCATATCGTTGTCGATCGCCTGCTTGCCAGCGATCACCAGATCCGGTACCTCAGCATCGATTACAGCCTTGAGCAGTTTGGCCACGGCCAGCGGTTCGATATCGTCGTGCACGTCGTCGGATGCGATGATCAAGATGGCCCGGTCGGCACCCATCGCCAACGCGGTGCGCAGCACCTCTTGCGCCTGCTTCACCCCGATTGAGACGACCACCACCTCGGAGGCGGTACCGGAGTCCTTGAGCCGGATCGCCTGTTCGACGGCAATTTCGTCGAACGGGTTCATCGACATCTTGACGTTGGTCAGTTCGACGCCGGATTTATCCGCCTTGACGCGGGCTTTGACATTGTAGTCGATGACCCGTTTGACGGGAACGATGATTTTCATGGGGTCTCTCTTATGGTTTTCGCTTCGAGGTTCGAACAGGAACGTGGTCCCTTTTCGGGATCTGGTGTGGTTTACGTGTAGTCGGTGGAGTCCTGCGTGCTGCTGTAGGGGATCAGGGCCGCCAGCAGTTCGCTCATCTCGATCTGCCCGGCGACCTGCCCATCCTTCAGGACAGCGATCATCGCATCGGCGCGCCCCTTGGCGGCCCGTATGACCGTCTCGAGCGTGTCGTCCCAATCGACCTTGGCAGCGTATGCGCCATCCTGCGCGGTCTTGACGGCAATGGTGCCCGCACGCAGCACGCGGGCGCGGTTGATATCGCCCACGAATGCCTCGATATACGGGTCGGCCGGGTGCATCACGATGTGTTGCGGCGCGCCCTGCTGCACCACCGCGCCATCTTTGAGAATGACCAGGTGGTCGGCCAGTTTCAGCGCCTCGTCGAGGTCATGGGTGATAAAGATGATGGTCTTGTGCAGTTCCTTTTGCAGTTCCAGCAGCAGGTCCTGCATGTCGGTGCGGATCAGCGGATCCAGCGCCGAGAACGCCTCGTCCAGCAGCATGATGTCGGTGTTGGCCGTCAGGGCGCGGGCGATGCCGACGCGCTGCTGCATCCCGCCTGAAAGTTGACGGGGAAAGCGGTTCTCGAACCCGCTGAGGCCGACCCGCACCAGCCATTTGTGCGCTTCCGCCTCGCGTTCCTCGCGGCCCACGCCGCGCACCTTCAGCGCCATCGCGGCGTTTTCCAGCACGGTCTTGTGCGGCAACAGCGCGAATTTCTGAAATACCATCGACATTTCGCGCTGGCGCATTGCGCGCAAAGCCGGGCCTTCCAGCGTCATCACGTCAAGCCCGTCGAGCAGGATTTCGCCGGCGGTGGGGTCGATCAGCCGGTTGAGATGCCGGATCAGGGTGGATTTGCCCGAACCGGACAGACCCATGATCACCGAAATCTCGCCCGCCTGCATGTCGATGTTGATGTCCTGCAAGCCCAGCACATGCTTGTGCTCGGCGAGTAGTTCCGGCTTTCCCATGCCTTGATCGCGTACCAGCGGCAGGACGCGTTGTGACGCCGAGCCAAAGATCTTGTAAAGTTTGCGAATGCGGATCTTCGGGGCGGTCATGTCAAGGTCACTCCGCTTCATGCGTGGGGTCGATGCGTTGCAGCGCTGCTTTCGAGCAGCGATCCAGCACCACCGCCAGCAACACGATGCCGAAACCTGCGACCAGGCCGACTCCAAGTTCGAGGTTGCGGATGCCCCGCAGCACCAGCACGCCCAGCCCCGGCGCAGAGACCAGCGAGGCGATCACCACCATCGCAAGGCTCATCATGATTGTCTGGTTCACCCCGGCCATGATGTTGGGCAGGGCCAGCGGCAGTTGCACACCGGTCAGCTTCTGCCCGGCGGTCATGCCAAAGGCATCGGCAGCCTCGATCACATCCGGATCGACCAGCCGGATCCCAAGATCGGTCAGCCGGATCACCGGCACGATGGCATAAAGGATGATGGCAATGCCGTAGAGCTTGGGCTCGGTCACTGAGAACAGAAAGATGAGAGGGATCAGGTAGACGAAGCTCGGCAATGTTTGCAGCATGTCGAGCACGGGCAGCATCACCTTCTGCAAACGGTCGGACCGCGACATCAGGATGCCGATCGGCACTCCAAACAAAACGCTGAGCCCTGTGCAGACGAAGATGATCGCAAGCGTCTGCAGGGCAACATCGAGATGGTCGATCAGCCCGAAGAACAGAAAGACAATTGCCACGAAAACGGTGACGCCGATCTTGCGCGTCGCGGCCCATGCGCCCCAGACCAGCAGTGGAATCAGCACCCACCACGGTATGGTCGTAAAGGCGTAAAGCGCCCCTTCCAGCATCCAGGATAATGGCTGGGTGAGCGGGTCGAGCACGAATTTCAGGCTGTCTTTGATCGCCAGGAACCCATGTTCGACACCCAGAGTCATGTCGCGCGATTGCGGGATGGCGTTGCACGCTTCATGCAGCCGGTCGAGCGAGGGGAACGGCAGGACAGGACCGGAATCACCGCCTGTGCCACCGCTATTTTTCGCCAGCAACTGGGCCATGCTCATCGGGCTTTCGGATGCTCCGGCATCGCACCAGTCGCGCAAATCCATCCGGTCGAATATGTCTTCGTAGCTCGCCAACGGTCATTCTCCCACAAGAGAGGCATTCGGCGAACCTGACCGCCCCCGAGCGGGCGGCCAGGCGCGCGGTTGCGGTCGGGTTACTGCAGCAGCGCCGAAAGCTTTTCTCGGGCTGCGTCGTTCAGCCAATCGCCCCAAAGGTCCGGGTTGTTGGACAGGAAATACACCGCGCCTTCTTCGGCGGAGGCAGTGTTGTCTTCCATCCACGCGAGGATGCCGTTCATCTGATCGTTGGTGAAGGAGATGTGCGACATCAGCTCGGCCACCTCGGGCTCGCGTTCCTGAAAGCTGGTGGTGGCGGCGGTCTTGACCGCTGCGCGCGGATAGGCCGAAATGCCCGGCTCAGTGCATTCGGGATCGCTGTTGCAGGCGTGAACGGCGGCGTCATCGGCGCCCATATCGACCAGAACCATCGGGTATTTGCCAAGAATGGCTGTGGGCGACCAGTAGAAACCGAACCAGGGCTCCTTGTCGGCATAGGCCGACGCGATGGCGGTGGCGAGGGTTTCGCCGGAGCCGTGGTTGAACACCTCGATACCGGCGCCTTGGAAATCGATGACCTTGTTCATGTTGTCGTTGACGGTGCGACAGGCCCAGCCGTCGGGGCAATTGTCAAAGCGGCGTCCGACCAGATCGGGATTGGCGAGAATACCTTCGAGTGTCGCCGCCTCGGGGTGCGCATCAACCACGTATTGAGGTACGAACAGGCCCTCGATGCCGCCGTCGGACAACACGTCGGCCAGTTCGACCAGCTTGCCCTCTTCGACCAGCTTGGCATAGGCCGGCGCGGTGTTGACCCAGAGTTCGGTAAGAATATCGGGGGTGCCAGTTTCGGCGACCGCGGTCAGCGCCGTCGGGGTCGAGGAAGGCACGGTCGTGACATCACAGCCATAGCCTTGCTCCATCAGGAACTTCGCAACCGAGGTGACGACATTGGCCGAAGCCCAGTCCATCTGGGTGATGGTCACTTCACCACAGTTCTGCGCGAGGGCGGGCGCGGCAAGTCCGAGCGTGCATGCGGACGCCAAAATAATCCGTTTCATTTTTTCTCCTGTCGGGTTTGATGTGCGTGTGCATCTATAAAAATCGACGCTTCCACGTTTCCGTGCCGGGTCAGAAGATTTCCTATCTGATGAGAATTATTGAGATTTATATTCGCAAAAATTGCGCGTAAGTTGTGCTCACCCCTGCTCCGCCCGAAAGGCCCTATGCCCCGCCCGAACCCCTCCAAGGATCTCAGCCTCAAGTCGCTGGAACTGTTTCAAACCTGCGCCAGGGATGGGTCGTTACAGGCCGCAGCACAGGAGGCCGGGCTGACGGTCAGCACCGTGTCGCACCATCTGCGCGCGCTCGAAGAGCATCTTGGCGTTGAGTTGTTCAACCACGCCCGCAGGCCGATGGTGCTGACGCCCAAGGGCCAGACCTTCTTGCGCAACATAGAAGAGGCGCTGCTCGCGATCCGCAAGGCCAAGGCCGAGGCCTCCGCCGGCAGCGTGACCGAGGCGAGCTATCTGCGAGTCGGCACGATCGAGGATTTCGACAGCGACATCATCCCGGAACTGGCGGTGTTCCTGTCGGCCAGCATGCCGACCTGCGATTTCATGTATCAGACGGATTCGAGCCACGAGATTATCGACATGCTGCGCAACCGGCAGCTTGATATCGGCATCACAACGGCACCTGACGAGCGGCTGAGCGATCTTCGCGACCGTCCCTTGCTGCGCGATCCGTTTGTCGCGGTGTTGCCACGGATTACGGAACAATCGCTGAGCGACATTTTCGAGGGACGCACAAAACTGCCGTTCCTGCGTTTTTCCAGCAATCTGATGATCGCGCGGCAGATCGAATCGCAATTGCGAAGGATCGGGGTCACGTCGCCGCATCGGTTCGAATGCAGCAACAACCAGACGCTGATGGCGATGGCCGCCGCCGGGGCTGGCTGGACGATCACCACGCCACTGCTGTTCTCACGCGCGAAGCAATTTCACGCGCGGCTGCGCATGCACCAGTTTCTGCCGGGCAAGAACTTTGCGCGCACGCTGGCTTTGGTGTCGACGCCGGATTGCTCTCGGTCGGTGATCGAACTGGTCGACGGCAAGATGCGTCGCCTGATCCAGGATCATGTGCTGACACCGTTTCACCGCAGCGAACCCTGGCTGGCCGACAGTTTCAAGCTGATCGACTGAAGCGCCGCGTCAAAGAATGTTGAACCGGACGCGAATTTCCCGGTCCTGCGCGTCCGTCAAATAGGCGGGCCGATGGTCGCGCAGGATTTCGCGCGCCCGCGCCCGCGCCTTGTCCCAGGCATCCTGTGCGCCCTTCTCAGCCCAGGTACGCGGCGCGTCGCGGTCGGCGATCTTGGGGTAGAAGTAGTCCCGCTCCATGGCCGAAAATGTATGCTGCGTGCCCAGAAAGTGCCCCGGTCCCAGCACCGCGTCACAGATAACGTCAAAGCCAAGGTTTTCGTCGGTGACTTCGATCCCCCGCAAGGCGCGATAGGTGTTCGAATGCATTTCATCGTCCAGTACAAAGCCTTCGAAACTCGCCCCCAGCAACGAGGCCGTCATGCCAGAGCTTTCGTAGATCAGGTTTGCGCCCGCAAGCGCCGCCGCCATCGAGGTGAGGCCCTTTTCCATGCCGTATTGCGCGTCGATTGCCTTGGCATCCGTCATCGAACAGGCCACGCCCGACGGCAGTCCCAGCCAGTTCGACACCTGCGCCGAGGCGGCATTCAGCACGGCGGTTTCGCCGCTGCCGCCCGAAAACGAGCCGGTCCGCAGGTCGACCACAAGCGGCCAGTTGGAAAACACCATCGGAAAGCCGGGCTGGATCGCATGCACCATGACAAGGCTGGCGAGGGTTTCGGCCAGCGATTGCGCCAGAAACCCCGCGAGCGTGGCCGGGGCCGTCGCGCCCGCCTGTGCGGCGGTGATGCAGGACATCGGGATATTGTGGCGAATACATTCATAGACCACGTCGACCGCATCTTCGCCGAATCGCATCGGCGAAATCACCGGGCTGATATGCGCCTTGAGGAAGGGCCGTCTGGAAAATTCGCCCGGCCCCCCGGCGACAATATCGAGCAGGTCGACGATTGGCGCGACGTGTGCGGCCAGGGTGAAAGAGGTGGCAACGGGTTTGGTGGTGTTGCGGACCAGCGCATAGGCGGTGTTGATATCCAGATCCAGATTGTCCGGCACATCGGTCGCGACACAGCAGCGGGTGAACCAGCTGACATTGGCCAGCGTATCCTGAAGCCGGGTGAAATCATGCAGATCGGCAAGGGTTGACGGGCGGTACAGGCCGCTGTCCAGATCGAGCGTCTGTACAGCCGCGCCACCCGTGCCGAAATAGACCCGGTTTCCGCCCACCTCTATGGAGCGCGCGGGATCGCGGCCATGCAGCACGAAGGTGCGCGCCGCCTGATCGACAGCCCGCTCCACCAGCGTGGGCGGAAACAGCAGCCGGTCGGCGCCGTTGTCCACAGCACCCGCGGTGATCAGATCGGCCTGAAGGCGCGGCGGCACCTCGCCCATGCCAAGCCGTTCCAGCAGGTCGAGCGCGGTGGCGTAGATGCGGCGGATGTCTTCGTCAGTGAGCGGTTTGTAGCTGCCGCCGATCTGCCCCGGCGGGCAGGGATCGACCACCGGCTTTGCCGCGCGCAGCGCCATGCGCTCGCTGCGTCCTGTGCGTTTCCCGTGTGTGCCCGACATGGCGATCCTTCCCGCGTGTCCCGCATGTGGCGCGTTCTGTCAGCGGGCGGCAAATCCTTCGCGCTTAATCTCACTTAATCAAATGCTGACTTAGATTTTTTGAAACCCGCGGTGTCCAGATTGCGGGGCCGTCAGGTTCCCCCCCTTATCCAGGCAGCATGTATCGGAGGCGCACCCCATGAAATCTCGGACCAAAGTTGTTGTTATCGGTGGCGGCATCGCCGGTTGCTCGACGCTTTACCACCTCACACAGGAAGGCTGGACCGATGTGGTCCTGGTCGAGCGCAACGAGTTAACCTCGGGCACGACATGGCATTCCGCGGCGCAGGTTACGAATTTCGGCGGCACCCAGACGATGGTGGGGCTGAAGACGCATTCGATCAACTTGTACAAGAAACTGTCTGAAGATCCCGAATATCCGATCAACTATCACCATGCTGACGGCGGGATCCGGCTGGCCAACACTGAAGCGCAAATGCAGGGCTATCGCCATTTCACCTCAATGGCGCGCGGTATGGGCGTCGAGTTCGAGGTGATCGACGCCGAAGAATGCGCCCGCCGTCACCCTCTGATCTCGACCACCAATCTGCTGGGCGGGCTCTGGGATCCGCTGGACGGCGACATCGACCCGGCGCAACTGTGCCAGGCGCTGGCCTATCACGCCCGCAAGGCCGGGGCCGAGGTCTACCGCGAAACGCCCGTGATTGCGCTGACCCAGCACAAGGACGACACCTGGACCGTACATACGGAAAAGGGAGATATCGACTGCGATATTGTCGTCAATGCCTGCGGCTACCGCGTGAACGAGGTGGGCGCGATGATGGGCGTGCACCACCCCGTCGCCTCGATGGAGCATCAATATTTCCTGACCGAGGATATCCCGGCGATTGTCGAGGCAGGCCACCGCATGCCGCTGCTGCGCTGTCCAATCTCGGACTACTACAGCCGCCAGGAAAAGAACGGCCTGCTCGTCGGGTTCTATGAACAGGATTGCAAGACTTGGGGCATGGACGGGATTGACCCGAACTTTGTCAACGCGCTGTGCCCGGACGACCTTGATCGTGTCATGGACGTGATGGAAGGCGCCTTTGAACGCATGCCCGCGCTGGCCGAAACCGGCATACGCTCCATCGTCAACGGCCCGATCACCTATACCATCGACGGCGCGCCGCTGGTCGGCCCGATCCCCGGCAAGCGCAACGCTTTCTGCATCATCGGTCTGCGCGCCGGTCTGGGCGAAGGCGGCGGCCACGGCTGGCTGCTGGCGCAACAGATCGTGCATGGCGAGGCGTGCTATGACACATGGGTCATCGACCCGCGCCGCTTTACCGGCCATGCCAACGTGGAACTGACCGCGCTGAAGTCCATCGAGGATTACCAGAACGAGTTCCGGTTCCACTTCCCGCACGAACATCGCCCGGCGGGCCGCCCGGCCAAGACCACGCCCTTGACGCCGATCTTTGCGTCCGAGGGCGCCGAGTTTACCGTCGTGAACGGCTGGGAACGGGTCGACTACATCAAGCCGTCGCCAGACTTTCACCCCACGCTCAGTTTCAACTTTGACGAGGCGTTCGATATCATCGCCGCCGAGGTCAGGAACGTGCAGGACAACGTCGGCCTTTGCGAGGTCAACGGCTTCAACAGGTTCGAGATCACCGGTGCGGACCGACACGCCTTCCTTGACCGGATGTTCTGCGGCGCAGTGACGAAACGCGACGGTCGCGTCGGCCTTGGCTACCTGCTGAACCATCACGGCCACATCAAGGGTGAGGCGACGGTGGCGAACCTGCCCGCGAGCGACCGTGGCCCCGCGCGGGTCTGGTACGGATCCGCCGCGGCCAGCGAATACCACGACATGGATTGGTTGACCGCACACCTGAACGCGGGCGAGGACGTGCAGATCCGCAGCCTGACCAACGACCAGACCATCCTTGTCCTGGCCGGTCCCAAGGCGCGCGATGTGCTGTCGGCTTGCGCGCGCGGCGACTGGTCTCGCGAAGCGTTCCCCTGGCTCAGCGTCCGGGAATGCTTCATCGGCTTCGCTCCGGCTACGGTGCTTGGCGTCAGCTTCTCGGGCGAACTGGCCTACGAGATCCACGTCCCCAACGCCTCGCTCTATGCCGCCTACCTGGCGCTGCGAAAGGCCGGTGAAGCCTTTGGGCTGAAACTCTTCGGGGCCCGCGCCGTCGACTCGATGCGGATGGAAAAGGGATTCATGCACTGGAAGGCTGACCTGATCACCGAGTTCGACCCGTACGAGACCGCGCTCGACCGCTTCGTCAAACCCGAAAAGGGCGATTTCATCGGCAAGGCGGCGTTGCTCAAGCGCATCGAAGACGGCCCGCGCAAGAAGTTGGTGACCCTGAAGGTCGATGCCACAAATGCCCCGGCCCGTGGTGGCGCCTCTCTGATGCGGGATGGCAAGGTCGTCGGCACGATCACGTCCGGCGACTGGGGTCACCGGGTCGGCACGAACCTGGCTTATGCCTTCGTCACGCCCGATCTGTCAGCGCCGGGTACGAAGATCGACCTCGATCACTTCGGCGATACCGTCGGCACCGAGGTGATCGCGCCGTCGCCCTACGATCCCGATTACAGCCGGATGCGGGCATGAGTTCAAGTCCCGGCACCCGCGCCGCGCGCCGCTTTATCGACAACATTCACCAAGGATACTGATATGCACCTGTCCCGTTTTCCCCGCGTCCACCTCGCCCATTTGCCCACACCGCTGGAGCATATGAACCGCCTGTCCAAGGAACTGGGCACGGAAATCTGGATCAAGCGCGACGATTGCACCGGCATGTCGACGGGGGGAAACAAGACTCGCAAGCTCGAATTCCTGATGGCTGAAGCCATCGAACAGGGCGCCGACATGGTCATGACGCAGGGCGCGACCCAGACCAACCATGGTCGCCAGACCGCTGCCTATGCCGCCAAGCTGGGGCTGGCCTGCCACATCCTGCTCGAAGACCGCACCGGGTACCAGGATGGCAACTACAACACCAATGGCAACGTGCTGCTGGATCACCTGCACGGCGCTACGACCGAGAAATTTCCGGGCGGCCACGACATGCCCGCCGAGATGGAACGCGCTGCCGAGAAGAAGCGCGCCGAAGGCCACAAAGTCTATGTCATCCCCGGCGGCGGTTCGAACCCGACCGGCGCGCTGGGGTATGTGAACTGCGCCTTTGAATTGCTGAGCCAGGTCAACACTTCAGGCATGAAGATCGACCGTCTTGTCCACGCGACCGGCTCTTCCGGCACGCAGGCCGGGCTCGTCACCGGCATGTGCGCGATGAATGCGCAGATCCCGATCCTTGGCATCGGCACCCGCGCGCCGCAGCCCAAGCAGGAACAGATGGTCTATGACCTGGCCTGCAAGACTGCCGAAAAGCTGGGCTGTTCCGGCGTGGTGAAGCGCGAAGACGTGATGGCCAACACTGATTACGTCGGCGAAGGCTACGGACTGCCCACCGACAGCGGAATCGAGGCGATCCGCATGTTCGCCGAGTTGGAAGGCATCCTGCTCGACCCCTGCTATTCCGCCAAGGGCGCCGCCGGTCTGATCGACCTGGCCCGGAAGGGCGAATTCAAGGACGAACGCATCGTGTTCCTCCACACCGGCGGCGCGGCGGCGTTGGGCGGTTATGATTTCGCCTTCGACAATTCCGACCGCTGGGTCCACATCTGAAAAGGACGCCTGTCGTGGCACGCAGATTCACCGGCGCCTTCACCCAGCAGGAAGCGATTCCCGGCGACGCCATCGCGGCGGCTGTGGCCGTGCTGCAATCGGGCCGTCTGCATCGCTACAATCTCACCACCGGTGAGGCAGGGGAGGTCGCGCTACTCGAAGCGGAATATCGCGACTGGCAAGGCAGTGACTATTGCCTTGCTGTCACCTCGGGTGGTCAAGCGCTGCAAATCGCCCTGCGCGCCTGCGGCGTCACGCCGGGTGATGCGGTGCTGACAAACGGCTTCACCCTCGCCCCCGTTCCCGGCGCCATTCAGGCGGTCGGGGGCAAGGCCGTCCTGGTCGAGATCGATGAGAACCTGCGGCTTGATCTGGACGATCTCAAAGTAAAGATCGGCAGTTCCGGTGCGCGGGTTCTCATGCTGTCGCATATGCGCGGCCATCTCTGCGACATGGACCGCCTGATGACGATCTGTAGCGCCGCCAATGTCACGGTGATCGAGGATTGCGCCCACACCATGGGCGCACGATGGAACGGCACACGATCGGGCAACTTCGGCAAGATCGGCTGTTTCTCGACTCAGACCTATAAACACATGAATTCCGGCGAAGGTGGGTTTCTGACCACGGATGATGCCGGGATTGCTGCGCGCGCGACCATCCTTTCGGGCAGCTACATGCTCTACGGTCGCCACGGCGCCGGGCCGGATGCTGCGGCTTACGAGGACGCGCGCTACGAGATGCCGAATTGCTCGGCCCGGATGGACGCGTTGCGCGCGGCGATTCTGCGCCCGCAGCTAAAGCACCTGGATAAAAATATCGCCCGTTGGAATGTCCGCTACGCAGTGGTCGAGCGTGCGCTCAAGGCGCACAACCGCATCGCGGCCATCGACCTGCCCGCGCGGGAAACCCATGTCGGCTCGTCAATCCAGTTTCGCCTGCCGGAATTTACCGCCGCGCAATGTCGCGCGCTGATCAGCTGCGCCGCCGACCGCGGCGTCGAATTGAAATGGTTCGGTGCGCCGGAACCCGTGGGCTTTACCTCGGCGCATCCGTCGTGGCGCTATGTCGCCGCGCAGGACCTGCCGCAGACCGACCGCATCCTGGCGACGCTCTTCGACATGCGCCTGCCGCTCAGCTTTTCCGAAGCAGACTGCGCGCTGATTGCCGACCTGATCGGCGAAGCCGTGAACGAGGTGGCGAAATGAGCCGCAATGTCGTGGGCATCCTGGGCGGCATGGGCCCGGAGGCAACGATCTTGCTGCAACAACGGTTGCTGGCGACGGTTCAGGCCACGGATGATGCCGACCACCTGCCACTTCTGATCGACATGAACCCGCAAGTGCCGTCGCGCATCGCGCATCTGATCGACGGCATCGGCATCGACCCGTCACCAGTGCTGGCAGAGATGGCACAGCGGCTGGAGGCAGCCGGGGCCACGGCGCTCGCCATGCCCTGCAACACCGCGCATTACTATGCGCCGCAGATTGAAGCGGCGGTGTCCATCCAGTTTCTGAACACGGTGGACCTGTCCGTCGCCAGCGCCGCAGAAAGTCTTGGCAAAGGCGCCGCCATCGGCATGCTCGCCTCGCCCGCCGTCCGCCTTGCCGGCGTGTTCGACGCAGCCCTTGCCCGCGCGGGCCTCAACGCGCTCTGGCCCGCCGATGCCGACCGGATGCTCGCCGCGATCCGGCTGATCAAGGCCCGGGGCGCCACGCCCGAGGCGCAAGAGGTCCTGTCGCACGCCGCCGCCGAACTGGCCAAGGACGGCGCATCCATGCTGTTCATCGCCTGTTCAGAATTTTCGCTGCTCGCTCCCAGCCTGTCCACCCCCGTCCCGGTCATCGACACGATCGATGTGCTGGCCGACGCGATCCATCACCATTCCCAGATGAAACAGAGTTGACCCCATGGCCATCACATACCTGAAAAAAGCGAAAGCCCGCCCCGCAGTCGAACACAAGGACCTCCGGGATACCGTTGCCTCCATGCTGGCCAATATCGACGAAGGCGGTGAAGAGGCGGTGCGCGACTATGCCCGCAAGCTCGACAACTGGACCGGTGACATTGTTGTTTCCGCTGCTGCCCGCGCCGCCGCCTGTGCCCGCGTGCCAGAGGCGCTCAAGGAGGACATCCGCTTTGCCCATGGCAACATCCGCCGCTTTGCCGAGGCGCAGAAGGCCACGATGGGCGAATGTGAGGTCGAGGTGATGCCAGGGCTGATCGCCGGGCAAAAGCAGATCCCCGTGTCGAGCGCGGGATGCTACGTCCCCGGTGGACGCTACAGCCATATCGCAAGTGCGCTGATGACCGTCACCACCGCCAAGGTCGCGGGCGTGCCGCATATCACCGCCTGTTCGCCCACACGGCCTGACGTCGGCATTCCCGATGCCATCGTCTTTGCGATGGACCTCTGCGGCGCCGACCTGATCCTCAACCTCGGCGGGGTGCAGGGCGTCGCTGCCATGTCCAAGGGGCTGTTCGGCGGCAAGCCTGCGGATATCCTCGTTGGCCCCGGCAACAGCTACGTGGCCGAAGCCAAGCGCATGCTCTTTGGCGAGGTCGGCATCGACATGTTCGCAGGCCCCACGGACTCGCTGGTCGTCGCCGATCACACCGCCGCGCCCGAAACCGTGGCATGGGATCTGGTCAGCCAAGCAGAGCACGGGATAGACAGCCCGGTCTGGCTGGTCGCGACCGACAAGGCGCTGGCCGACGCGGTGATCAATAGTGTGCCCGGCATGATCGACAGCCTGCCGGAACCCAACGCCTCTGCCGCGCGCATGGCATGGGACGAACGGGCCGAGGTCATCCTGTGCGACACCCGCGAAGAGGCCGCCGAGGTGGCCGACCGCTACGCGCCCGAGCATCTTCAGGTACAGGCCGAGGATCTCGATTGGTGGCTGGGCCGCCTCACGGCCTATGGCTCGCTGTTCCTGGGCAAAGAAACGACAGTGGCGTTCGGCGACAAGACCTCTGGCCCCAACCACGTCCTGCCCACCAGCGGTGCCGCGCGCTATACCGGCGGGCTGTCGGTGCACAAGTTCACCAAGACGGTCACCTGGCAGCGCTGCAACGCGGCGGCGTCGCACGAACTGGCGCTGCGCACCGCCCGGATCAGCCGGACCGAAGGGATGGAGGGCCACGCCCGCTCTGCCGAACTGCGCCTAATGCCGCAGCCGGTCTGATCCCGATTACCCAAGCGTTTCCCGCCGACCCGCATACTCGCCCGGGCGGCGCTTTCTAAAGAACCGGGCGGCGGACCAAATTCTGGTCCGTCCCTCCCAACAGCGTCAGGCACAGCCTCATGGTCTCCCTCGTCAAATCCCGGATCTCGCCGTATTTCGGCGGGCTGCTGCTTGCCACCGTCATCGCCGTCGCCGCGACCTTCATGTCCGAACATTACGGCGCGCCGGTCATGCTCTTTGCCCTGCTGATCGGCATCGCCTTTCACTTCCTGGCGGAAGAGGAAACCTGTGGCGCCGGCATCGACTTTGCCGCGCGGGCTCTGCTGCGCCTCGGCGTCGGGCTTCTGGGCCTGCGGCTCGGTCTGGCCGAAGTTACCAGCCTCGGGGTCACCCCCATCATTGCGGTTGTGGCCTTTGTCCTGGCGACGCTGGCCTGCGGCGCGCTGATGTCCTTGATTCTGGGCCGCCGGATGGCGTTCGGATTGCTCGCGGGCGGCTCCGTCGCGATCTGCGGCGCCTCCGCCGCCCTGGCGATCACGTCGGTACTGCCGCCGCACAAGGACCGTGAACAAGACACACTTTTTGTGGTGATCGGCGTCACGGCACTGTCGACCATTGCCATGATCGCTTATCCGATCCTGTTCCAGTCGCTCGGCCTCAGCGATGTCGAAAGCGGCTTCCTTGTCGGCGCCACGATCCACGACGTCGCCCAGGTCGTGGGCGCGGGCTATTCGATCAGCGACGAAGCCGGTGTGATCGCGACTTATGTCAAGATCCTGCGCGTGGCGCTGTTGCCGGTGGTGATGCTGGTCACGATGTTCAGCTTTCGCGGCGCACAGCAACAGCGCGTCGGCGTGCCATGGTTCCTCGTGATGTTCGCGGGCTGCGCCGTGATCGCCAACCTCGACATTCTGCCCACGGCGCTGCTCGCGTTTTTGAACGAGCTGTCGCGCTGGTGCCTGGTCGTTGCGATCTCGGCACTGGGCGTCAAGACCAGCCTCGCCCGGATCGTCAAGGTCAAACCCAGCTACAGCATCATTCTGCTTTTTGAAACGCTCTTTCTGCTGATCATAGCGCTCGCTTTTGTGCGAATTGTCGGCATTTGAGTGGCACAGGAGATCTGGCGATCAAAGACAGCCTTTCCCTTGCTATCTATAATCTCCCAGATGCCATGCTAATCCTCACCCTCGAGAAACCGGTACAGTCCGTTTTAGGGTCGCGCTTGCCTGCGGCGTCGGCATTAACAGTGACCAATGTAGCGTGGCCAACATGGGCTCCGCGTTGCGTTTCGACTATAAAGCAGCCGGGGGTTCAGTGAATTTCGCCTCCAGATTTGAGGCGATGACAAGGGAATTCAACACACCTGTGCTTGTCGGTCATAAAACCCGGCGATTACTGCGCAACCGTCAGTGACAGTCGAACCACGCCATCGCAGTCGCGATCAGGTTGTCGTAGTCGCCAGAGAAAGCCTCTCGCATGAAGTTGTCTCGCTCCACCGCGGCGATACCGGCGTGCTGTGCAGCACGCCGACAGCGCGCGACGATCGCCGGTGCCGAGTCGTCTTCATCTGAAAGCTGAACTTGAACATGGGGATACTTCGGGGTCATGATTGCCTTCCACTGTTGACGTTTCCGGGCACATGCCCTGACGAACAAGTGGGTTCATCTTCGGCGACCGAAAAACTGGAATTCCGTCCGAGGTTAACCTCAGCCTCAACTCAGATCGATTCGAATGCCGGCCCGTCGTCGACGCTTGCCCATCTCGCAGCGAAAGTCCGCTCTCCGCCCTTCGAGACGGCTGAAAAATTGATCTCAGCGACATGTTCAGGTTTTCCAAAGCGCAATGTTCCAGTTTGGAGGACCGCAAGTTCGAGAGATCATGCGGCCCTCGTTCGGGACTTTCTGTCTATTGAAGAGGTAATCCCCCCGTTTTTACGGGGCTGGCGCGGTGCCCGTCCGCGCCCTGCTTGCAACAAGGATGTTGGTCAGAGTTTCCGTTGACGAAGCGTTTTTCTTTAATTTCTTGACGATTGCGCAGATCGCTTCGCATCCAGTTTTCCCGGCACCGCTTCCGGCTCGCCCGGTTCAGCAAACCGAACCATTTTTGATCCGGAATGCTCCCTGTCAGCTCTATTCAATTGTCATTGCCGCTACAGGGTCAGCTGGTGGCCGAGACGCCAATCTCGAATGCGCGCGAGGTGCAAAGCTGCGGTCTGGCGACCGATGAGCGATTGTTCGTTGCGAACGCGGTGAAGGTTTTCGTCTGAGAAAAGCTCAGCGCAGGTCGGGGTATCTGTGCGGTCATAAACGCCGAGGTGTCGAAGACACCGCCATGTGAAATGCGCGGCCTCGTGCACTTGCTTGTCGGCACCGCAGAGCATCGTGTCTATCCCGGAAGGCAAGGGGAATTCGGCATTCTTCTGTCGCTCGCCAACGACGGGCATCGGGCCGAGCCGGGACGTCGGCAGAAGGCCGGCCGTGGCGATGGCAGGCACAGTGTGCAATGCATCAAACAGATTGACGGCGCGCGTCCAAGCGCGGCGTAGATCCGGTCGCAGCGCGCGTTCATGGACCCATGCCCACTCTCGATGGACTTGCCATGGCTCCAGGTCGTCAACGCGTGCGGCTTGCGACAAGCGGGCGACCGGGTTGCTCTCTCTTGAAACTCCGGTCCGGGCCAGCAGCGTATCTAATTTTCGCCAGCCCTCGGACATCTCGTTCGCCAACTGCTCGGCCAGGCGCGTGATGCCTGTGCGATAGATCTCCATCTGCTTTGGGTGCGTTTCCATGGCGCTGTTCAGAAGGTCGATCCACGGGATCTCGTTCAGATCCGCGTCAAACAGCGCGGGGTCCGGCGCGCAAGTGTAGAGCTTTCGCGCGGCGACGATCTGCGCTTTGACGCTGTGCTCCGAATACCCGCGAACATTCAAGAAATCACGCAGGGCGCGTTCAAGGCGCTCGGGCAGGTCCCGGTCGTTGTGTTTGCGACCGTCCGGCAGCGGCCCGATCGGCGGTCCCGGCAACCGATCGGTCAGATGGTCGCGCAGCAGATCCAGCGACTGCATGCCTAACCGAAAACGCGTGGTCTGGAGACGCTGACGCGCCTTGTGGAGGAGGGCCGGGACCGTTGCGGCGGTGAGTTGGCCCGGGGCGAGGGGCGGGGTGTGTTCCTTTGCCAGCGCCCTGACGAGGGCCAAACCCCGCATGTCGACACCGACAATTGAGCGCTCGCGGGCTTCCGCCAACAGCAGATCCCAAGGGCAGGGGGCCAACAGGTGCTTTTGGAAAGCGGTGAGCATCGCTCGGTCCACGTCGTGTTTGTCGCGTGAGACATCCCATGCTGCCGCGTCAAAGCGGGCGACAAGGTCGTCAGGAGGCGCGACGCCCGTCATGCCCTTGTCCGTCAGCGTCCGAGCGAGCGTCTTTTTCAGGCGCCGCACCCGCTGACGCCCCACGCGATGGACCCGAGCGAATTCAGTGACCGCGTTTTGAAGGCCCTCCGGCAATACGGCGGGTTTTGCGGGGTTGGGTTTTGATGGTTTCGAAGCTTTGGTTTTGCGTTCGCAGGTCACGTCGGTGGGCTTGAAACCCTCGGGCAAGCCGGAGGGATTGGCTTCTGTGATCAATGCGCAAAGGGCGTGCAGATACGTATTCGCCGACGATCTGGAGATCCGCTTCGAGACCGCAGAATGATAGGCGCGCGCGTCGGCTTCGGTCAGTGCAAGCCTTTCCGCAGGTGTGGTCTCGTTCAAAACCCCTTCATCGACAGCAAGTTCGAAGGCACGGCGCGCGCGGATGGCGTGATTGGGCTTGAGGCGGGCAACGCAAGCCGCAACGTCGGCGGGCAGCGCGACATGGACTTCGTCGCCTTTGCGGAGGCGTTGCATGTCTCCGATCGCTTCCGGAGCAAGGGCTCCCGAGGCGACGACCCGCCCATCCGCCCTGACGGCGTCGAGAATGCGGAAAACGCGGCGCAGCTGTTGCCGTTCGGCACCGTGCAATTCTTGATCGACTTCCAAGGCCAGCGTTCGTGTGATCTCGCAGGGCATACGAGACGGGAAATGTGCCTCCAGCAGCCGACGATTGACGCCGGGCGCACCCAACCCCTTCGCCACCGCATTCAGCAGCGGATACGGATCCTCCCAAAGACCTGCTGTTTGGCATAGCCGGACCAAGGCTGACCGGCACCGCTTGTACATCGCGGCGTCGCCGAAGACGTCAAGCAAAGCTTCGTCGGGCTGTTCAGGAAACACGGCAGTCAGGCATGCTTCGGACTTCAAGAGCGCCGGATCCTGCATGCGCTGCGGCCCGAGCGCCGCGGCGGCGAGGTCCAGCACCGCAGTCGCGGCGACAGGCGCGCCAGTGATGATGGTTCCCGCCTGAATGCCGTGACGAAGTTCGGCGAGCGTGGTTGGGGGGACAAAATCTGACACTTCTGAATCTCCGTGTTGGTCACTGAACGGAAAATCTCGGTATGGATCTTGCCGGGCGGAAAAAGCCGAGGCCCTCAGGCCATGACCACCAGCACCAATCTTGGCCACTTCGACCTCGGGAGAAGGAGATTTCTTGGGAAATCAACCACCGGCGTACGAAAGGCCACGACATGGCCAAGTGGCTTTGGAATACGAAATGCATCATGCAAGGGCTTCATCCGCCAAGTCTCGCCCCATGATCGGCCGTATGATTCACGGCGGCGTTGGTTCAAGCCCCGCGAAACGAGAATGCAGTTACATCACGAGACCGCCGGGCCGGTCAGCACGATTGCCGACAACGCCGGTGCGCTGCGAGGTCGGACACGCCCGCCGTGACCTTTTCCTGGAATGGGCGGCGCACCATGGAGATGTCGTATGTGACGGCGTTCACGCAGTCCCGGAGGCTCGATGTCGCAAAGCCGTCCGGGGTGTAGTGCTTGATGCCGACGTCGTTCTCGGCGTGTCCCAGCAGGTTCCTGCGCTCGCTGTCCCGGCAGCCTGTGGCGACCAGAGCTTGGTTGAAGGTCGTCCGGAAGGCATGAAAATCGAGACCCGGTCGGTAGACCTTCGCCGACTTGCGATACTTCGTGAAATTCTTCGAAAACGTTTCTGTGAAGGTTTTCTTGGCCTTGCTGCGTTCGAGCCAGGGAAACAGGCGGGGTTCGCCGTCGCGCTTGCGCAGAGCGACCAGTTCGAGCAGCCCCAGTTCAATCAGGTTCTTGTGGACCGGTACGGTGCGCCGCCCGGCAGAACTCTTGAGGCTTTGACCAACCCCTTGTTGCAGGACGAAGCAGGGGATCCCGTCCACGTCACGGATGTCGCCTGTGGCCAGCTGCAGGATTTCCTCGCTGCGCAATCCGCTGTGGACCGAGATCAGCGGCGCCCAGAACATCGGATCGCCGGGCTCGTCCAGAGGCTGCTGGAACACACGGCTCCGCAGCAGTGCCGGCAGGTCGTCGAACCAGGCATCGCGCTTGTTGTCTTCCTGATGCAACTCGCGCTGGTCGTATTCGCGCTTGTCCCAGATGTGGTCTTCCATGATGTTTTGGGCCAAGTGGCCCTTGGCGACCGCGAACCGGCAGATCCGCTGAGCGTCCTGCATGTGGCGATAGATTGTGGCCACCCGCATACGCGGCGTCTTTTCGATCAGGATCTGGAACTCGATCTTGCCGGGGCTTGCCCCCTGTTTCTCGAGCCGTGCGCGTGTCAGGGCTTCGTTCCGGTCGTCATGGGCGTCCGTCTCGGCCACGATCTGGCGCAGGCTGCGTTTTTCGGAGGGCTTGTCCGCATAGGACCGCGGCAGGCGCGTCACGAGTGTCCAGAATTCGGTCAGCATCTCCTCTGTCACCAGTGCCAAATCAGAGACCGGAAGCCCCTTTTCGAGCAGGCGGAGCGTCGACTTGACGTTCGCCGAGGAGTTCTTTTCCCAGCTCTTGCCGTCCTTTTCCGACGGTGTTTCCGTGCGTTTGAACGTCCGGTAGCCCTGACAGCGCAGAGCGATGTAGTCCTCGGCGATCTTGCGAAGCGGGGCCTCGGCGGCCTTGACCTTGCGGTCTGCGGGTTTTTGCTGACGCGGCTCTTTTTGAGGCGCTGGAGCGGTGGAGGGTGGTACCGGCACCGGAGTGACGGGCGCTGCATGGGGCACGTCAGGCGCCGAGGCCGCGACCTGCGCTGTCACCGGGCGGCACGTCACCTGCGGAACGGACGTCGTCGGCGCAGTTGGCCCAGATGGCACGGTCGCCGCAGTCGGCGCGAGGCCGAGAGCCGCAAGGCCGGCCGCCGTATCGACAGCGGGCTGCACAGTCAGAGCAGCAGCCGGTGCTTGCGTGACCGCAACGCGGGCGTCCATCGCTGCCTGGGCGGCAGACAGATAGCGCTTCGTCCCTCCGGGCGTACCGCGGTCCCGGCGCATGTTTTCTTCACCGGCTTCGATCATGGCCTCAAGCGCGCGCATGGCAAGGCGCGCATAGTCCGGGTCTGCTTCGTCCAGTGCCACGCCGAGGCGGTCGGCGGTCATGCGCAACGGCGCATTTGCGATCTCCCGATCGCGCAGCAGGATGGCCTGGCGCAGCGTGCCAAGCGCCGCTTCCGCGCAGGCCTGTTCGTATTCGGCGGCTTCAAGGCTGCGGGCAGGGGCGACCTCACGGGCAAGATCGGCCGCTTCGATCTGAAAGCGGCACAGGCTGACCAGCAGCATCTCCATCTCGGCGTTTGAAATCGACATCGTCTTCTCCGCACATGCGGCGAAGGCCAGGTCGGTGAGATCGGTCAATCTCCGGGCCATGGCCTCCGCGTCGCGCGGGACATCGGTCCGTAGCGGGAAGAGCAAAAATTTTTTTCTGAAAAAAAATTTTGGGCATCCAGCCGGAGCGACCAGAGGCCAGCGACGTCGCCAGTAGAAAAGCTGACCGCGGCGTTCGAGATATCTGTACTTGGGCTTGCGAGGCATGGCCGGCGACTCCTGTGCAAAGCGGAGTGCCAAGTGTTGTGCCAAATCGCCAAACTGCGACTCCTGACGGAGTTTTCAGTTCAATTCCAATGCCTTGGAAGATTTGGCTCCGGCGGTAGGGTCTACCTCACCAGCTATATCATTGGTTTCATGATGATAAATTGCGTGTTCCGGTTCAGAAAGGGTCCGAAAAGGGTCCATCCGGATTGAAAATCCGCCTGGAACGGGTGCTTCCCTCAGGGTGGGCAGCCGCGTTTCGCGGAGCCAAACCCCTAGACAATGAGACGCCGAGACAGTGAGACAGCGACGAACCTTTATTGATGGGGCCAATGTTTGGCCGACGCGATGAGAAAGACAGGGGGCCGTATCGGGGTTCGGCCAAGGGCGGCTAAGCGGGACAAAGCACCAGTTCGCTGAGGCTGCGCCAATGACCGCAAACCTGACCCGCCCGTCGCGCGATACCTATGGTCTCGCTCAGCGCTTTAATGCCAGAGGGTACAGCCCCTGAACTTAGGCGAGAGCAGCCGCTTAAGCGATGTACGGTGATTTCACGCTTTGACCGACCCTGCGTTTCGCTCTGCACCCAAAACCGGATGCGAATAACCAGCTCCGCTCCGCAGAACATCGGACGGGGCCAATCATGAAAAGCCCCGATGCCGACGAAACTGCGCTGCCTGATACTGGCACGTCATTAACCGGAGCGAAAACTTTCTGCGCTAATCTGCTGAGGTACACAGCGAAAGATGCATAAATGCCCGGCTATATTTCGGAAATTGATGTTTACGGGGGACCACCAAACGAATTTATTGAGTTAGCGATACCTACAGGCACCGACACCTCAAGCTATACTGTCGTGCTCTATCAGGCTGATGGTACAATCCGCCAAACGCTCAACCTGGGCATTGCAGAGAGTGTTCAGAATGGTCAAGACGTCTATATTCTCGATAATCTCGACGGGCTGTTAGACATCAACAATGGGGATGCAATCGCCTTTGTTGATGATACCGGCACGGTTCTGCAATTTTTGTCGTTCAACAATAATCCTGTAACTGCCACCGTGGGCCCTGCCAACGGCCAGACCAGCACCAACATGGCCACCGGCTCTTTGAACTCGTCGTTTCAAAGCGACGATGGAGGGGCCACCTATTACCGGCAGGATTCCCCGAACAAAGGCACTGTCCCCTGCTACGCCCCCGGCACGATGATCGACACGCCCGATGGCCCTCGCGCGGTCGAAACCCTGCGCCCCGGTGATCTGGTGTCCACCGTGGATCATGGCCCGCAACCGATCCGATGGGTGCGCAGTGGCGATCACCCGCTCGAAGACGCCGAGGTTGATGATAAGCCCGTGCTTATTCAGGCGGGGGCCTTGGGCCCTAACCGCCCCGCCCAAGACCTGATCGTGTCACCACAGCACCGCATCATCGTTGGCGGTGGCGGGCAGTTGATGGCGCATTTCGACACGGTTGCCTTTGCGCCGGCGAAAGCCCTGACCAGTTTGCCCGGTATTCGGTACATGAAGGGCAAAACCAAGATCACCTATGTTCACTTCGCCTGCGACCGGCACGAAGTCGTCACTGCCAACGGCTGCCTGTCAGAATCGCTGCTGCTGGGGCCGGAAGTTATGAAAGGGCTGTCGCCCGCAGAGCGCCGCGAGGTGACCAGAATTTTCAGGCCAGTTCCAGAGCGGGTGATGCATTGAACGGTCCTGCAGCTCACATGTGTCTGGCGGTTGGCGAAGTGCGTCGTCAGCTTGCAGCCCGTGCGCTGTCGAAAAGCTCCATTGCTGCAAAAGAAATCCGCAAATGGGACGTGGACGCCGCGCTGGAGCGATATGAAGCTGAGCGCCTGTGCGAACATAGATTGTTGCACTCCTAAGCACTCACTTGCGAATGACACCCGGCTTTTTTGGTAGGGCACACTGAACCGGACATTCGCCGCGTCACAGAAAATCAGTAAAATGGGCTCGAAGTGGACATCCGGGGCTTATGGTCAATCCAACCGCCTAAAGGGCGAACCACTAAGTTATAGATGGGTCCAATGATCAGCCGCCCGAACTCGCTGATCGCGGAGGTTTTGGGCCTGTGTTCCCACGCGGAGATGGTCGGGCCTGATGCACAGGCGGTTGTTGCACAGGTGGCGGATGACACTCCGTTTGAGGGGGAGATCGCCCGAAAGCCCCCACGCAACCAATTGGTAGACTTTCTGCCGACGTCCGCGCCAATGGATACGAGCCGGGGTTGCTTCAGCTTTGGCCGTATCAGCCTTGAGGACAAGGCAGCCAGTGGGCGCCAGTCGGGCCTTGGTGAGACACCGCTTGATGCGCTGCGCCAGGTCTTCGGCATGGTTTTGGTAAGTGTCAGCCCACCAGTCCCGTGACGCTCTGGGCTCCAGATCCTGCATAAGCTCGCCTTCAAAACTGGCGCAGGCCTGCAGACAGGCGTCATAGGCTTGACCGGCCAGTTGGGCGGTTTTGTTCTCAGCGGGGGGCGTCTTCAACACGGAGGAACCCTTTCTGATTCCCTTTTGCCAGCTGGGTGTCGTTCAACCAAGTCTGATAGCTGGCGTTCGCTGTACTGTCCAGGAACGGGCCTATCTCACCGGTGTCCATGTGGTCTCTGGCATCGGGGGGGTGGTCAGACATAGGCCTGCGATCAAGCTTTCTTGTCAGCAATGCTGTCCAGGTCACTTCCATAAAGTAGGGCAGCGGGAACCACAAAAAGCCATTCTCGACAGCACCTTCCAGCGTTCCCGCCAAATCGTTGGACAGTATCCGGCCATCTTCAACCAGTAGGCCCTTCTTCGCCCAGACACGTTGCTGTTTCCCGCGCCACCGCAACCTTGTGCTTTCCCATCCCAAGCGGATCAGAGCATTCCGCAGAGAGTTGTCATTCCTGAAATTCATGTGTTTGGCCAAGGCCTTGAAATCCGCGCTGGGGATGACAGACACATTGAATTCGGCCAGAAGCGCTTCTAGAGTTTCGTCACTTTCGTTGCCGGACTGCGCCTGAAGTTCGCGCATGATCGGGGTCGCGTTAGCCTCAAACCGCATGCTTTTCGGATCAAATTCCGGCGATAGCTTCCTGCATGATAGGGCGGCATACAAACCGGCCAATTGTTCTGGGTCTTGAACCTGTTCCATGACCTTGCCGACAAGCGCCGTGAACGCGTCGCTCCGAGGCCCTTGGGCATGACCGTCATGGCTCATTTCAATGATGTAGTAGCGACGTTCTCCAGCTTCTATCCAGAGCGGTTTGTGGTTGGTCGTAAACAGGTAACAGGCCTTCAGCGGGATGGTTTTTGTCGGCTGATACTTGACGTTCACCGTCGTTCTGTCGCTGGTGATGAGATCCTTGAGCTTGTTGCCATTGTCGGACCGGCTGCTGATGTGGACTTCCTCGACTATGATCAGTTTCTTGTCCAAAATGCGATCATTGAAGGTGGCAACGAGCTTGTCCGCACCATCGATCTTGGCGGTGTTTGCCGCCCCGAACAGAGCCTCAAGCACCACACCGATAGTGGATTTCCCCGTCCCTTTGTTCTCCGAAAACAGCAGGATGGCCCAGTTCGGCTTGTTTGCCTCATTCTGAAGCGACCAAGCAATCCAGTCCAGCAGCATGGTTTGCTGAGATTTGTCCGGTATGGCGAAGTCAAGGAAGGTCTTGAAGGCCCCGTAGCTTGGGGGCACCTGATGCTGACGGTAGTCTGGCAAAGACCAGCTGTTCAGGTCCCACATGTAGTTCCGGAAAAGGCGGCGTGACGGGTTTCCGGGGGCAGGGTAGATTTTGCCGGACCACACCCCGAAGGCCAGCCGAGGATCCATCGGTTCGCTCTCAATGCAAGCCTGGACAATACTGCCCGCCTTGGCCATCACGAGTTCCTGAAAGGGGGTATCCGCGTAGTACTCAAGCATCATCGGCTTCACCACTTTGGCAACGTCGTTTATCCCCAAGCGTGTTTCAGGGTCATCCACCCTCAAAAACTTGTTGTCGCAGGAAAGGATCCAGCTGGCGACTTCCATGCGGACTTCCTCAACGCGCCCTTTTTCAGTGGACTGTTCTGGGACCGCTTCAACTCGGACTTGGGGGAGCCAGGCTACACCCGAGTGCAGGTCTTTTTGCAGCCGCTCCAACTTGATTTCCTGCCAAGCCGTCATGTCCGGGTACAAGTCTTGATCCTCCGCCGCTTCGTGGTCCTGATGATCGATAGCAGTGTCCATGGCAGGCCTTTCTCTGGGCTGGGGTCGGTGGAGAAGGGCCATACCTAGCGATGGAAAGGCCGGTGTCCAGACCCAGTTTTGCGCAAGTTCTCAAACTACCGCTTCCGGCACCCAAAGGGGGAGCGGTGGTCAGCCGATAGCTGCCTAGCAACTGTTTCCTTCAATCAGCTTGCGTCGTCCATTTCTGACGCGTTTTGCAGAAAGCGTTGGCAACTGTGGCAAGTTTTCTTGCGACCCTGCCTAAATTCTATGAAGCATCAACTTCCAAGAAAGGATGCTCTTTGAAAAGACCTTTCAAAGCAGCGGGCATTCTAGGCCGTGTTGACAAAAGGGATTTCCACCGGGCGCTGATCGTGATTCAAGCTGGTATCTGCAATGGAGAACAACT